>NZ_BAAAQB010000038.1:124318-149217 GCF_039531445.1 Arthrobacter humicola | reverse complement strand
CGGGACCGCAGAGGTCCCGGGCCTTCTTGGTCCACGGCTGGACTCTTGAAGCTACGTCCGCGCCGACGCGGCGCGGAGCCTCCGCCGGGCCTCGACCATGAGGCGCAGGAGCACCACCCGTGCGGCCAGGATGACGCGCAGCGAACGCCAGCCGCGCGGGGTGGCATTGCTCTCGTGCAGCCTCCGCAGCAGGGTCGAGTCGTCCAGGTGACGGATGGAGCCCGCGGTGTTGCCGAGGATTGCGAGCCAGAGGTCGTGGGACTCGTGCAGGTACGCGGGCACCGGGACAAAGCTGGGCAGCACTTCGCGACGGAAGGCCATCCCGCAGCCGTAGTAGGCACGGTAGCCGACCATGATGCCCCAGAGGTTGGCCCGGTGGCGGCCGCTGTCGGCCGCGCGGAGCCGGGGAATCGGGGGCCGGTCGCCCCCGCCGAGCACATCGAAGTTACTGGCCACGACGGCCTGCGTGGCCAGGGCTTCCAGCATGGCGTCCAGCCGGCCCCCGATCCAGACGTCATCCTGGTCGGCCAGGAAGATCGCTCCGCCGCGGCTGGCCCGCACGGCCTGCTCGAAGGAGCGGACGTACCCCTGGTTGGCGGCGGCCTCGATCAGACGGATCCTGGGATCAGCGAGCTGCCGGATCCGCGCCACGGTGTCATCCGTGGACGCGTCGTCCACGATCACGATCTCGTCGTCGGGGCCCAGCTGGGCCAGGATCGAGGCGAGCTGTTCCTCCACGAACTCCGCGCCGTTGTACGTTGCCATGCAGATGCTGGCCCGGAGCGGAACGTCGGGCAACCGGTTCTGATCGTTCATCTGCACCATCCTAGGGGACCCCGGGCAGCGGCCGGGCATCCCGTAGGATCGAGGGACGATGTCTAAGAAACAAGGATTCCGGCTCGAATGAGAACCGTACTGCTACGACTTTCAGGGTTCACCATTCTGCCCCTGCTGTCCTTGATCACCCCGCTCCTGCTGCTCCCGGTCATCTCCGGCTTCGTCGGTGGCGAAGGAATCTCCAGCGTCATCTCGGGGCAGGCAATCGGCACCTTCGCCGCCACCATCCTGATGTGGGGCTGGAACGTGGACGGGCCCGTCGCCGTCGCCCGGGCGGCCAGCAGCGCCGACCGCGCCCGGGTCTACCTGCGCAGCATCCGGACCCGGCTGCTGCTGCTCGTCCTCACCTTGCCCGCCGCCGCCGCCGTCGCCGCGCTCGTGGCCGTTCCCGCATTCCGCTGGGAAGCCGTGGCCATGGCGTGGGCGGTCACGTTCGCGGGGATGTCGCCATCGTGGTTCTGCATCGGGCTGGGCCAGCCGCGGCTGCTGGCCGTCTACGACACCGTTCCGCGTTTCATCGCCACCGCCCTGGCCGTCCCCGTGCTGCTGATCAGCCACCAGCTCTGGTACTACACGGCCCTGGTCGCCGCCATGAGCCTGGCCTCCCTCATCGTGTTTCACCGGACCTACTCCCCCGGAGGAAACTGGTGGCCGCGCGATCTCCGTGGCGCCCTCCGGGAGCTCGGGGCCCAGGGCCGGACGGCGGGCATCAGCCTCGCCGGCAACGCCTACGCCTCCACGCCCACCCCGATTGCCACCGCCACGACCGCCCCGGCGGCGTCCGGCAGCCTGGCCACGGCCGACACGCTGTACCGCTTCGGCCTGTTCACCGTGGTGGCCCTGGGCAATGCCTTCCAGGGCTGGACCCTCGAACGCGGGGCGTCCGGCCGCAAACGACGCCATCTGGCAGCCATCTGGTCCCACATCGGACTCGGCGTGATCGGCGCGGCGGTCCTGACTGTCGCCGGACCGTTTGTCAGCGGCCTCCTTTTCGCCGGACAGGCCCAGGCAACCACCGAATTATGCTTCTACTACGGTCTCGCCTTCCTCTTCCTCAGTGCCAGCACCCCGTTCATCCGGAACCTGCTCATTCCGGCAGGCCAGCAGAGCCTCGTGTTGCGCTGGACGCTGATCTCCGCCGTATTCGGGGTCGCGGCCATGATCTACGCCGGGTCCATCGGGAACGCCCCCGGCATCGCGCTGGGCATGGCCTTGAGCGAAGCTATCCTGTTCGTGACCCTGCTGATCCCGGGGTCACGACTGCTCGCCAAAGAAAGCATGGAGCCCGTTGTCGCCGAATAATCCGTCGCCGAATGATCCGTCCCCCAGCGTCGTCGCCGTCGTCGCCGCCTATCGCCCCGATCCGTCCCTGACCGACACCGTGCGGGCCCTGCAGCAGCAGGTGGCGCACGTCGTCGTCGTGGACGACGGATCGCCGGACGGCTCCGAAGCCGTGCTGGCCGGCCTCGCGGACGCCGGCGCCCTGGTGGTCCGGCAACCGCGAAACTCCGGGATCGCGGCAGCCCTGAACGCCGGCGTCGCGGCGGCGCGGACGCGCTGGAACCCGGACTTCTTCCTCACGCTGGACCAGGACTCGCGGCCCGTCGGCGAGTACGTCCGGCGGGGCCTGGCCACCTACGCCCGCGCCACCGCCGCCGGCATGGGCGTTGGATTCGTGACGGCCGCCTCCTACAGCGGCCACCCCATCCCCGTCCTGCACACCGACGGCCGGTTCGTGCACGCCTTCGATCCGATGCAGTCCGGTTTCCTCATCCCGCGCTCCACCGTGGACCGGCTGGGCCCCTTCGAGGAGGCCCTGTTCATCGACGGCGTCGACTCCGAATTCACCATGCGCACCCGTGCCGCAGGGCTCGGCGTCCTGGTGGGTGAGGGCTGTGACATCGCCCACGACCTCGGACAGCGCGAGCCCGGCCGGCTCTTCGGCCGGCCGGTGCGGGTCCTGGGCCGGGAAATTTCGTATAACTACCACTCGCCCAGCCGGGTCTACTACATCTGCCGGAACGGGACGCTGTTGACCCTGCGCTACCTGCGCAAGTATCCGGGCTGGGTGCTGCGGCGCCTCGTGGAGGAACTGAAGGCGCATATCCTGCGCTTCACCTTCAGCCCGGGCCGCGCCAAGCTTTTGCGCGCCGCCGTCGCAGGGTTCACGGACGCGGTCCGGGGCTCGACAGGGCGGATCCCGGCGGAGTTGGAACGGCGCCTGCGCTGAAGCAGGCAGCGCCCGATGCCGCCCGGGCGGCCGCCGCCAGCGAGGACCCTGCACGCAATTGATATAGTTTGGACGATATGGAAGCCCTACCCTCCCCGCGCGTCTTGGTGATCATGCCTGCCTGGAATGAAGGCGCCGTGGTTGGCAGCACCGTGCGGGAAGTCCTCCGCACGAATGCCCGCTACGACGTGCTCGTCGTCAACGACGGCTCCACGGACTCGACGGCGCAGGAGGCGGCAGCGGCCGGTGCAACCGTCCTAAACCTGCCGTTCAACCTCGGCGTCGGGGGCGCCATGCGGGCCGGCTTCAAGTACGCCCAACGCCTCGGCTACGTCCAGGTCATCCAGGTCGACTCGGACGGCCAACACGACCCCCGGAACATTGACGAAGTCCTCGCCGGCCTCCAGCACGCGGACATCTCCATCGGCGCCCGCTTCGCCGACCGCGGCGAATACAAGGTCACCGGCCCCCGGAAGTGGGCCATGCAGCTGCTGGCCAAGGTCATTTCCGGCCTCGCCAAGACCCGCCTGACGGACGTCACCAGCGGCTTCCGGGCCGCCAACGAGCGCGCCGTCGCCCAATACCTTGACCACTATCCCGCCGAATACCTGGGCGACACGATCGACTCGCTCGTCGTGGCCATCCGCTCGGGCTGCACGGTCACGCAGGTGCCTGTGGAGATGCGGGCACGCCAGGGCGGCAAGCCAAGCCACAACCCCGTCAAGGCAGCCATTTACCTCGGAAGGTCCGTGTTCGCCCTGCTCTTCGCCCTTACCCGGAAACCCACACGCCTGGCCACCCGGGCCGCTGAACCCGCAGGAGCCTAGGACATGGGAAACATCGCAGCCTTCCTGCTGGCGCTTGCCATCGTGGCCCTGGTCATCGAGATGCTTCGGCGCAAAAAGCTCCGGGAGAAGTACGCCGTCCTCTGGCTGGTGGTCGGCGTCGCCACCCTGGTCCTGGCCGCGTTCCCCCGGCTGCTGAACATCGTTGCCGAATTCGTCGGCGTCCAGATTCCCTCCAACCTGCTGTTCGCCATGAGCATCCTCATGCTGCTGGGCGTCTGCCTGCACTTGTCTTGGGAAATCTCTGTCGTGGAGGACGAAACCCGGACCCTGGCGGAGGAGGTGGCCATCCTGCGCACCCAGCTCGAGTCCCTGGAGCAGCACCGCCACCTGTCCGCGCTGGATGCGGGCCGCCCGGATCCGGTCCCGAATCCCCTCCCGGACTCCCGCAAGAATCCCCTTGGAAATCCGCTCGCGGGTGAGGCCGCGCCGGCGGCCCAGGCCCGCGCGCACGTCACCGACCGTCCCGCCGAAAGCACGGAATCCTAAGATGCCCCTCGATATTTTCATTCCCTACTGGGGCGACCCCGGCTACATGAAGGAAACCGTCCGCAGCGTCCTGGCCCAGGACAACGGCGACTGGCTCCTGACCGTCGTGGACGACGCCTACCCCGGGACGGACATTGCCGAGTACATGGCCGGGATCCAGGATGAGCGAGTCCGCTACATCCGCAAAGACGTCAATGCCGGCATCACCGAGAACTACCGCACGTGCGTCGGGATGGCCACCCAGGAGGTCATGGTCATCCTGGGCTGCGACGATGTCCTGCTGCCGAACTACGTTGATGTGATCCTGGCCGCCCATCGGCGCTTCCCCGACGCGGCGATCATCCAGCCGGGGGTCCAGGTCATCGATGAACAGAGCCAGGTGGTGGCCACGCTGGCGGACTCCGTGAAGCAGAAGATCGTCCGTCCCAGGGGACAAGGCAAGCAGCTCATCGCCGGTGAGGCCATTGCCAGCAACCTCATGCACGGGGACTGGCTGTACTGGCCCTCCCTCGCGTTCCGGACCGACAAGATCCGCGAAGTGGACTTCCGGGACGGGTTCCCGATCATCCAGGACCTCGCCCTCATCATGGACATGATCTACAAGGGCGATCAGCTGCTGATCGAGCCCACGGTGTGCTTCCAGTACCGCCGGCACTCCAACAGCGCCTCCTCGACCAAGCTCGTTGACGGTTCACGATTCGCCGGCGAACGCGAATACTTCGCCCTGTCCGCGGAGCAGGCCGACGCTCTCGGCTGGCGCCGGGCCAAGCGCGCCGCCAAGCTCAGGCTCACGTCCCGGGCGCATGCCCTCTCTCTGCTTCCCCAGGCCGTCCTGGACCGCAACTCCACAGCCGTCAGCGCGCTCGTGCGCCACTCCTTCGGCAAGTAAACGCCCCGCAACGAAAGGTCCGCTGTGACTTCTTCCGAAACCTCCGCACGCCCAGGCGGAACCGTCCTTGTCACCGGCGGCGCCGGTTTCATTGGCTGCGCCATTTCCGCCGCCCTCGCCGACGCTTTCGACCGCGTAGTCGTGGTGGACAGCCTCCACCCGCAGATCCATGCCACGGGCGAGCGTCCGGCGGAGCTTGACGCTCGGGCGGAACTGATCGTTGCCGACGTCGCCGAGGCCCAGACGTGGGACACGGTCCTGGCGCAGCACTCCCCCGACGTCGTCATCCACCTGGCTGCTGAGACCGGAACGGGCCAGTCGCTCGAAGAGTCCACCCGGCACACGCACGTTAACGTGGTGGGCACGTCGCAGCTGCTGGACGGGCTCAACCGCCACGGCAAACTTCCGCGCAGGATCGTGCTGTCCTCCAGCCGCGCCGTGTACGGCGAGGGTGCCTGGAGCGACGCCGCCGGCAAGGCCTTCTACCCGGGACAGCGCACCAGCGCCACCCTGGACCAGGCCCAGTGGGACTTCCCCGGCGCCACCCCGCTGCCGATGAAGGCCTCCGTGACGTTCCCGGCTCCCGTGAGCGTCTACGGCGCCACGAAACTGGCCCAGGAACATGTCCTGCAGGCCTGGGCCAAGTCCTATGGTGTTGAGACCGTCATCCTGCGGCTGCAGAACGTCTACGGTCCCGGCCAGTCCCTGATCAACCCGTACACCGGCATCATGAGCCTGTTCTGCCGCATGGCGATGGGCGGGAAGTCCATTCCGCTGTACGAGGACGGCGAAGTGCGCCGCGACTTCATCCTGATCGACGACGTTGCCTCCGCGATTGTCGCCGGCGCCGTCTCCCCCACGGTCCAGGGCGAGCCCATGGACATCGGATCCGGCGAGTTCCAGACCATCGGCACCGCCGCGAAGCTCATCGCACAGCACTACAACGCGCCCGCGCCGCATGTCACCGGCCAGTACCGGCAGGGCGACGTCCGGCATGCGTGGGCGGACATCACGGCGGCGAAGGACGTGCTCGGGTGGACCCCGCAGTACAACCTCGCCCAGGGCATCGACCGGCTCGCCACCTGGATCGACGCCCAGCCCGACGTCCAGCCCGCCTGACCCGAACGGACGCTCCCGTGCCCCGGACTACTGCCGTCGTTTCCCTGTTCAACCCCGACGACGGCGTGCTGGCGAACGCCGCCGCGCTGCTCGCCCAGGCTGACGCGGTGGTGGTCGTCGACGACGGCAGCCCCCGGGACACCGCCCGGATCCTGGCCGCGTTGGAAAGCCTGGGCTGCGGTGTGGTGCGGCTCGCCGAGAACTCCGGCATCGCCGCTGCGCTCAACGCGGGAATCACCGCGGCACTCGCGGCCGCCCCGAAGCCCGACTACATCCTGACCATGGACCAGGACTCGCTGCTGGACCCCGGCTACGTCGACGCGCTTCTCACCGCCGCAGCGGCCGCCGCCGGGGCCGGCGTCCCGGTCGGCATGGTTGCCCCGGCGTCGGTCCGTGGCTTGCCGGTGCGCCGAGGCCCGGTCCTGAACGGCATCCAGCTCGGCGGGGAACCCATCCAGTCAGGACTGCTGGTGCCGGTGCCGGTCCTCGAAAAGGTGGGCCTCTTCCAGGGCCCGCTGTTCATCGACGGCGTGGACAGCGAGTTCCACCTCCGGTGCGAGGCCGCGGGTCTCCGCACCGTGCTGGCCCCCAACGCCGCGCTCAACCATGCCCTGGGCAGCCCGGCCACAGCCAACGTCTTTGGCCGCGACGTGTCCGTCGCGGGCCGGCCACTTAAGATCAGGACGGCCGCGGACTGGCGCTACTACTACCTCTTCCGGAACCGGATCCTGCTCGCACGCCAGTACGGCCGGCGCTTTCCGCTGTGGACGCTCAAGGGCCTGCTGGCGGACTACCGCCACCTGGCGATCGTCACGCTGCTGGCCCCAGGCCGCGGGATCCGCCTGGCCAACGCCTTCCGTGGCATGGCGGACGGCGTGCGCGGAGTCTCCGGGCGGCGCGCCCGGCACTAGCCGCCCGGCACTAGGTGCCCGGCACTAGCCGCCCGGGGTCCGCTCATGGGATGCGGGCCCGGGACGTGGCTTCCGGTCAGCCGGCGTTTTTGGCCCGCCGCATGACCGGGCGCTCAACGAAGAACCAGCTGGCCGCGGCGAACGGGATCGTGCACAGCGTGGCCGCCACGGTGAACCACGCGACGCCCCAGTGGTACGCGCCGAACACCGCCAGCAGCTGCTGGACGGGAAACGCGTAGATGTAGGCGCCGTAGGAGATGTCATGACGGCCCACAACGGCGGGCTGCGGCAGCCACGTGGAAATCCAGAGAAGCCCGTAAGCAATGAAGGGCGCGGCGAGCTGACCGCCGAAGCCGTCGACGAAGAAGATCGACAGGGCAGCCAGCACGATCGAGACCGGGCCGGCCACCTTGTGGATGCCGATCTTGTTGCTGAGCACCTGCACCACGGCGCCGCCGAGGAAGTACGGGATCAGGCGTGCCGCGAGTTCAAAGTCCAGGTTCGACTGCAGGTAGGGCTTGAGGACGCCGACGTTGGCCCACAGGGCCACGCTGGCAATGAACGCGGCCACCACCGGCCACGGGGACTTGCGGACCAGGGGAATGAACGCCATCACGGCGACCAGCAGGTAGCACATGAACTCGAAGTACAACGTCCACAGCGAGCCGTTCCATGCCCCCGGATAAGGCACGCCCGCCGGGGTGCCGGCAATGTCGTAGCTGACAATCCGCAGGGACAGGTTAGCGAAGATGGAATTCAAAGGCGTAGTGGGCGTCTGCATGAAGCCGTGCAGAGAGCCGTGCTGGATCACGTAGGCGATCGGGGCGAAGCCGAAGGCCATGACGATCAGGCAGACAATGAACCCCGGGAAGATCCGGGCGACACGGTGCACCAGGTACCGGCCGATCCCGCTGCCAAAGCGGCTGGCCGTAATCAGGTAACCACTGATGCCGAAGAACCCGGCCACCGCCCAGCCGCCAAGGTTTTCGCCGCGGAACCCCCAGCCGTTGCCGGCGCCGACGATGTGCCAGCTATGGGCAAGCAGGACCATGAAGGCGAGAACCAGCCTGATGAGGTTCAAGCTGTTCTTCCGCGGGTCCAGCCGGCTCCCCACTGCCGGGGCCGGCTTTGCCTTGGGTGTCAGTACAGCTGCGCTCAATTCCGGCATCCTTCATCACGTAGTCCAGACCCACAATTCTACCTTGCAGGGCCCCGCACCCCGGGCGCCGGTTGCCCTGGGTGCGCTCTTGAGCACGCGTTGCGCGCGCCGGAACGGGCACCTGGTTTGCTGTCACCGGCCAAGGTACGGAAGGATTGGGCCTATGCGTGGAATAATCCTGGCCGGCGGTACCGGCTCCCGGCTTCACCCCATCACCCTGGGCATCAGCAAGCAGCTCGTCCCCGTCTACGACAAGCCGATGATCTACTACCCCTTGTCCACGCTGATCCTTGCGGGCATCCGGGACATCCTCATTATCACCACGCCCCATGACGCGGAGCAGTTCCAGCGGCTCCTGGGCGACGGTTCCCAGTTCGGCGTCAACCTCACGTACATCCAGCAGCCTTCGCCGGACGGCCTGGCCCAGGCGTTCGTGCTGGGTGCCGAGCACATCGGCAACGAGACCGTGGCGCTGGTCCTCGGTGACAACATCTTCTACGGCCAGGGCATGGGCACGCAGCTGCGCCGGCACGCCGACATCGACGGCGGCGCGGTGTTCGGCTACTGGGTCCGCGATCCGAAGGCCTACGGCGTTGTGGAATTCGACGACGACGGCAAGGCCCTCTCGCTGGAAGAGAAGCCCGAAAAGCCGCGCAGCCACTACGCCGTGCCGGGCCTGTACTTCTACGACAACGACGTCATCGAAATCGCCAAGAACCTCAAGCCCTCGGCCCGCGGTGAACTCGAAATCACCGACGTCAACCGGACCTACCTCGAGCGCGGCAAGCTGCACGTGGAGATCCTCCCCCGCGGCACAGCCTGGCTGGACACCGGAACCTTCGATGACCTCAGCGACGCCTCCAACTTCATCCGCACCGTGGAAAACCGCCAGGGACTGAAGATCGGCGCCCCGGAAGAGATCGCCTGGCGGCTGGGCTTCCTGACCGACGACGAACTTCGCCAGCGCGCGGAGCCCCTGGTCAAGAGCGGCTACGGAGCCTATCTGCTGGGACTGCTGGACCAGACCATCTGACGTGCCCGCCTGTCCTGACGCGCCCGCCTGCGGCGGGCCGGCACCTGCCGGTGCCCGCATTTCTTCGAAGCTGAAACGTTGACCTGGTTCCAGACGCTGCCGTACCTGCTCGAGGCAGCGCTGTTCCTCCTGCTGCCCGGCGGCCTCGTGACACTGAGCCTGGGCCTGCGGCGGCTGTCCGCGGCCGCCCTGGCAGGACCGGTCACAATTTCCATTGCAGCGGTCCTCGCCGTGGTCCTGCCGTTCGCGCACATCCCGTGGTCGCCCGCTGCCGTGCTGGCCGGGGGCATCCTGCTCGCCGCCCTGCTCTTCGGCATCCGATTCTTCGCGCTCCGGCGCCTGCACCCGGGCAGAAGCCTGCGGCACACCCTGACCACCGCCTCCCTCGGGGCATGCCCCGCGGGAACTTCGCCCGCCGACGCGCAGCACCCTAAGGCAGGCCGGCCCCGCAGCGACGTCTGGGTTGCAGCGGCCTTCGTCGCGGGGGCGGCGCTGATCCTGCTTGAACTCGCAGTCGTTTTCGGCACTCCGGAAAGCTTCTCCCAGACATTCGACAACGTGTTCCACCTCAACGGGGTGCGATACATTCTCGATACCGGCAACGCGTCCTCGCTGTCGATGTCGAAGATGACCAGCGGCGACGCGGCGCCCTACTTCTATCCCGCCGCCTGGCACGGCCTGGCCGCGGCCCTCGTCCAACTGACAGGCCTGCCGATTACGGCGGCCGTGAACGTGCTGAACATGGCAGTGGCCGCAGTGGTGTGGCCGCTGGGCTGCATGATGCTGACACGGACAGTGGCGGGCAACCGGCCGGTGGCCGTCGGCGCTGCCGCGATCCTATCCGCACTGTTCGCGCCGTTCCCGCTCCTGCTGCTGGATTTCGGCGTGCTGTACCCGAATTTCCTGGCCATCAGCATGCTCCCGGCCGTCCTGGCCAGCATTGCCCTGCTGTTCCGGGTCGCGCGCGATCTTCAGTGGCCGCCGATGCCGCGGTTCACGCTGCCGCTGCTGATCCTTCCGGGACTTGCCCTTGCCCATCCGAACGGCTTCATGTCGCTCCTGGCGCTCTCGGTTCCGATCGTCCTGCAGGCCTACGCCCGTTTGGCCGCCGACCACGGTTACCGGGCCCGCCACCGGAACGTCCGGCTCCTTGCCAGCCTGGGCCTGGGCGCCGGTGCGGTGGCCCTCTATCTGCTGTGGACCAATATCCGGCCGCCGGAAGATGCCGCATTCTGGGAACCCGTGCAAACGCCCCGGGGTGCCGTGTGGGACGTTGTCGCCAACGCCGCGATCGACCGCCCGGCTGCGATCGGCGTCAGCGTGCTCATGCTGATCGGACTCTACGTGTGCTGGCGGCGCGGCGGCGGGACATGGATGATCGCAGCCTTTGTCATCACCGGTGTGCTGTACGTGGTCGTCTCCGGCACCCTGAAGGGCGATCTGCGCAGCGCCCTGACCGGCGTCTGGTACAACGACAGCAACAGGCTCGCGGCGCTCCTGCCGCTAACGGCCCTGCCGTTTGCCGCCGTCGGCGTCGATTCTTTCGCCGTCTGGCTGCGCCGCAGGCTTGACCGGCTGGCAGCGTCGCGCCCGGCAGAGACGGACAGTGCAGCCAAGGAAAAGACAGGGGCCGGCCGCGGCAGCAGGATTGCCTTCACCGCCATCTGCGGCGTACTGGCGCTTGCCGTGGTTGCGTCCCAGGTTCCCTCGATGAGGGCCGCCATCGGTTCGGCCCGGATGAACTACCTCGAAACCGACCATTCGCTGCTCATCTCCACGGACGAACAGAAGATCATTGACCGGCTGGACGGGATTGTTCCCGAGGGCGACGCCATCGCCGTGAACCCGTGGACCGGCGGTGCCCTGGCCTATGCCCTGGCCCACCGCGAGACCACCGCCAAACACATTCTGACGGCCAACACGGCCGCCGTCGACATCCTCAACCGGAACCTCCGCAACGCCGACACCGATCCTGACGTCTGTGCCGCGTTGAAGGCGACGGGCGTCCGCTACGTCCTGGACTTTGGCGCCAATGAAGTCCACTTCGGCGATCATCCCTTCCCGGGACTGGAGAACCTCAACAACTCGCTGGCCGTCCGGCTCGTACTGGCAGAAGGCGGCGCACGGCTTTACGAAGTGACAGCCTGCAGGGGCACATGAGTCCCGGGAAAGTGGGTCCGGACACGAGTCCCTGGAATGCGGCCCGCTAAATGAGTGCCGCCTAGCTGAGCTTGGCGAGTTCGGCGAGTTCGGCTTTCAGGTTCTCCGGCTCGGCCGCATCGGCCGGGAGGGCAACGGTTACCCGCACCACGGTCAAACCGTTCGCTGCCTCAAGGACATATTCCGTAGTCCCGCTGAGGCGGTTGACCGAGTACCACGCCTTGGCCCCCAAGTCCGGGACGGGCTCGGGAGACATCATCAGCCGGGGCAGTCCGAGTCCGTCCAGCGCAGCCTGGTCCGGCGCGGTGGTCCTGGCCACAAGAAGCGCATTCCCCACATCGGCGGCCTCTCCGGCACCGACGGGGGCCAGTGCGAACGTGCAGACGACGTCGGCAACGCCGTCCTTCGAGGACGCCTGGGCTTCCGCCGGCTGAACGTTGGCGGCCACAGCCCCCAGCACACGCCGGACATCGGGCAGCGCCGGCTGCGCGCAACGGTCGCCCGTCGACGGCGCCACAGTGCGGCCGTCGTGCGTCAACGGCTCGTTCCCGGGGGCGACTCCGGAGGTTGCGGTCGGAGTGGGAGCCGACGTCGGGACGGCGGCGGACTGTTCCGGGGCAGGGGCCGGAGCGGCGGTGCATCCGGCCAGGGCCAGGCTTGCGGCGAGGGCAAGCAGGCCGGTGTAGCGCAGGCCGGAGCGCCGCGCCGGGCACTGGGCCGGGTGTCGTCGGCCCGCTGCCTCACCCTCCCGGGGAACGGCCTGGCTGGTTGAGCTAGTTGAAGATGTCATACGCGACCCCCATCACAAACCGGTCTCCCGAATGCGCCGTCCTCAGGTATTGCAGGAGGTCTCCGTCGTTGAGGGAGATGCAACCCCAGGTGGGCAGGTTGTTGCCGTGGAGGAAAATCGCGAATCCCGCATTCATGGTGATGGGCGCATCCGGCGGCCGGTTGTAGTTGATGACGACGCCCTGGCGGTAATCATGGGACGGCCGGGTTGCGAAGTACCACATGTTCTCGTCCGGGAAAACGTCCGAGCTCGACTCGAAGTACTTATTGTAGTTCGCGTTGAGCCGGCCGCCCCAGCGCGAATAGGGATTGAGGGTGCGGTACGGCAGGGCCGTCCCGGGGTTGCCCAGGCCGAAGGCCTGGGTGACGGTGAAAGACCCCGTCGGGGAGAACGCCTGCCAGGTGGGCCCGGTCGCGACGCCAGGCGCCGCGAAGCCGGACTCGCCGGCGTGCCCGAGCGCGCCCCATTCTTTGGCGTAGCTTCCGTCCGGCTGGCGGACGCAGGTAATGAAGGTGATGCGGGTGGACCTGTAGTCGTCGGCAATCGCGAAGGACACCCGCGAGGCGCCGGCGGTGCGGTACTTCACGGCTCCGGAGTTGAGGGCCGGGCAGTAAGCGGCCGAGGTCAGCCTGTAACGGACGCCGGATCCCGGAACCCACTGGAGGACGCCGTACTGGAAGGACTGGCTGCAGAAACCGCTCCGGTCGCAGGCCTCGGCCGTGACCGGGTACCCGAGGGCGCCGTCCTGGGCCTTGCGGGCCGCGTAGAACTGTCCGAGACCACCCCACACTGCCTGGGTCCCGGCGCCGGCCGCATAGTAGATCCGTCCGCGCTGGAAGGACTGGGCGCAGCCACCGCCGCGGAGCCCGCAGCTTTCGGCGCCCGTCGGGTAGCCCAGGTAGCCCCGGCTACCGCCCAGGGCAAGGTAACGGGCGTTGATGGCGCCCCACACAGGGAAGGTCCCGGCACCGGGGGCAAAGTACACGGCGCCGCGCTGGAAGCGCTGCGTGCAGGCCCCGCCGGGCAGGCCGCAGGTCTCGGCGTCCAGCGGATAGCCGAGATACCCGTTCAGTCCGCCGAGGGATTCATAGGTGGCATTGATGGCGCCCCAGACTGGAAAGGTCCCCTTCCCGGTCACGTTGTAGAGGCTGCCGCGTTGGAATGCCTGCTGGCACACCCGGGGATCTCCCCCGCAGCGGGCGTCCCCGGTCGGGTAGCCGAGATAGCTTGTGACGCCGCCGCTCTTGAGCCAGGCGTCCTCCAGCGCCCCGGTCAGCAGGTGGGCGCCGGTGGCTTTGCTCCAGGCGATCGTTCCGTGTTTGAAGGTCTGCAGGCAGCCTCCGCCGGCCAGGCCGCATTGCTGCACGGCCGTCGCGGGGCCCGCGGCTCCAGTGGCGCCGCCGAGGCGCTCGTATTCGACGCCGATGGCACCGGGGACGCGGATCGCCGCCTCCGCGGCAGCTGCCGTGGGCGCCGCCGTCGGCGCCTTAGCGGCCAGCGTCGGTTCTGCCGTCGCGCGTGACGACTCCGTCGGCGTCGGTTTTGGCGTCGCCGTCGGCGTCGGTTGTGTTGTTGCCGTGACCGGGCCAGCGGTCGCAGTGGCCGGTGTTGCCGTGGCCGGCCCAGCGGTCGCCGTGGCCGGCGCCGCCGTGGGTGGGCTGGCGGTGGCGGCGTTGCCTGCGGTGGCCGATGGTGCGGGCTGCGGTGGCGGGGAGCTGTCCGCGGAGGCTCCCTGGGCGAGGCTGGCCGCCACGATGCCGGTTACGGCCGCGGCTGCCACGGCCCTCGTCATGATTCGCAGCCAACCGGGCCACGAAGGCCCCGGTCCCCTGCCGCGTCGCTCGCTGGACCCCACAGCTGTCATCGTTGCTCCCGCATCCCCCGGTACGGGGCTGAGCCCCCGTTTCGGGCCTATCCTAACGGACAGCCTGCGGGGAGCCGGCCGGGCACGCCGCTACACGGCGAGGGACCTGCTACATGGCGAGGGACCTGCGCCGGAGTTCGCCGACGACGTCGTGCACTTCTCCGTCCATGACGATTTGGCCGTGTTCGAGCAGCACACCGCGCTCACACACGGTGGCCACGAGGTCCAGGTCATGGCTCACGACAAACAGGGTCTTCCCCATGTCCGAGAGTTCCTTGATCTTCGCGATGCACTTGCGCTGGAAGGGCTCGTCACCCACGGCGAGGATCTCGTCGATCAGGAAGACTTCCGGGTCCGTGTGCACAGCGATGCTGAACGCCAGCCGCAGGTACATGCCGGAGGAATAGAACTTCACCTCGGTGTCGATGAACTCGCCGATTTCGGAGAATTCCACGATCGAGTCGAACTTCTCGTCGATCTGTTTTTCGGTCATGCCCAGGATGGCGCCGTTGAGGTAGACGTTGTCCCGTCCGCTGAGGTCGTGGTGGAAGCCTGCGCCGACCTCGATCAGGCCGGCGACGCGGCCGCGCGTGCGCACCGTGCCGCCGTCGGGCTGCAGGACCCCGGAAATGAGCTTCAGGAGCGTTGACTTTCCGGAGCCGTTGAGCCCCATGAGCGCCACCGTCTCGCCTTGCTTGACTTCAAGCGAGACGTGGTTGAGGGCCAGGAACTTCTTCGACAGGTCACCCTTGCGCCCCCTCACGAGCCAGACGAGGGCTTCCTTCAGGGAACGGGTGTGCCGGAGCACGAACTGTTTCCGGACGTCGGTGCAGATGATGGCCACGTGGCCTTGCGGCGTCATGTCAGAGCTCCTGAGCGAAGTGGACGGCGAGCCGGCGGAACGTCAACTGCCCGACGAACAGCACGGCCAGCGTGATCAGCATGGCGATGGGCAGCCACAGCGTCAGCATGCCGGGGGGTGTGGCGTCGTTGACCAGCTGGTCCGCCTTGAGCGTCGGTTCCCAGAAGGCCCAGTGGAAGACCTCGACGGCGACCGTCATCGGGTTCAGCTGGTAGATCCAGAACCAGTCGCCCATCACCTTTGCGACCATCGTCCAGAGGTAGAGGACCGGAGAAGCCCAGGTGACGACCATGACGATCATGTCGACGATGTTTTCCGAGTCCCGGAAATAGACGTTCATGGCGCCGAACAGCAGGCCCAGGCCCGTGCCCAGGACGGCGACCATGAGGAAGATCAGGACCACCGCGGCGAGCTGCAGCAGCGTGGGCGCCCACCCGACCACCAGGCAGGCACCGACCAGCACCACCAGCTGGGGCAGGAAGTGCGCTGCCGAGACCCAGACCGTTGCCACCGGGAAGAGTTCCCGGGGCAGGTAGATCTTCCGGATCAGGTCCCGGTTGTCCACGATCGAGCGGGTGGCGTTGGACAGTGATTCCGTGAAGAAGTTCACCAGGACAATGCCGGAGAACAGGTAGATCGCATAGTTTGGCGTTCCCCGCTGAAGGTTCAGGAAGATGCCCAGCGCCACGAAGTAGATCAGGAACTGCACGAGCGGCTTCACATAGGACCACAGCAGGCCCAGCACGGAGCCGCGGTAGCGCACCTTGATTTCCTTGCGCACCAGCAGCTTCAGGAGGAAGCGGTCGCCGTAGACGTCCAGGAGCCCGTGCCCGGATCCGGGCTTGATCAGTTGGTCGGTTTGACCAGCCATCTACCTGCCGTCCTCGGAGTTCGCCTCGAACGTCTTCTTCCACGCGTCGATGGAGCTGATCTCGGTGACGGCGCGGCGGTACTGTGCGGCAAGACTGTCCCATTCCCGGAACAGTTTTGCGTGCAGCATGGTCGCTTCGGTCAGCATCGATTTGAGCTTCTTCGGGTCGCGCTGGTACCACGAGGCGCCCGTGCCCTCCGCGTTGGAGACCACCACACTGTCATAGTGCGCCACCCGGTACCACCGGTTGTCGCGGTGGGCCAGGTAGCCCTGGGGCCGTTCGGCGCTTTCCGGTCCCGGCGCCTTGATGAGCTGGCGCGCCACCGTTTTGATGCCCCACGGGATCAGCTGCTTCTTGCTGGGAAGGCCCACGACGGTCCCGCCCATCGGCCCGCGGCCGATCTTGGGCGCCGGGAAGTCATCGACGTCTTCCTTCAGCTGGGCGTCCGGGTACTGCGCCTTCAGCGCGTTGATTTCCGGCAGCTTGGTGCCGAGCACCTTGTGGAGGTCGTCGGGACCCTTCAGGAGGTCCCGCAGCGCGTCGATACGCCCGTGCTCGGTGAAGTACTGCATGGACACGAGGTGCTTGACGTCGGACTGGAAAGATTCGCGCAGCACGCGGCCGCCCTTAGGGTACGGGCTGTGGATCAGGGTGGTGATCAGCCGGTTCCGCGCGTGGAAGTAGGCCTGCCAGCCGACGAGGTCATCCTTGTCGATCCAGGACACGTGCCAGACGGCAGCACCCGGCATCGACACCGTGGCAAAGCCCGCTTCACGGGCGCGCAGCCCGTATTCGGCGTCGTCCCATTTGATGAACAGAGGCAGGGACAGCCCGATTTCCTGGATCACCTTCGTGGGGATCAGGCACATCCACCAGCCGTTGTAGTCCACGTCCACGCGGCGGTGCAGCCACGGTGTCTGGCGCAGGTTCGCGACGCTGAAATCGTGCCGTGTCTCCATGTCGGCATGCGGCAGGGCCGGGACGATCCGGTAGGGGTCCACCACCTCGCCGAAGGTGTGCAGGACGCTGCGGTTGTAGAGGTCGAACATGTGGCCGCCGACAATCGTCGGCTTGCGGCAGTGGTCGGCGAAGGTCAGGAGCCGGACGATGCTCTCGGGTTCGACGACGATGTCGTCGTCGAGCAGCAGGGCGTAGTCGCTGCCGTTTTCGACGGCCTCGAACATGCCCCGCGCGAAGCCGCCGGAGCCGCCGAGGTTGGCCTGGTTGATGACCCGCAGCTTGCCGCCGAGGGCGTCCCGCACAGCGGCGAAGCCCTCCTGGTCCTGGACCTTCTGCGTGCCCTGGTCCACGATCAGGATTTCCTTGACGTTCTCAAGGACCTCCGCGTTCTCCGCCAGGATGCGGGCGTTGTTCAGGCAGAAGTCCGGCTTGTTCATCGTGGTGATTTCCAGGGTCACCTGGCCCTTGGTCGCGGGGCCACCGGTGGCTTGCCACGCGCCGTTCTTCAGGACGAGGTCGCCGGTGCTGGCGGCCAGGTCGAACCAGTACCAGCCGCCGTCGCCGAAAGGCTTGAGCGAGAGCTCGAACGTGGAGGTGGTGTCGCCGTCGACGTGCTTGCCGTCGACGCGCTGGACTGAGCCGCGGGCGTTCGACTTGTAGACGGTGACCGTTCCCGGGCCCGACGTCTCCACGACCAGGCGGATGTCACGCACCGAGGTCCAGCGGCGCCAGTAGCTGGCAGGGAAGGCGTTGAAGTAGGTGCCGAACGAGATCTGCTCCCCGGAGCGCACGCGCATGGAGTGCCGGCCAAGGAGGTCCTCGAAGTGCGCCTCGCGGCTCTCCGAGCTGAACATCTGCAGCTTGTCTTCGAGCAGCTTGGGGGTGCGGGCGAATTCGTCATTCTCCCGGAGCCGGATGCCGCTGGCGGTGCCAGCGTCAACGTAGAGGGATACGGTGTCGGTCTGGTCCGTCGATGGCAGGATGACCCGCTGAATCGGGTTCCAGCCGGGTGTCGTTTCAGCGGCGCTCATGCGTCCACTCCTCCGCTTTCAATCGTGGCGCCGGCCTCGAAATGCGGCCGGATCTTGTTCTCAAACATGGTCAGGGCAGAGCCGATGGCCATGTGCATGTCCAGGTATTTGTAGGTGCCGAGGCGTCCGCCGAAGAGGACGTCCTTCTCGGCTGCCGCGAGGTCGCGGTACTTAAGCAGGCGCTCCCGGTCGGCGGAAGTGTTGATCGGGTAATAGGGCTCGTCGCCCTTTTCCGCCGCGCGGGAGAATTCGCGCATGATGACGGTCTTCTCCGTCTGGTAGTCGCGTTCCGGGTGGAAGTGGCGCGGCTCGATGATGCGTGTGAACGGCACGTCGTCGTCGTTGTAGTTGACCACGGAAGTTCCCTGGAAATCGCCGACGTCGAGGACTTCTTCCTCGAAGTCGATCGTGCGCCAGGAGAGATCGCCTTCGGCGTAGTCGAAGTAGCGGTCGACGGGACCGGTATAAACAACCGGGATGGTGCCGACCACCTTGTCCTTGCTGTACTCGTGCGACTCGTCGAAGAAGTCCGTGTTGAGCCGGACCTCAATGTTCGGGTGCTCGGCCATCTTCTCGATCCAGGCCGTGTAGCCGTTGGTCGGCAGGCCCTCGTACTTGTCGTTGAAGTAACGGTTGTCGTAGTTGTACCGGACGGGGAGGCGGGAAATGATGCCCGCGGGCAGGTCCTTGGGATCCGTCTGCCACTGCTTGCCGGTGTAGTGCTTGATGAACGCCTCGTAGAGCGGACGGCCGATGAGCTGGATGCCCTTGTCGTTCAGGTTCTGCGGATCGGTGCCCGCCAGTTCGCCGGCCTGTTCGGTGATCAGTTCCCGCGCCTGGCCGGGGGTGAGGTTGGCCCGGAAGAACTGGTTGATCGTGGCCAGGTTGATGGGCAGGGAGTACACCTCGCCCTTGTGCACGCCATAGACCTTGTGAACGTAGTTCGTGAAGGTGGTGAAGCGGTTCACGTACTCCCACACACGGTCGTTGGACGTGTGGAAGAGGTGGGCACCGTAGCGGTGCACCTCGATGCCGGTCTGTTCTTCCTTTTCGCTGTAGGCATTGCCGCCGATGTGGTGGCGGCGGTCGATGACGACTACCTTCAAGCCCAGCTCTGTGGCGGCCTGTTCTGCGATTGTCAGGCCAAAGAAGCCCGACCCTACGATGACGAGGTCAGCGGTCACAAACTCTCCTGATTCGAATGCGGGCAGCCCAATGTTGCGCATTGTCTGCTGCTCTAGCCTACCCGAGGCGCCATTGCAGTCGGCGCCCGGCCCGCGTCGCGCGGCCCGCGTGCGGCGCGCTTGCAGCCCGTATGCGGCGCGGGTGCTGCGCGCGTACGGCGCGGGTGCTGCGCATGCGCTGCCTGCTCCGGGGTTGTCCACATAGCCCAATTTCGCGGCCGCAACCAAGCCGACGCGCCCCTAACGTGGGAAGCGGGCCGCCACGCGGGAAAGGACGCCCCCTGATGATTTTCCACTGCACGCTCGTGCCGGGCACTGCCCTCCACGGCACTCTCACGCAGGGCACCCACGGGTCTGGATCGACGACGGAAGGGCAGCTCATCGAGCTCGCCGTCGATATGCCAGCCCCTTGCACCGGCGCAGATCTGGAAGCTGCCATCGCCCGGCGCCACGGGACAGGTGAACTGTTTGTCCGGGGAGCCCCGGTTTCCGCCATGACGGTGGGCGTCGCTCCCCTGGTCCCGGGCGCCGTGCTGATTGACGGTGCTCCGTCCACTAGGGGCTCCGGGCTTGCGGGCAGTGGATTTGCCGGCACCGCGTCTCCCGATGGTTCCTCCGCGCGATCCCGGCCCCGGCCCGGGCACCCGAAACCTGCCATGCTGTTGCTCGCCGTCCACAGCGGTCCCGGCGCGGGCACCGTCGTCGCGCTGCAGCGGGGCCAGTTCCGGATCGGACGCAGCGGGACAGAGATCCAGATCCCTGACGCCGCACTCTCCCGGGAGCACGCACGCCTGGACGTCTCGGACTCGGCCGTCACGATCGTCGACCTCGGGAGCGCGAACGGAACCAGCGTCGACGGCCGCAAAGTGCGGGCGGCGCCGGTAACCACGGCGTCCTCGATCCGCTGCGGCGACTCCACCATGTCGCTCCGGCTAGGGCCGCCGACCGAGCCGGACGCTGCGGCGGCCTCCCTGACGGCGTATGCAGGCGGCAGCGTGGCCGAGCCACTTGTTGTCCGCGGCACCGCTGCCCCAGGCCACCGGGCCGCCGTGGTTCTGGCCGCGGTGCTGCCGCTCCTGACCGGCATCGGCCTGGCGCTGCTCACCGGCATGTGGATGTTCCTGGCCTTTACCGCGGTATCTGCCGTATCCGTCCTCGTCCCGGTTCTGTCGGGCCGGCGCCAGCGCCGCGGGCTCGCCGCTGCCATCGCGGCGGCGGTGTTGCAGGACCGGGACCGACGCCGGCAGGCCGCCCCCTCCGCGGCGGACCTTGTTCTTACTTCTGCGGCCGAGGCCTCCGCACCACGCGGCGCATCCCGCGGGGAGCCTCCGGGCATCTGGCTGCGACTCGGCCTAGCGGATCAGCGGGCGAATATCCGGCTGGAACCGCCCGAATCCGGCTTCCGGCCCCCGGCCCTAGGCCCGGCGCCCCTAACCTTGGACCCGGCGTCTGCGGTGGTGACTATCCACGGGCCCGCGGCCGCGGCCGCCGGGCTGCTGCGCTCCTTCATCCTGCAACTGGCCGCCTACCCCCACGCCGGCAGCACCTGTGTGCTCCTGCACGGCGCGGCGGACACGCTGCCGTTGGCGGCGCGCTTCCTGCCCGGCGTCACGTTGTCCGCGACTCACGCTGTCACCGCAGCCCGCTTGGCTGGCGGCCCCGGGGAGGGAGGTGCCCACGGAGTCCTCATCCTCTGGGACGCTCCCTGGCAAGCCAGGAAGTTCAGTGCCGCGGCCGGTCCGGACGTTGCCGATGAGGACGCGGCCGAACGGGGCGCTGCCGGTCGGGCCGCTGCCGGTCGGGCCGCTGCCGGAACGCGGCCCACGTTGCGGCACTTGGCCACGGCATACGGCTGGAGGGTGATTGAGTATCTACCGGAACAAGGCCCCGATCAGCACCCCGGCATCGTCCTCGGCCGGCCCGGCGCCCTCATCACGGCAGAAGCCCCACCTGTGGAGTTCATCCCTGATCTTGTCCCGCCGGGCGTCTTTGACCGTTTTTGCCGCAGATTCAACGCCGCCGGGCGGACCCCGGCGGATCTCCCGCCAACCGTCCCGCACCGCTGTGGACTGGCGGACGTTCTTCCCCTCGCGGCTGCGGATATCTCCCGGCGCTGGGCCCGGAGCCGCTCCCCCGCCGGACTGGGGGTTCTTGTCGGTATGGGAAGCTCGGGGGCCATTCGGATCGATGTGAAGGCGGACGGCCCGCACTTCCTGGTCGCAGGGACTACGGGTTCCGGGAAATCGGGGTTTCTGCGGACCTTCGCCGCCGGGCTCGCGGCCAGTCATCCCCCGGACCGGGTCAACCTGCTCTTCATCGATTTCAAGGGCGGCTCGGGCCTGGGCCCGCTGACCGGGCTCCCGCACTGCGTCGGCCTGCTGACGGATCTCGGCGCTCCCGACGTGGAGCGCACGCTCGTCTCATTGCGGGCCGAGGTTCGGCGCAGGGAAGAGCTGCTGGCTCGGGTGAATGCGCCGGATCTTGCGACGTATGAGTCATCACGAGGGGACGGCCCGGCCGTGCCCTATCTGGTCATCGTCGTTGACGAGTTCAGGATCCTGGTGGACGAAGCCCCCGACGCCCTGTCCGAACTCATGCGGATTGCTGCCATCGGCCGGTCGCTGGGGATCCATCTCATCATGGCCACCCAGCGCCCTCAGGGAGCCCTGAACGCCGACATCAGGGCCAATGTCACCACCTGCATCGCCCTCCGGGTCCAGTCCAGCCTCGAATCGGTCGACGTCATGGGCTCCGGCCTCGCGGCCGCCATCCCCATCGCACGGCCCGGGCGGGCGTTCTTGATCCGCGGCACACAATCCCCAGAGGAGTTCCAGACGGCCACCATGACGTCCGGGACGGACGCGCCGGCAGACGGTACAGTCACGGTGCGCACAGTCACGGAGACTTTGACCCGGCCGCAGACGGCCGGCCTCGCGGCCGACGGCTTCCCCGGTCGGCAGGAAGACTCCGGCGCCGCGGCCCGGACGCCGGCACAGGTGGCCGCGCCGCTCATCGACGTCGTTGCGGGCCTTTGGCAGGAACGCGGCGGCCCGCTGCCGCGCCGGCCCGTAGCGGACCCCCTGCCGGAACGATTGCCGTACCCGGGTCCAGGGCAGGCCGACCGGGACCTGATCCGATTGGGCCGGGTAGACCTGCCGGAACTCCAATGCGTCAGGGAACTGAGCTGGAGCCCTGACAAGCATGGGCATCTGGGCTTCGTCGGCGCCGGGGCCGGCACCAGCGACGCCACTCTGGCCCTCACAGTCGATCAGCTTCTGGCCGGCAATCTGGAGTCGCACCTCTACGTCCTCGACGCCACCGGTGCATTCGTCTCCATCGCGGCGGCGCCCCGGTCCGGCGCGGTGGCAGGCCTGCACGAACTCCGACGGGCCGCCAGGGTGCTGCAACGGGTCGCGGAAGAAGTCACTTTCCGGCTCAGTGTGCCGGCGGCCTCCCCCCGGCCCTTACTGGTCCTGGTGCTCAACGCCTGGGGTACCTGGGTGTCGGCCTTCCGTTCCGGGCCGCTGGCATGGGCCGAAGACCTGGTCCATGACATCGTGCGCGACGGACCCCGGGCCGGGATCACTGTTGTGGTCTCCGGCGAGCGCGAGCTCGTGACGTCCAGGTTTTTCGCCGCATTGCCAAACCGGATCTTCTTTCCCGCGGGGTCCACCGACGCGGGCCGTCTTGCCTGGCCGCGGCTTCCGGCGTTGGGGCCGATCCCGGGGCGCGTCGCCGTATTCGGTGCGTTCGTCCCGGTTCCCGGGGCAACCGGGCACCCGGCCCAGATGTTCGAGCCGATGGCAACTGGCGGGCGGAGCAAGGTTTTCGGAGCCGTCGCGACGAAGCCGTTTCGGGTCGACGCCCTGCCAACACTGGTGACGGTGGACGAGGTTCTGGCCGGCTGCAGGGCTCCCGGGGGCGGCCCTCGGAGTGCGCCGCCTGCGCCGTCCGTGCGACCCGCGTCCACGATCGCTGCCGCGTCTGCTGCAGTGGATCGTGCAGTGGATGGTGGAGTGCCCGGGACCGCACGGGTCCCGGTCCCGGCCACCGAACTGCTCATCGGGGTGGCCGGAGACGAGCTCCGGCCGTGTGGAATCCGGCTGCCGGCCGGCGGTGTCCTTGCGGTCCTTGGCGGCCCGGCATCCGGGAAGAGCACGTTGCTGGCCGCGCTCCCGGCGATGAACCCTGCAGGAGCATGGCTCTCACCGCAGCCAGGGACCGATCCCGGCCAATACTGGTCCGCAGTCCATGCCTCCGCGCTCGCTGGCACCCTCGACCGGACTGCGATAGCGCTGGCAGATGACGCTGATCTGCTCCCGCCCGAGGCCAACAGCAACCTGGCGACGCTAAACAGCCTGGGCTGGCGTGTGGTCCTGGCCGCGGGTTCCGGCCCCGGATTCGGGCAACGCGTAACCCTCGCCGGCATCGCGCGCAGCCAGGGACGGGCGGTCCTGATTCGTCCGCGGGGTCTCATCGACGGCGACATGTTCGGCGTTCGGTTCGAACCGGAACAGAATCCTCCGCCAGGACGCGCTGTCGTCATATCCGACGGCCGGGCGACGCCCGTCCAACTGGCTGCAGACCGACTTACCGGCGGCCCGGTCCGCATATCCCCCGGACGGAGGGCCGCACGTGCTGGGCCGCTACAGGACTCGACGTGAGCGGGCGGGAGGTAGGCTGCGGGTCGCTACAGGGCGGGCGGGGCTCCGGCTGCCCGTGACCCGAAGGCGATGACCCGCTTGTCGAACAGGAGCACAATGGCCGTGGCTGCAGGAACCACCATGGCCAGTCCGGCGAGCGGATAGCCGCCGGTCAGGGTCGGGAAGCCGATGCTCAGGACGATGAGCTGGGCTATCAGGGCACCTGCCCGCGGCCAGCGGAACCCCCGCATGAGGAAGCGTGCCACGGCGAAAAGCCAGACGGAGGCCGCCAGAAGGAGGCACAGCGTGAAGACGGCGCCCCAGAAGGAGAGTACCGGTGCCCCGGTCACGAGCTGGGTCCCGTACCAGACGCCCGCCAGGAGCAGGGCCGTGGCTTCAAGCGCCACGACGACGGCGATGACGACGACGGCGCGGGGCCGCACGACGGCTGTGGCGGGGTCGCCGGCCTCGCGCCGGAGGGGATTTTCGCCGGGATTCCCCCCTGCATGGTTGCTTGGACTGTCGCCCGCATTTTCAGCGGCATTTTCGCGGGGATCTTCGGGGTTCACGGGGGGCCTTGACACACTGGCACACTACCGGACATAGTCGTCTAGATGTGAGGACGTCGCTACTCAATGTGATGCATCGCTCACGGTCTCGAGGCATTTTGACCTCTATTACCCCTTGTTTACACAGCGTTAACATGACACGCTTAATCCAGATGACCGAGGGGGCCCCAATGGGCCCTTTTCTTATGAAGCCTCTAGTGAATAATTTCACAAAGGCATTTAACGAGTTCCCAGGAATGGAGTGACTGATCAGCATGGATTGGCGTAACCGCGCAGCCTGCCTTGACAAGGACCCGGAGCTGTTCTTTCCCGTTGGAAACACCGGCCCTGCCCTCCTGCAGATCGAGGAAGCGAAGAGCGTTTGCCGGCGCTGCCCCGTTGTGGACACCTGCCTGCAATGGGCGTTGGAGTCCGGCCAGGACGCCGGCGTCTGGGGCGGCATGAGCGAGGAC
>NZ_BAAAQB010000038.1:83960-124152 GCF_039531445.1 Arthrobacter humicola | reverse complement strand
GTCCCGCGGCCATTGTCCGTTTAAGCCGTTCTCCGCAGTCCCGCGGACCAGGCCGGAGCATGAGCCCGTGAGGGGCGTCCGGTCAACGGGGCCGCGCCGCAGGGCAGCGGCGTCCACGAAAATCACCGTCCCGGTGTGGCAGGCTCAATGGGTCGTAAGGCTCAGGACAATCTGGACTGCGGTTCCGCCGCCGTCCCTGGCCTGCCAGTGGATGGTGCCGCCCAGTTCGCTCGTGACCAGTGTGCGGACGATCTGCAGGCCCAGGCCCTCGACATACGGCGTGTCCGGCAGCCCGACGCCGTCGTCCTCCACCCGTACCGTGAGAAGCTCGTCCCCTTCTTCGGTTTCCGAGCGGTCGGCGACCAGCCAGACCGTGCCGGTCCGTCCCTCCAGCCCGTGCTCGACGGCGTTCGTGACGAGTTCATTGATGACGAGGGCCAACGGGGTGGCGAAGTCGCTCGGCAAATCGCCGAAGAGTCCGGAACGCTGCGTCTTGACCTGTTGCGAGGGTGAAGCCACCTCTGCCGAGAGGCGGAACTGGCGGCCGATCAGCTCATCAAAATCGACGCTCTGGGTCAGACCCTGGGACAGCGTCTCGTGCACCAGGGCAATGGTCGCCACCCGCCGCATGGCCTGCTCGAGCCCCTGCTTGGCCTCATCGCTGACCATGCGCCGCGACTGCATCCGCAAAAGGGCCGCAACGGTTTGCAGGTTGTTCTTCACCCGGTGATGGATCTCGCGGATGGTGGCGTCCTTGGTCACCAGTTCCATCTCCCGGCGGCGCAGCTCCGAGACGTCGCGGCAGAGGACCAGGGCCCCGAACCGCTGGTGCTCGTCGCGCAGCGGGATGGCCCGCAGCGAAAGGCTCACGCCGCGTGACTCGATTTCACTGCGCCACGGCATGCGGCCCGTGACCACGAGAGGCAGTGTTTCATCGACCATGCGCCGGTCCTTCAGGAGCCCGGCGGTCACCTCGGCCAGGGACCGGCCCTCGAGGGACTCGCCGTCGCCGAGCCGGCGGAACGCGGAAACCCCGTTGGGACTGGCGTACTGCACGATCCCCTCGGCGTCGAGCCTGATCAGGCCGTCGCCCACACGCGGGGCACCGCGGCGCGAGCCTGTCGGTGAGGCGAAGTCCGGCCACAGGCCCAGGGTGCCCATGCGCAGCAGATCGTAGGCGCACTGCCGGTACGTGAGTTCGAGCCGGGAGGGCATCCGTGAACTGGACAGATCCATATGGGACGTGACGATCGCCAGGGTGCGGCCGTTGCGGACCATCGGGACCGCCTCGACCCGGAGGGCCATGTCGCTGCTCCAGTTGGTCTCGTTGGAGCGTTCGATCGCGCGGCTCTCCCACGCCTTGTCGACCAGCGGCTGCAGGTCCGACCTGATCCCCTCCCCCACGAAGTCGGCGTGGAACACCGTGTGCGTGGTGGAGGGGCGGACGTGGGCAAGCGCCACGTAGCCGAGCTCAGGATGCGGGAACCACAGGGCGAGGTCGGCGAACGCGAGGTCGGCGACCATCTGCCAGTCGCCGACCAGGAGGTGCAGCCACTCGGCATCCCCCGGGCCAAAATCAGCATGCTCCCTGATAGGGTCCGTAAAGATTGCCACAGCACCTCCATTTGCGACGCCGGGGACAGCAGCCCCCTAGCGTCGGACGATTGACCTCAAGAGCCTCAATGCTACCGACAGTGAGGCCATGTCATCGGCCTCAAGGGCATTGACCTCGTCGAACATGGACTTCGCCCGGCCCAGCTGCTCCACGTTCTGGCCCTCCCAGGCCGCCAGCCGTTCCTCGGCCGGAGTACCGGCCGGGGTGCTCTCCAGTACCGCCGTCGTCATGTCCGAGACGGTGGAGTAGAGGTCGTCGCGCAGGGCTGCACGGGCCAGTGCTTGCCAGCGGTCTTCCCTCGGCAGCTTGGTGATGCGCTCGAGGAGGGAATCGGCGTGGAAGCGGTTGAAGACCGTGTAGTACACGTGGGCAATATCGGCCACGGGCTCCGGGCTGACATGGACGATCTTGGCGATGTCCAGGAGCACGAAGCTTTCGAACAGTTCCGCCCAGCGGTGTGCAAGGTCTTCCGGAAGGTCCCAGCCGCGCGCCTTCTCCAGCCACTCGGCCACGCGGGCACGGTCGTCGCCCCGGAGGTAGTCCAGCAGGCGGGACCGCATGGGATCCATCAGCGGCTTGAATTCTGCCACAATCTCGGCGATGGGACGTGACGCCGAGCCCTGGCCGAGGAGCCAGCGGACGGCGCGGTCCAGGAGCCGCCGGATGTCCAGGTGAACGGTGCTCCAGTGTTCGGTCGGGAACGACGCCGGCAGTTCGTTGAGCTCCTTGACCATGACGTCCAGCTCGTAGACCTCGCGGAGTGCGACGAATGCCTTGGCAACGGCCGATTCCGTGGCCGACGTTTCCTCAATGGCGCGGAACGCGAACGTGATGCCGCCGAGGTTGATCATGTCGTTGGCCACGATGGTCGCGATGATTTCGCGGCGCAGCGGGTGGGTGTCCAGTTCGGCGTCGAACCTCTCCCGCAGCTGCTCCGGGAAGTAGGCCCGCAGCGTCGAGCGGAACCACGGGTCATCGGCGAGGTCGCTGTCGCGCAGTGCGGTAGCCAGTTCGATCTTGGCGTAGGCGGCCAGGACCGAGAGCTCCGGGGAGGTCAGTCCCTGGCCCTGTTCCAGCCGCTCGCGCAGCGTGGCCGTGGTGGGCAGCGCCTCGAGGTCCCGCTTGAGGTCCGCGGACTTTTCCAGCCAGTCCATGAGCCGTTCGTAGCTGGGGCTCCATTCGGAGACCCGCATGCGGTCGTTGAGGAGCAGGATGTTCTGGTCGATGTTGTCCTCGAGCACCAGCCGGCCGACCTCGTCGGTCATCGAGGCCAGGAAGTCGGCGCGTTCGGTGCGGTCCAGCTTGCCGGCCGCGACCATCCGGTCCACGAAGATCTTGATGTTGACCTCGTGGTCGGAGCAGTCGACGCCGGCCGAGTTGTCGATCGCGTCGGTGTTCAGGATGACGCCCTGCAGCGCCGCCTCGATGCGTCCGCGCTGGGTCATCCCCAGGTTTCCGCCTTCTCCGACCACCTTGACCCGCAGGTCGCGGCCGTCGACGCGGATGGCGTCGTTGGCCTTGTCGCCGACCTCGGCGTTCGTTTCCGTGCTGGCCTTGACGTAGGTGCCGATGCCGCCGTTGTAGAGCAGGTCGGCCGGTGCCAGGAGGATCGCGCGCAGGAGTTCCGGCGGGCTGAGCTCCGTGGTGCCGTCCGGGAGTCCGAGCGCCGCGCGGATCTGGGCGGACACGGGGATCGCCTTGGCCTGCCGGGCAAAGACGCCGCCGCCTTCACTGATGAGCGACTTGTTGTAGTCATCCCACGAGGACCGGGGCAGCTCGAAGAGCCGCTGGCGCTCGGCGTAGGACGCTGCCTCGTCCGGGGTGGGGTCGAGGAAGATGTGCCGGTGGTCGAAAGCGGCCAGCAAGCGGATGTGCTTGGAGAGCAGCATGCCGTTGCCGAACACGTCGCCGGACATGTCGCCGACGCCCACCACGGTGAAGGGTTCCGACTGGGTGTCGAGGTCCAGCTCGCTGAAGTGGCGCTTGACCGATTCCCAGGCGCCGCGGGCGGTGATGCCCATGGCCTTGTGGTCATAACCGACCGAGCCGCCGGAGGCGAAGGCGTCGCCGAGCCAGAAGCCGTACTCGGCGGACAGCCCGTTGGCGATGTCGGAGAAGGATGCCGTGCCCTTGTCGGCCGCGACCACCAAATAGGAGTCGTCGTCGTCATGGCGGACGACGTCGGCCGGCGGCCTGACCGTTTCGCCCTCGGGCGTGACGATGAGGTTGTCCGTGATGTCCAGGAGGCCACGGATGAACGTCTTGTAGCTCTCGATGCCCTCGGCCATCCAGGCGCTGCGGTCGCTCGCCGGGTCCGGGAGCTGCTTGGCGTAGAAGCCGCCCTTGGCGCCCGTGGGGACGATGACGGCGTTCTTGACGGTCTGGGCCTTCACGAGCCCCAGAATTTCGGTGCGGAAGTCTTCGCGCCGGTCAGACCAGCGCAGGCCGCCGCGGGCCACCTTGCCAAATCGCAGGTGGACGCCTTCAACCCGGGGCGAGTAGACCCAGATCTCGTACATCGGCCGCGGGAACGGCAGCCCGTCGATCCGGGACGGATCCAGTTTGAAGCTGAGGTGGGGCTTGTTCTGGTAGTAGTTCGTCCGAAGCGTGGCCTGGACCAGGTTCTTGAACGTGCGCAGCACCCGGTCGGCGTCAAGGGTCGCGACCCGCTCAATCGCTGCGTCCAGTCCGATGAGGACCTCGGCCTCCTTGAGCTGGCGTTCGGCGTCGCTGAGCGCCGGGTCGAAGCGTGCCGCAAACAGGTTGCTGAGGCCCCGCGTAACGTCCGGGTTCGCCAGCAGGGTGTCCGCCAGGAATCCGAAGGAGTTGGTGTTGCCCATCTGCCGCATGTACTTGGCGTAGGCGCGCAGCACGACCACCTGGCGCCAGTGCATCCGTTCGCGCAGCACCAGCCGGTCAAAGCTGTCCGATTCCACGGCACCGGAAACGGCCGCTCCGAAGGAGTCCGCGAGCAGCTGTCCCGTGGTCAAAGGGTCCACCCCGGCCGGGTACTTCAGGCCGAGATCGTAGAGGAAGAAGTCCCGCTGGTCCGCGGTCTCGATCTCAAAGGGGCGCTCGTCCAGCACCTCGAGGCCGAGGTTGTGGAAATACGGCAGGATCTGGCTCAGGCTCTTCGGCTCCAGCATGTAGAGCTTGACCCTGGCGTCTTCCTCCAGCATGGCGCCGGCGCCTTCCGGAAGGTAGACGTGGACGCCGGGCTCTTCCTTGACACCCTCTCCGGCCCGTTCGGCGGCGGCGCCGTACTTCTCGAAGCGGTCGATGTCCTCCAGCGCGTCTTCGATCTCGTAGTCCACCCGGTAGGTGGCGGGGAATGCCTCGGCCCAGACTGCCGCCAGTTCCTTGGCACGGTCCTCCCTGATGCCGGCTTCCCCACCGTCGGCGCGGGCGCGCAGCACTTCGGAAATACCTTCGCCCCAGGAGCGGGCAGCCCGGACCAGCCGCTTCTCCAGCTCGTCGCTGTTGACGTTGCTGACATCGGCGTCCTTCGGAAGCCGGATCCGGAAGAAGAGGCGGGCGAGGGCCGACTCGGTCATCCGCGCCTCGTAGTCGATGGACGCGGCGTTGAAAGTCTCGCGCAGCTCCTGCTCAATGCGCAGGCGGACATTGGTGGTGTAACGGTCGCGCGGAAGGTAGACGACGGCGGACATGAACCGGCCGTAGATATCGGGCCGGAGGAAGAGCCGCGTCCGGCGGCGTTCCTGCAGCCGCTGGATGCCGGTGGCTATGGCGGCGAGGTCCGGGATTTCGATCTGGAAGAGCTCGTCCCGGGGGTAGGTTTCGAGGATGCCCAGCAGGTCCTTGCCCGAGTGCGAGTCCGGCGGGAAGCCGGCGTCGTCGAGGACCGCGGCCACCTTTTCCCGGACCACGGGGATGTCCCGGACGGATCCGGCGTAGGCGGTCGTGGCGAAGAGGCCGATGAAGCGGCGTTCGCCGTTGACGTTTCCGGCGGCGTCGAAGCTCTTGACGCCGATGTAGTCCAGGTAGGCCGAGCGGTGCACAGTGGAGCGTGAGTTCGCCTTCGTGATCACGAGGGCGCGCTTCTCGCGGGCCTTCTTCCTGCCGGCCTCGGTGAGGTGCTGGACCTGGCGGGCGTCGGCGCCGGCGCGGAGCAGGCCGAGGCCGCTTTCCTCGCGCAGTTCCAGCACGTCCTCGCCGGATTCGTTGACGAGGTCGTATTCGCGGTAGCCGAGGAAGGTGAAGTTTCCGTCATCGAGCCAGCGCAGCAGATCCTGCGCCTGCCGCAGCTCGGCAATCTGGGCCCGGTTGGCCACCCGGTCCAAGTCCGCGGAGATCTCCAGGGCTTTCGCGCGCATCTTCGGCCAGTCTTCGACGGCGGCGCGGACGTCGCCAAGCACCCGGGAGATGCCCTTCACGAGCTCCTCGCGTTTCTGTTCGCTGACGAGGTCGATTTCGACGGCAATCCAGGATTCCATGTGCGAGGCGTTGTCGCCCTGGGCGATCAGGTGCGAGATGTTCGGCATGGCCGCCGTGTCTCCGCTCGAGAAGCCCAGGTGGGACGGGACGCGCGCCACCTTGACCAGGTCGCCGGTCTCGCGGTTGCGGGTCACCACGAAGAGCGGGTGCAGGACGAGGTGGATGGGGGCGTTCTGACGGACCAGTTCGGCGTTAACGGAGTCCACGAGGAAGGGCATGTCATCCGTGACGATGTACAGGACGCTGCAATCGGCCTCGTCGCGGACGGCGATGTTCGCGATGCCCGGCAGCCGAGTCGCTGCGATCTGGCGGTGGGTATCGGCCCTTGCCGTCAGGACTTCCTGGGGATAGGCCCGGAAATCCTCCTCCGCGAGGTGCTCGTAGTAATCCCCGAGGTAGCTTTCGCTACTACCGATCGAAACGGGTTGATCCTCCACGCTGGACCCAGACGACATCGAAACGCCTCCATAAAAGAAGTTCACAGCCGCCTCTTTGCGGCCCTTACGATGACCCTAGCTCTTTGCCCGGCGCTGTGCTGTGGAAGAAAAGCCAAAGGATTTCTTATTTCGCTGGGCAGGTGCACAAACCATTTTGGCGATTGCACGCCGGAGCTCAGATTCAGGGGCGGATTCGAGCAGGAGTGTTCCCGTCAGCAAGGCGGCGTCGCTCGCCGCAGGGTCTGAGGGCAGGAACGCCGACAACGGCACGGAAGGGCCGTATCGCGCCCATGCTTCTCTGAGCTGGCGTTCCGGCGAACGCCCGACGGCGGCGGCCCTGACTTTGTTCATGACAACCTGGGGCGATGCCTGCGGGACGGCCGCCTGAAGCTCGGCCAGGCCGCGGACCAGCCGTGGCACTCCGATGGAGTCGGCGGCCCCGACGGCAAAGACGGTATCGGCCATTTCCAGGCTCCTCAGGGTCGCCGCGTTCCGGCGCGGCGCGCCGGTGTCAAAGCCGAGTTCCTCATCGGCTTCAAGGCAGAAGCCGGTGTCCACCACGGTGACATCCGCGATCTCCCTTGCCCGTTCCAGCACCAGCGTGAGCGCCGCGGCGCGCAATTCCGTCCAACGGTCCGCCCTCGTGATCCCGGTGAGCACGCGAAACGTCCCGGCTTTGCTCGCCACCGTGGTGGCGACCCGGACCAGGGCCTCGGCGTCGAGCAGGCCCTGGTCGGCCAGCCGGCAGGCCTGGGCCAGTCCGGCAGCCTCGTCGAGCAGTCCCAGCAGGGCGGCCACGCTGGCGCCGTAACTGTCGGCGTCGACCAGCAGCACGGATTGTCCTTCCGCGGCCAGCTCACCAGCGATGTTGGCAGCCACCAAGGTCCGGCCCGGCGCGCCGCCCGGGCCCCAGACCGCAATGATCCGGCCCGTCCCGGCAGTGCCCGGGGCGCCCGCCACGTGCTCTCCGGAGGGCCGCGCCGCCTCGTCAGGGCCCGAGGACGTGCCCGCGGAAATGCCGGAGGCGTCGCCGTTCGGTGCGGCACTTCCCGGCCCGCCTCCCGTGCCGCTGAGCTGCGCCACGGCCTCTGCAATTCGTGCCGCAAGGGCCGCGGCGTCAACCCCGCGGGCTTCTGCTGCCACGCCGATGGTCCGCAGGCGGGCCGTTTCCCCGGGATTGTCGGTCAGCGCAATGACCACGACGCCCACAGCGGACAGGCGGTCCACGAGAGAGGCCGTCAGTTCTTCGCTGCCCGCCGCGACGACAGCGGCTCGGGCAAGGCCGCTCTGGCAGGCGGCCAGCAGTTCGGCCAACTCGCTGCACCGCCGAACAACGGATACTGGACCGTGCAGGCGTTCCAGGCCTCCCACCAGATCATCGCGTGAGTCCCCCACAGTCACCACGGGTATGCTCATCGCCCGGTACCGCCCGGGTTCCACACCACAGCAATCTTGGCCTTGTTGGCCTGCGCCCCCAGAAGTTTCGGCATCTGGGCGTCCGGGACCAGCACCATGACCACAGTCGAGCGGGAAGACCCGAGAGCTGTACTCCCCTCGGTGATCTGGGAAATTTCGGCGCCCGAGAGGAGCAGGGCAGGTTCGCTGAAGCCGTTCCGGGCATCCGGCAGGGCAACCCACACGTCCACTCGGGAGCCCGCCGCGGCTTGGGCGGGAAGGCTTTCTTCGACAGTGACGGCGACGGGTTTGCGGTCCAGCCGGTCGAGCTGCCCGACGCTTTCGCGCGGCAGCAACTGGTCCTTGCCGATTCGTTGCACTGCCACGAGGCCGGTATCCAGGCCGGACTCCGGGGTCAGGTAGTGCTGCTCGACCTCGCCGAGCCGCACTTTGACCCGGTGCAGCTTGTCAGGGGTCAGCGTCTCGCCGACGGCGATCGGCTCGCGCGCGGCATAGGCTTCAGTGGTCTGGTCCGCGGCACCGACCAGCGACACTACGCCCACCACGGATGCCAGGACCAGCAGGATACCGACGAGGAGCCGGGGATCTTTCCAGGACGGCTTCTTTAAACGGGCCCCTTCGGCTGCCGCGCTTCCACTCATGCGTCCGCTCCCCCTGTCGCCGCCGTCCATTCCCGGGATGCCGGGCACCCCTGGCACCCCTATTGTTACGCCCCGGCGGTCCGGGCGGAAGATGTAGGGACAAACAGGAGCAAACTGTGGATAACGGCACCAATTGACGCCAACGGTGGCAAAATGGACACATGCCCCGATTCCTGACCCTCGCGGACGTTGCCGAGCAGCTCCAGATCAACTCCCCGGCTGCCTACGCACTCGTTCGCAGCGGCGAACTCAAGGCGATCCAGGTGGGCGGCCGCGGCCAGTGGCGTGTTGAGGAGAAGATGCTGGAGCAGTACATCCAGGAACGCTACGCCGAGGCCAGCCGCATGATCGAAGAGGCTAAGGCGAAGTCCGCAGGGAGCTGACCCCGCAGGGTTGGCTAGTCGACCGCGGCGCTGACGGACCTGATGCCCGCCAGGGCGCCAAAGGGGATGGTCACCGCCTGCCGGTCATTCGCCGGACGCCGGCCCCCGCCCTCCCGGGCCACGGCCAGATCCAGGAAATCCCGGCCAACAGTGTCAATAACGCCGTGGAACGCCGTCTCCGACGGCCCCCGCGAGACAAGAATCGTCACGCGCGCCCGGCTCCTGGCGAGGCCCCGAAGGGCGCTGCCCAAACCTAACCGCCGGCGGACCCTTGACTGTTCGGGCACCGCCAGCCGCGAAAGACCAACATAGTGCACGGCGGCGGCATAGGGAACGAGTACCTGGTGGTGGGGCTCATCAAGGACCAGGGCTTCGCTGCCCGCGTGGCTCAGCACCCCCTCGAACGCGGATCCTGACGACAGGTGAACGCGGATGCCCAGTCCCAGGGACCCGCGCAGCCGGTCGGCGAGCTCCACCCCCGCCGCGTCCACCAGTGCGCGTTCTGCTATTTCTGCCTCTAAATCCAACTGCTGGCGCGCGGCCAGCTGTGCCTCCATGTCGTCAAACAGGGCGTCCCACCGCATTGCGCCAGCGTAGGCGCGCCTCCCGCACCGGTCAATCCACAGGCTGCGGGCTGCCTCTAGACAAACATGGCCATCAGGGATCAAACTTCACTCAATAACATCAAACAACATCAAAATGTATCAAATGATGTTGAAGTTCGATGGAGGGTTAGCGATGGACCGGACAACAGGACAGAATCCCCAACCCCGGCCCCGGCAAACGGTCCGGGCCGACGCGGCCATGGCAGCCGTGATCCTGATGCTGGGCGTCTTCCTGGCTGCCACCGGAAGCTTCCTCGTCCAGCGCTGGCACTTAGCCTCCGAGCGCCACCAGTCACTGTCCTTCGAGGACCAACTGGGGATCGCGGCGAATACCGCCGGGCTGATCGTCATCACGTGGTGGGTCCTGTCCCTCGCCATCGCCGTCGCCGCGGCCCTGCTCGACCGTCTCGGCAGGACCCGCGCGGCGGCCGCCACGGGGCGCTTCAGCCCGGCATTCATGCGCCGGCTGGTTCTCGCCGCCGTTGGCCTGCAGCTCATGACCGCTCCGATGGCCAACGCCGCAACCGCGCACGACGTGCCGGATCCCGGCCGGCCAGTCCCGGCGGCAGTCTCGGTATCCTGGACACCCGCCCGCGCCGCGATGCCCGCTAGCGCCCCCGAATCTGCCCCGTCTTCGCCCCCTGCCCCGACGCCCGCCCCGGCGCCGCAGGTGCCGGCTACCGGCTCCGCGGTAAGTTCCGCGGTGGATCCCCGGTGGAAACCCCTCAGCCCGGTCGTGGATGCCGGCCCCCTGACGGCACGGCACGTGCGCACGCAGGACACCCCCGGCGCAGCCAGGGAGGTCACCGTCCGGTCCGGTGATTCGCTGTGGAGCATCGCCGCGGCCGCGCTGGGACCCCTCGCGTCCGACGCCGACATCGCCAGAGAGTGGCCACGGCTGTATGCGAACAACCGTGAAGCTATCGGAGCCAACCCCCACTTCCTGCGGCCGGGACAGGTCATTGTCCTCCCGCCGGGAATCTAGGGACACGCCGCATCACGCGTCACCCCAGCACGTCAGCACCACATGTCAGCACCAGCCGAGAAATCACCCCGCATCAGCACCCCAGCAAAGGAACCGTCATGAATCCAGTCACCGGGATCCGCGCCGCCGCGGCGACCACGACCGCCTCCGCCCTCCGGGTTGTCTCCGGCACGGCAACACCAGCCATCCGCCCGGCTGCGGTCCCGGCGCCCCTGCGCGTGGTCGACGAAAACCATGAGATTTGTGCGATCTCCCGCAGCACGGTGCAGGCGGCCATCGAAGTCCTGGCCGGCACGCGGCCCGCGCAGCAGCTCTCCCGCCGGCTGGACCCCCGGTGCCTGGCGGCCCTGCAACACCGGGCCGCACTGACCCGTCGGGTCGCCTCCGGTAGCTCGCCAACGGCGGGCCGTCTGCACCGCAACCCGTCGGTCCGGTCGGTCCGGGCCTGCAGGGTGTCGGATGACGTCTATGAGGCGAGCGCAGTGGTGGTCGAGGAATCGCGGGTCCGCGCGGTCGCGTTGAGGCTCGAGCGCGGCACCGTGGCCTGGCGCGTCACAGTCCTGGAGATCGGCTGAGCGGCCCGGCCGGGGACCGGAAACGGAAACCCGTCGGCTGGGGGCGGGAACGATACGCAGGCCGGGTTCGAAGCGGAAACCCGGTTTGCAAGGAAAGGAGGCACAACGGCAGGAGGACCGGAACAATCGTTCCGGTCCTCCTGCGTTTGCCTCTGCGCCGGCAACCGCGACTGGCGCCGCCTGCTAGCGCCGCTTCTTCTTCGCGGTGCGGCGGCCGATGTCCTGCGCCGCAGCCTTGGCGGGGTTTCCTGAGCGTCCGGAAGCCTTCGCCTCGATCCGGGTCTGGGCGGCGCCGTCTTCACCGGGGGCGGTGTACTGCAGCTGCGCCGGCTTCTCCGGAGCCTCGAGTCCCGCGGCGTGGATCTGCGGCTCGTGGTGTTCCGTATGTTGGCCGGCGGCGTCCGCCACCACAACGTCCTCGGCCGGAGTCACTTCGACCTCGAGGTTGAACAGGAATCCGACGCTCTCCTCGCGGATGGCCTCCATCATGGCTTGGAACATGATGAAGCCCTCGCGCTGGTACTCCACCAGCGGGTCGCGCTGCGCCATGGCGCGCAGCCCGATTCCTTCCTTGAGGTAGTCCATCTCGTAGAGGTGTTCCTGCCACTTCCGACCGATCACGGACAGGACCACGCGGCGCTCGAGCTCGCGCATGCTTTCGGAGCCGATTGCCTGTTCCCGGGCCTGGTAGACCAGACGGGCGTCAGAGAGGATCTCTTCCCTCAGGAAGTCAACCGTGATGCGGGATTTGCCGCCGGCCTCGTCGATAACGTCGCGCGGCGTGAAGCTCACCGGGTACAGGGTCTTGAGGTTCGACCACAGGAGGTTGAAGTCCCAGTCGTCGCCCGTGCCCTCGGCCGTGGCCGCGTCAATGAACGCGTTGATGGTGTCTTCCAGGAAGTACTGGACCTTCTCGTGGAGGTCATCGCCCTCGAGGATGCGGCGCCGGTCACCGTAGATGGCCTCGCGCTGGCGGTTCAGGACGTCGTCGTACTTCAGCACGTTCTTGCGCTGCTCGGCGTTGCGGCCTTCCACCTGGCCCTGGGCCGAGGCGATGGCGCGGGAGACGAGCTTGGATTCGAGTGCGACGTCGTCCGGCACCGAACTGTTCATCAGGCGTTCGGCTGCACCGGAGTTGAACAGGCGCATCAGGTCATCGGTCAGCGAGAGGTAGAAGCGGGACTCGCCGGGGTCGCCCTGTCGTCCGGAACGGCCGCGGAGCTGGTTGTCGATGCGGCGGGACTCGTGCCGCTCTGTGCCGAGCACGTAAAGTCCGCCCAGGTTGAGGACTTCCTCGTGCTCGTCCTTGACGGCCTGTTTGGCGGACTCGAAAGCCTCGGGCCAGGCGGCCTCGTATTCCTCGGAGTTTTCCTCGGGGTCCAGGCCCCGCTTGGCCAGTTCGGCGACGGCGGTGAACTCGGCGTTGCCGCCGAGCATGATGTCGGTACCGCGGCCGGCCATGTTGGTTGCCACGGTGACGGCGCCCTTGCGGCCTGCCTGGGCCACGATCGAGGCTTCCCGGGCATGGTTCTTGGCGTTGAGGACCTCGTGCCGGACACCTTCCTTGGCCAGCAGGCGGGAGAGGTATTCGCTCTTCTCGACGCTGGTGGTGCCGACCAGCACCGGCTGGCCCTTTTCGTGGCGTTCGGCGATGTCCTTGACCACGGCGTCGAACTTGACGGTCTCGTTCTTGTAGACGAGGTCGGCCTGGTCGATCCGCTGCATGTCGCGGTTGGTCGGGATCGCCACGACGCCGAGCTTGTAGGTGCTCATGAACTCGGCGGCCTCGGTCTCGGCCGTGCCGGTCATGCCGGCGAGCTTGTCATACATGCGGAAGTAGTTCTGCAGGGTGACCGTGGCCAGCGTCTGGTTCTCGGCCTTGATCTCGACGCCTTCCTTGGCTTCGATGGCCTGGTGCATGCCCTCGTTGTAGCGGCGGCCGGCGAGGATGCGGCCGGTGTGCTCATCGACGATCAGCACCTCGCCGTCGAGGATGACGTAGTCCTTGTCGCGTTTGAAGAGTTCCTTGGCCTTGATGGCGTTGTTCAGGAAGCCGATCAGCGGGGTGTTGGCGGACTCGTAGAGGTTGTGGATGCCGAGGTAGTCCTCGACCTTCTCAATGCCGGCCTCGAGGACGCCGACCGTGCGCTTCTTCTCGTCGACCTCGTAGTCGGTCTCGGGCTGCAGGCGCGTGACGACCTTGGCGAATTCGCTGTACCAGCGGTTCGTGTCGCCCTGGGCCGGGCCGGAGATGATGAGCGGGGTGCGGGCCTCGTCGATCAGGATCGAGTCCACTTCATCGACGATGGCGAAGTGGTGGCCGCGCTGGACGAGTTCGGAGCTGTCCCACGCCATGTTGTCGCGCAGGTAGTCGAAGCCGAATTCGTTGTTGGTGCCGTAGGTGATGTCCGCGGCATACTGTTCGCGGCGCAGTGCCGGGTCCTGGTTGGACAGGATGCAACCGCTGCTCAGGCCGAGGAAGCGGTAGACGCGGCCCATGAGGTCAGACTGGTATTCGGCGAGGTAGTCGTTCACGGTGACCACATGGACGCCCTTGCCGGTGAGGGCATTGAGGTAGGCCGGAGCAGTGGCCACCAGGGTCTTGCCTTCACCGGTCTTCATTTCGGCGATGTTGCCCAGGTGCAGGGCGGCACCGCCCATGAGCTGGACGTCGAAGTGGCGCATGCCGAGGGTACGGGAGGAAGCTTCGCGGACGGCCGCGAAGGCCTCCGGCAACAGATCGTCCAGCTTCTCGCCGTCCTGGTGGCGTTCGCGCAGACGGTCAGTTTCCTCACGGAGCTCAGCGTCCGTGAAGGTTTGGAAGGAGCTTTCCAGGGCATTAATGGAATCGGCATAGTTCCGCAGTTGCCGCAGGGTTTTTTTGTCCCCCGTGCGGAGAAGTTTTTCGATAAGTGATGCCACGTGAAGTTGCTCCCAGTCTCAAGCTGCCGAATTCTGGCGTGTTTAGTCTACGGGAGAGACGCAGCGCCGGTGGCGCCTGTTCCCTCTCAGCGGATACTGCTGTTTGCCGGTTCAGCCACGGCTTCGGCGAGCGCCGACGCAAGGTCCCCGGTTGGCGAGACAACCACCCCGCCCAGTCCCAGCCACTCTGCCATGAGCTTCAGTTCCGCGGCGAGTTCGACGGCGGTGTCCTCCGGAGCGCCTGGTTCGGCGTGGGCGGTCCGCACCAGAAGCAGGCCCCCGGCCCGGTCGGCTTTCAGGTCCACCCGCGCGACGATCGCGTCGCGCAGCAGGAAGGGCAGGACGTAGTAGCCGTACCGCCTCTTCGGTTCAGGGGTGTAGATCTCGATCCTGTAGTGGAAGCCGAAGAGCTCCTGAAGCCGCCGGCGTTCGAAGACGAGGGAGTCGAAGGGGCTCAGCAGCGCGCGGCCGGTGGCTGACCGCGGCAGTTTCGCCTCCACATGGCGGTACAAGGGTCGGTCCCAGCCGGCCACGGTGACCGGTTGCAGCCGGCCCGTGTCCACGAGGTTCCGGACGGCCATGGCGGCTGCTTTCTGGGGCGTCCGGAAATAGTCCGCGAAGCACCGCACGGTCCCGATGCCGTGGGCCCGGGCCGCTGCGTCGATCAGCCGGTCCATCGCGGCGGCAGCATCCCGTGCTTGCGCCGCGGCCTCACCGCCCGGTCCGGGCAGCACCCTGGCGGTGAGGGTGTAGCGTCGTTCGAACGATTCGGTCCGCGAGGCCGCGGAGACCAGGCCTTCCTCAAACAGATGTTCCAGGACCCTTTTGACGGCATTCCAGTTCCAGCCCCATTGGTCCCGCTGCCGGTCCTCCACGTGTCCCAGCCGGGCGGTCAGTTCGGCGGCGGTCAGGGGTTGCCCGGCCGCCAGGGTTTCCAGCACCCGCGCCGCCACGCCGTTGCGCAGTTCGGGGTCCATGGCGTGGGCGCCCACCCATGTGCGGTTCTGCCACTGCACCAGATCGTGGAAGTGGTCCGGCCGGATGAAGCAGGCTTCGTGCGCCCAGTACTCCATCATCCGGCGCGGGTGGGTCCCCGCCATGCGCTGCAGGATGGCGCGGTCGTAGTTGCCCAGCCGGGAGAAGAACGGCAGGAAGTGGCTGCGGGACACTACGTTGACGGAATCGATCTGGACCAGGTGCAGCCGGGCAAAGGTACGGCCCACCGCCCGTGCTGTCACGGGTCCGGCGGGCCGTTCCTTGTCCAATCCCTGGGCTGCCAATGCGATCCGCCGTGCCTGTGCCAGGCTCAGCGATGCATGCACGTCAATCCCTTCGTTGGATGGTCTGCACCAGCTTATGCGGTGGCGGGCTCATCCTCTGAACGGTAGGCGAGGATCTTTTCTTCCAGACTTGAGTGTCCGGGCTCGCAGGTCTGGTCCAGGGAGATGACCCCATAGGTCCAGCCGTCACGCCGGTATACGACCGACGGCGCCTTGGTCTCCTTGTCCACGAAAAGGTAGAAGTCGTGCCCCACAAGTTCCATGTTGTCCACGGCGTCATCGAGCGTGAGCTGGGCTGCGGGGAACACCTTCCGGCGGATCAGGACGGGCGAATCGCCGGCCGGAATGTCGTTCTCGACCTCATAGGGCGACTTCTCTGCAGCCGGGACAGGGGCCGCCTGCTGATTTGCCGCCTCAACGTAGAGGGGCTCGTTGGGGCTTGCGGGCTCCAGCGTTGCCGTGGCCTCAGTAACGGACTTTGGGGTGTGCCGGCCGTGATGGACCTTTCTACGGTCCCTGGCCCTGCGCAGGCGTTCAAGAAGCTTGTTGTAAGCGAGATCGAAGGCAGCGAACTTGTCGGCGGCACTCGCTTCAGCGCGGATTACGGGGCCGCGTCCCAAGACTGTCAACTCAACCGTGAGCGATTCTGCGGTCTGGCGGGCCTTGGTCTCCTTGGTGACCTTCGCGTCAACCCTCTGGACCTTGTCTCCCAACGAGGCGATCTTTGAGATCTTCTCGTCGGCATATTCGCGGAACCGGTCTGAGACCGTCAAGTTGCGTCCGCTGATCATGAACTCCATGGTGCCCTCCAAATGACTTCGGTGACACGACGGCGGTACTTCCCGGGGGCCGATCTGACTGACAGTCGAGCCCCTTTCCGAGCCGCTATCGACAGGTACATCTGTTCTTGGTACCCATCTTCGACGTTAGTTCATAGCAACCTGTTATTCATCCTTTTCCGGTTTATTTTTTTACTTCACGCCGGTCGCGCCCGCCACGGCGGGGCCGGAGGCATCACCGTCGGCGGTGGCCGGCGGGCGTGTCGCAGCCAGCACAACGGCGCCGCCTACAAGGGCCCCTGCTGCCCGCAGCGCACGGGCTGCCTCGGCCACTGTGGCGCCGGTGGTCAGCACGTCATCAACGATGATGCACGTCCGTCCCAGGACTGCCGGAGACCACGGGCCTGCCCTGGCCCGCATGGTTCCCCGCACGCGCCGGGAGCGGGCCCCCCGGCCCAGTCCCTTCTGTCCGCCGGCCCGCCTCAACCCGTTCATTACGACCCGCGGTGAAAGCTCCGGGGTTCCCGGGCCCGGCGCGGGCCGCGCGGTTTTCCGCAGTGCGTCCGCGACGGTGAACCCGGTGATTTCATCGCCGCGAACGAGCCGGCGGAGCAGGAGGTGGACGGGACTGAACCCCCTCTTGCGGAAGGCGGCGCCGCTAGTCGGTACGGGGACCAGGACGAGTCCCTCCGCCGGCCCTGCCGCTGCGTGCAGGGCCCGTGCGAGGCCCCGCGCCAGCTCGCCTGCCAGCCGCGCCTGGCCGTGGCTCTTGAAGGACAGGAGGCATTGCGCGAGCTCGGCCCGGTACGCCCCGGCCGCCACCACGGGCAGCAGCACGGAGCCGTCCGTGTCCATCAGGGCCGGCGCCTGGGCCTCGGCCCGGAACGGCCTGAGTGTCAGCAGGCGCACCTGCCGGGCGCAGGCGCCGCAAAGTGCAGAGTCTTCCGCGCCGCAGCAGATGCACTCCACCGGGATGGCGAGGGCGAGCACCTCGGCCGCAGCCGCCGCGGTCCGGTCGGACAGCCGCGCCAGCGGCCGCGCGTACACGCCGCGGTGCCTTGCCGGTGTCGGTGCAGCCGGGGCCAGGTCCGGATCCGCGACCGGTCGCCACCCAGGATCGGGCCCCGCGCGTGGGGGACTGCCGCGGGCCGGCACGTCACGGTGTTCCCCGCCATTTCCGCCCCCGGCATTTCCGCCACCATGGGGCGTGTGAGTGATCATCCTCCGATCGTGGACCGGAGACTCGCACGCCGGTAGCACCGCGGGAGGCTATGTGGACAACCCCGGCGGTCTCACACCCGTGGTCAGCCCGGGAAAGACGGGTCGATGGGGCCCTTGAGCTGCGGCGACCAGCCGTTGCCCAGCCTCTGGAAGATCCCTTCCGCGGACTGGCCGTAGATCTCAGATGGCCCGTTTCCTGCGCTGAGGGCAGTCAGCCCGGGCCACGACGCCAGCTGCTGCGGCTGGGTGGAGGTCAGGGACAACAACTCGGGAGTGACGGCGTCGCTGGCGGAGGCCTTCATGACCGCGACTGTGGTGTCATCCACCCACACGCCCTGGTCCGGATCCCGGGGCGTCAGAAGCGTCAGGGGTACGGTCAGATCCCTTGGGGTGCCGTCCGTGTTCCGGATGATCCCGGTGATCTGGACCAGGCTTTTGCCGTTCTGCTGGGAAATGACCAGTGCACGCGTGCCGTCCCGGGATATCCGGAACTCCTTGACGGTCCGGCCGGCAAGCCATCCCGGGGTCAGGGTCACGGTGGGTACGTTTCCGCTCTCCGCCACGCCGACCGGCCGGAAGGCAACCACTTCGGTGGCGCCGGCAGCGCCCGGCCCGGCGGTCCAGACCCAGTCGTACCGGCCGAACGAAGGCCGGGAGAGGGCGGCCCGCGTGGTCAGGGCCCTGGCCGGCTGGCCGGGAACGATCGAGTACAGCGTGGTGCGGTCGGCGTTGAGGAACGCAGCAGCCTGTGACTCGGCGGATTCCGCCGGCGCCCGCGGCGACAGGGCCGCGACGGACCGGATATCCGGCAGGGGTGAAAGCCGGTTGTTCTCGTACCGGACCAGGTCGTTGTTGCTGACGGCGATCTGATAGCCGGGCACGCTTTCGTCGCGGACCGGAGGCAGGACCGTTCCGTTGTCTTCGACGCGCACCAGATCCTGGTTAGCCCGGAGCTCGACGTTGATGACATCCGGCTGGCTGCGGAACGTCAGGGCCAGCTGCGTTTGCATCCGCAGCCGGTCCTCGTTGGAGGCGTCGACGAGGTCCTTGGCCGTGAGATCCACCTGGGCGGCGCCGGAGACCACGGGCACAGACTCCCGCGCCAGCTTGATGCCCGACGGGAAGGCGCTGACGACGGCGCCCTTGAGGTAGGGGGCCGGGCCGCCGAGCAGTGCGCTCGTCATGGCCTTGACGGTTTTCTTGCGGATGAACCACCGGACATCGGGCACGGCGTAGGTGAAGGTGGGGTCGTAGAAATAGATCGGGTAGGCGCCGTAGATGACTTTGAAGGTCTCTTCCGGAATCGCCGTGCCGTCCGGGAGATCCGAGATCCGCCACTCGCCGTCCACCTGGGTCAGCGTGACGGGTATGTTCTCGGTGGTGCCCTCGGGAAGTTGCGTCGCCACGCCGTCGGCGTCCACCGAATAGGCGAGGTCGAGCTGGTAGTTGAAGACGTTTTCGACGCCGGTGGCCACCACCGAGGCCTTCCGGAAAACAAGAGCCCGCTGGTCCGGCTTCCATGTCACCGATGACGCCTGGGTGAGGTACTGCCGGGCGACGGCGTAATCGTCTTCGTAGCCGCTTCCGGCCAGGTAGAAGTCCTCAATGACCGCCTCGGGCCCGGCGCCCGGACGCGGCGCGGCCGGGAAGAACACGGGGGCATTGGGGTTTCCGGCGCTCTCATCCTTGCTCTTGCCCACCGGGCCGGAGCGCGGAATCTGGGCGCACGAGGTCAACAGCAGCAGGACGACGGCCAGCAGCGCCGCCCCTACCCTGGTGAGTTTGCCGGAAATGGAAACACTGCTCATGCCCTGCCTTCCGTTCCATGGCCCCGGAAGCCGGCCGCGCCGCCGCCCGGGCTCGCCCCGGCGACGCCGGTAGCGCCGTCGCCAGCCAAACCGTCCGCCGTGAAGTCGTCGGCGCCGGTCACGCCGTCAGGTTTGCCCTGCGTTCCTTCCGGTGTATCTGCTGCCGGCACCGCGGCGGCCGGCGGCCGGTCCAGGAGCAGCACTGTTCGCTGGCTGCCGGGCCCCGGGAGCCCGACGTTGACCGGTTCCAGCTGGAGCGGAGACCGGGTGATCGGCTCGTCGCGGCGCAGGGGAAGGGTCAGCCGGAAGTTTGACCCGTTGCCCTTGCTCCCCCACGCCTGCAGCCAGCCGTCGTGGAGCTTGGTGTCTTCGGCGGCGATCGACAGTCCCAGCCCGCTGCCTCCCGTAGTGCGGGCGCGGGCAGGGTCGGCGCGCCAGAAGCGGTCGAAGACGCGGGCGGCCTCGGCCGGTGTCATGCCGATTCCGTGGTCCCGCACGGCCACGGCCACCGCGGTGTCGTTGGCGGCCACGGAGATGTTCACCGGGCGGCCCTCGCCGTGTTCAAGGGCGTTCAGGACAAGGTTGCGCAGGATGCGGTCGATCCTGCGGTCGTCCATGTCGACGATGATGCTGCCGGCCGGTGCGTTGAGGGTGACGGCGGACCCGTATTCGGCGGCGACGGGCGCCACTCCCTCGATGACGTGGGCGACGAGCTGGACGATGTCCGTGGGTTCGGCGTCGAGAGTGGCGGCGCCCGCATCAAAGCGGGAGATTTCCAGCAGGTCCGCCAGGAGCGACTGGAACCGTTCCACCTGGTTGTACAGCAGTTCAGCAGAGCGTTTGTTGATGGGGTCGAAGTCCTCGCGGGCGTCGTAGAGCACCTCCGCGGCCATGCGGACCGTGGTGAGCGGGGTGCGGAGCTCGTGCGACACATCGGAGACGAACCGCTGCTGCATTTGCGAGAGCGTGGCCAGCTGGGTGATCTGCTCCTGGAGGCTTGCCGCCATGTGGTTGAACGAGGCCCCGAGCCGGGCGACCTCGTCCTCGCCCTTGACCACCATGCGCTCCTGCAGCTGCCCGGCGGCGAGCTTTTCGGAGACGACGGCGGCATGGCTGACCGGGCTGACCACGTTGCGGGTGACGTACCAGGCGACGCCGCCGATCATGAGGACCAAAAGGGCACCGCCGGCCAGCAGCACGTTCTGGATCTCGTCCAGCGTCTTCTGCGCCGTGTTGAGGTCATAGATGAGGTAGAGCTCGTAGACGGTGCCGTTGAAGGTCACCTTGTTGCCGACCGCGATGCCGGGCCGGTCCTCGGTCCCCACGGGGAACTGGGTTGACGCCCAGTACTGGTCCTTGCCCGAGTCCTGCACGGCCTTGCGCAGCTCCGGGGGGATGACGGCGATGGTGAGCTGGTCCGAGGCCCGGGATTCGACCCAGCGGTTGCGCGGCTTGGTCTGCTCCGGCATCGCTTCGAAGACATAGCGCCGCTGAATCACGGACCCGCGTCCTTCGACGGCGTTCAGGGTGTCATAGACCAGGGTGATGACGCTGGACTGGTCGGTGACCTGGGCGCCGTCGAACGTGTCCTGGACCTGCTTGACGTTGTAGCGGGTCTCCGACTCGGCCTGCGCAAGCCGTTCCTGGAAAAGGTTATTGGCGATCTGGTTGGACAGGTAGGCGCCCACGACGGCGAACGAGCCGATGGCCAGCAGGAGCGTGGTCAGGACGGTCCGGAACTGCAGCGAACGCCGCCATTTCCGCTGTACCGCGCGGAGCAGGTAACGGATGCCGGGCAGGAGGCTGCCGGCCCCGGTGCGGACCAGGCGCGCGACCCGGACCCCAACGATCCTCGCGCGTTTGGCCCATAGCCGGGTCCGGAAGGCGAGCCCGCGCCACGGTCCCCGACTGCCCGGGCCGGCAGACGGCGATTCCGGCTCCTGGGATTCCGGCTCACCGGATTCGGCCACACCGGATTCCGGCACGGCAGATTCCGCCACAGCGGATTCCGGCACGCCCGGTACGGCCTCATGGGATGCGGACGATTCAGCGGGCGCTTCGCCGCGCGTCATGTCCGGAGTCATGTCCGGAGTCGTGTCGTGCCCGGATTCCGGCCCGGCGGCCTGTGCGACGCTGCGGTCCGCAGGCTCAGGAACCTGCTTTATAGCCGACACCACGGACCGTCAATACAACTTCGGGGGCCTCGGGGTCACGTTCGATCTTGGACCTCAGCCGTTGGACATGGACATTGACCAGCCTGGTGTCGGCGGCGTGCCGGTAACCCCAGACCTGCTCAAGGAGAAGTTCACGGGTGAACACCTGCCACGGCTTGCGGGCCAGGGCGACGAGTAGGTCGAATTCCAGCGGCGTCAGGGAAATACGGTCGTTGCCGCGGCTGACCAGGTGGCCGGCGACGTCGATCGTGACGTCTGCGATGCGCAGGGTTTCCGGGGCCTTCTGGTCCCCCGGACGGAGCCGTGCCCGGACCCGGGCCACGAGCTCGGCGGGCTTGAACGGCTTGGGCACGTAGTCATCGGCACCGGACTCGAGGCCGCGGACGACGTCCGAAGTATCCGCTTTGGCAGTGAGCATCACGATCGGCACGTCAGATTCGGCGCGGACCTGGCGGCAGACCTCAATGCCGTCTATCCCGGGCAGCATGAGGTCGAGCAGGACGAGGTCCGGCTTGGAGGAGCGGAACACGTCCAGCGCCTGTCCACCGTCGGCGCAAAAGACGGGTTCAAAGCCGTCATTGCGCAGCACAATACCGATCATCTCGGCGAGCGCCTCGTCATCATCCACTACCAGAATGCGTGCCTTCATAGTTATATATTCCCCCATTGAATTCTCTTTGTCGTATCGGACGGCCTTCCGGCATGGCGCAGGCGGGCGTGCCGCGGCCGCCGGGACCACGCTGGTACGCCGGACATTGTGACAATTGCCGCGTTGTCCTGCATGCTGTGGACAGGCCCAGTGAACCGGCCCCGGACCGCAGGAGGAACCCGTGAACACCCCCATTTATGAGCGCGCCCTGGGCAGTGACTTTGCCCGACTGCAGCCGGAACTCCAAGCGTACTTCTCCCTGGCGCCGGGATCCGGCCACTACGGCGTCGGCGAGGGGGTGTTCGACGTCGTCGGCTGCCGCCAGGCGTGGCTGCGCCCCCTCCTGCGGCTCACCGCCGGCGAGCAGGCCTTCTTCCCCGAATACGGCGAGGGCGTTCGTTTCCGGATCGAGAACCACGCCCACCTGGACCCGTTCGGCAGGTCAAGCCTGACCGCCCGGCGGGAGATCTTCTTCCCGGGAACCACCCGGCTGTTCCACGACACCACGAGCTTTGACGACTCCCGGACCAGGCCGGGACTCGTGGACTATGTGGGCCGGTTCCGGCGGCTCGTCACCGACCTCAACCTCAGCGTCACGCCGGAAGGCCGGCTCCGCGGCGTGTCCGAGGCGTCCCGCCTGTTCCTGGGACCCCTGCGGATTCCGCTGCCGGCCGCCCTCGACGCCAAGGCCTATGCCGAACAGTGGTGGGAGCCTCAGGACGGCGGCCGGCACCGCATCCAGGTCAAGGTGATCCAGCCCCAGCTCGGCCTGGTGCTGGTGTACGCCGGCCATTTCGACTACCGGCTCGAGCCCTACCCCGCCGGTGGCACGGCGCCGGGCTACCTGCCCGGATATGCCCGCCCGGACGGCTGGGAGAGCAGGGTCTGACCCGGCAGTTCCGCCAGTCCCAATAGTCCCGGAAGGCTGCTAGCCGAGGGCGAGCTGGTTGAGCCCGTCAGCCACCTGGGTCAGCCGGGTCAGGACCTCTGTCGCCGCGGCGGGCGAGTGCCGTGCCAGCCCGTCCGACGGCGTGACCCTGAGCGCGCCCAGCGTGGGTGCGGGAAGACCCAGCTGCCGCCAGGGCCGCCACACGTTCTCCACGACGTCGCGGACCTTGGGCAGCGCCGCGGCGGGGTCTGCCACGTCCAGCGCCCCGGCCCAGAGCCGTTTTCCGGCCTCCACGGCGCCGGCGAGCTGTTCCCACTGGCGCGAGGTCAGTGCCCGGAGCGGGACGGCGATTCCGTCCGCGCCCGCTGCCAGGATCCGCTCAAACGGCGCCTCGACCTCCGAGACGGCCACCACGGTTTCGACGGCGCCCGCGGCGCGGAGAGCGTCGATGACCAGCTGCCAGGACTCGGTGGCTTCCCGGCCCGGCACAGAGCGCAGCGTCCGGTACCCGCTGGCGGTTGGAATGGTGCCGGCCAGCACGGAGGCGATGTCCGGCTCGTCGATCTGGACCACGATCCGGGCACCCGGGGCGGCCGCGGCCACGCGCTTGAGGTAGCCTTCCACTCCAGCTGCGAGCGATTCCGCAATCTCCCGCCGGGCGCCGTAGTCGATCAGTGCCCGCTCCCCGTTGTGGAGGTGGAGGCCGGCGGCCAGGCTGAGCGGCCCGCGCAGCTGGATTTTGATATCGTCCGAGGGCGCTTCCTCGGCCCCGATTACGTCCGCGAGGACGTTAATGTCGGTGGACAACGCCGACTTCGCCCGCTGCAGGTCCTTGCCAGGACGGTCAACGAGCCGCCACCCGTGTGGCTGGACGTCGACGGCGAGTTCCACAAGCAGGGATGCGGTGCGGCCCAGGGCATCGGAGCCGACGCCGCGGTCGGGAAGCTCGGCCAGGAACGGCAGGTGAGGGCTGCCCAGTTCACCGCGGATGATGCGGGCGGCCTCGGCCGGGTCCTCGCCGGGCCACGGACCCAGGCCCGTCGCGGTGACTTGGCCGGGGACGGGCAACGCTGCTGCGGCCATGGCTATGCGTTTGCGGTGCGGTCGGCGTCCGCCGGGCCGGCGGCCTGGGCGGCTGCTTGGTGGTCCTCGGCAATGGCCTCGTGGTGGCGGATGACCTCGCCGATGATGAAGTTCAGGAACTTCTCCGCGAAGGCCGGGTCCAGATGGGCCTCGGCGGCGAGGTGCCGCAGCCGGGCGATCTGCGCCGCTTCACGGCCGGGGTCCCCGGCGGGAAGTTTGTGCGCGGCCTTGAGGAAGCCGACCTTCTGGGTGGCCTTGAAGCGCTCGGCGAGGAGGAAAACGAGGGTGGCATCGATGTTGTCAATGCTGGAGCGGATCGACAACAGCTCCGCCATCACCGCAGGATCCACCGAACCGGCCAGGGAACTTGCCGCCGGGTCGTAGGAATCGGTGTCAGGAAGATTGAGGTTCTGCTCGGTCATTGACCCAGTCTAGGGGCACGGCGGCTAATGCTTTCTGCTGTTAAGCACCGTTGCAGGCACGGGCCGAAGGCAAACAGGCAGGCAAAGAACCGCGCACAAGCCGAACACAATGTCATGCACAAAATAGGGCACAAAGCCGGACACAAAGTGGACATGCCCACCGTTCGTGGCGAACGGCGGGCATGTCCATTGGCGGTGTCCCCTGCGGGCGGGGAACCGGACCGGCAGGCAGCGGTCCGGCATGCAGGCATCCGCGGTTAGCTGTGCAGCACAGCCCGGAAGGCCTCGCGCCGCCTGGCCTGTTCGTCCGGATCCGGAACGGGCAGCGAGGCGATGAGCTTCTTCGTGTAGTCGTGCTGCGGGTTGCCCATGACCTGGTTGCCGAGGCCCTGCTCCACCATCTTGCCCTTGTAGAGCACGCCGACCCAGTGGGAGAGCATGTCCACGACGGCGAGGTCATGGCTGATGAACAGGCACGCGAAGCCGAATTGCTGCTGGATCTCCTTGAACAGTTCCAGTACAACGGCCTGCACGGAGACGTCCAGGGCCGAGGTCGGCTCATCGGCGATGAGCAGCTTCGGGTTCAGGATGAGCGCCCGTGCCAGGGAGGCGCGCTGGCGCTGCCCGCCGGAGAGTTCATGCGGGAACCGGTCAGCGTACGACGCCGGCAGCTGCACGGATTCGAGCAGCTCACCCACCCGCTTGCGCGCCTCGGCCGGGCTCGGGTTGGAGTGGATGATCAGCGGTTCCGCCACGCAGTCGCCGATAGTCAGCTGCGGGTTGAAGGAGGCGGCCGGGTCCTGGAACACGAAGCCGATCTCCTTGCGGAGCGGTTTGAAAGTCCGCTCCTTGAAGTTCAGCATTTCGTAGCCCAGCACCTTAAGGCTGCCGCCGGTGGTCCGGTTGAGGCCGGCGATCGCCCGGCCGATCGTGGTCTTGCCGGAGCCCGACTCCCCCACGAGGCCGAAGACTTCGCCTTCGGACACGGTGAAGGTGACGCCGTCGACGGCCTTGAAGGCAGGGCTGCCCAGCCGCCCCGGATACTCGATGGTCAGGTCTTTGGCCTCGACCAGCACTTTGCCGCCCTGGTGGGCGCGTTCCGTCATGCCTTCGGACGCGGAATTGCGGCCCAGGTGCGGGACGGCTGCCAGGAGCTTCTTGGTGTAGTCCTCCTTGGGCTGGGCGAACAGGACCCGCGAGGAAGCCTCCTCCACGACGTCACCCTGGTACATGACGACCACGCGGTCGGCGAGGTCGGCGACGACGCCCATGTTGTGGGTGATCAGCACGATGGACGTGCCGTACTGGTCGCGCAGGTCCCGCAGCAGTTCCAGGATTTCCGCCTGGACGGTGACGTCCAGGGCGGTCGTCGGCTCGTCGGCCACGATAAGGCCAGGGTTCAGGGCCAGTGCGGCGGCAATCACGACGCGTTGCTTCTGACCGCCCGAGAACTGGTGCGGGTAGTAGTTGACCCGTGTCTCCGGGTCCGGGATGCCCACCTTTCGGAGGGCTTCGACGGCCCGCGCCTTGGCCTCCTTGGCTGAGATCTTGTGGCCGCTGGTGTCGGCGTGCGCCCGGATGCCTTCGGCAATCTGCCAGCCGACGGTGTAGACCGGGTTGAGTGCCGTGGATGGTTCCTGGAACACCATGGCGACGTCCCGGCCGCGGATCTGCCGCAGCTTGGCCGCGCTGACGGTAATGACGTTGTTGCCGTTGATCAGCACAGCGCCCTGGCTGGTTGCCGTTTCCGGCAGGAGCCCCAGGATGGTCTTGGCAGTCACGGTCTTGCCGGATCCCGATTCGCCAACGATGGCGAGGACCTCGCCGGGGTTGACCTCAAGGCTGACGTCCTTGACGGCGAAGACGTCGCCGCTGTCGGTTGCGAACGTGACCTTGAGGTGGTCGATGTCCAGGACGGGGCCGGAGCCTGTGCCCGGCCGGTCGATGTTGGTGGTCATGGCATTCTCGCTTCTGCTTCAAGGGCGGCCTGCGCGCCGGCGGTGGAGCCGGGGCCCCCGGCAGGAACCTTGCTTCCGGCTTTCTTGCGGCCCCTGAGCCGTGGATCGTTGAGATCGTTCATGCTCTCACCGACGAGGGTCAGACCGAGAACGGTCAGGACGATGGCTGTACCGGGGTAGACACCGGTCCACCAGATGCCCGACGAGGCGTCAGCTATGGCCTTGTTGAGGTCGTAGCCCCACTCGGCGGCGGAGGACGGTTCGATGCCGAACCCCAGGAAGCCGAGCCCCGCCAGAGTCAGGATAGCCTCGGAGGCATTCAGCGTGAAGATCAGTGGCAGCGTGCGGGTCGCGTTCTTGAAGATGTGGCGGCCCATGATGCGGACGCTGGATGCACCCACCACCTTGGCTGATTCGACGTACGGCTCTGCCTTCAGCCGGATGGTCTCGGCACGGATGACGCGGAAGTACTGCGGGACGAACACCACCGAGATGGAGATGGAGCAGGCAAGGATGCCGCCCCAGAAACTGGACTGGCCGTGGTTGATGACGATTGACATCACGATTGCCAGCAGGAGCGACGGGAAAGCGTAGATCGCGTCCGCGATCACCACCAGCGTCCGGTCCAGCCAGCCGCCGAAGTAGCCGCTGAGCAGGCCAAGCGCGACGCCGAGGAAGATCGACATCACGACGGCGACGACGATCACGACGAACGCCGTCTGGGCGCCCCAGATCACGCGGGAAAAGACGTCGTAGCCGCTCACCGTAGTGCCCCAAATGTGGGCAGGACTGGGGGGCTGCTGTGCGGGGAAGGTCCCGGACGCGTCGCTGAGCTGGGCAAAGCCGTAGGGGGCGATGATCGGCGCCAGCGCCGCCGTTAGTAGGAAGAGGACAGCCAGCACCAGACCGGTGACGAGCATGCCGCGTTGCAGCCCGACGCTCGTCCGGAAATGCGAGATGACCGGCAGGCGGTAAAGGAGGGGCTGCTTGCGCCCGCTTACTGTGGTTGCGTTCATGGCTAGTACCTCACTCGCGGATCGATCAGGGCTGCGACAACGTCCACGATGAAGTTCGTGATGGCAACGATGACGGCCAGCAGCACGACGATGCCCTGGACGGCGACGAAGTCGCGGGAGTTCAGGTATTGCACCAGCTGGTAGCCGAGGCCCTTCCACTCAAAGGTGGACTCCGTAAGGACGGCTCCGCCCAGCAGGAGTGCAATCTGGAGCCCCATGACCGTGATGATCGGGATGAGGGCAGGCTTGTAGGCATGCTTGGTCACGAGTCGGAAATTGCTGACGCCGCGGGACCTGCCGGCCTCGACGTAATCCTTGCCAAGCGTACCGATGACGTTGGTGCGGACCAGCCGGAGGAAGACCCCTGCCGTCAGTAGGCCCAAGGTGACCGCGGGGAGGATCGAATGCGCCCCGATGTCGCCGAGCGCGGCCATGTTGCCGCTGCGCAGCGCATCCAGCCAATAGATCCCGGTCGGCGCGGCCAGGCTTCCCATGGCCAGTTCGGTCCTCGTGGAGGCCCGTCCCGCCACGGGCAGCCAGCCGAGCCAGACGGAGAAGGTTAGCTTCATCAGCAGACCGGCGAAGAACACCGGGGTGGCGTAGCAGAGGATGGCGAAGAACCGCAGGACGGCGTCGGGTGCCTTGTCGCGCTTGTAGGCGGCGATGAGGCCGAGCGGGATGCCGACCAAAAGCGCCACGATGAGGGCATTGATGGCCAGTTCAAGGGTTGCCGCGCCGAAGGTTGCGAGCATTTCAACCACGGGTCGGCGGTCGGTGATGGTGGTGCCGAAGTTGCCGGTCGCCACCTGCCCAACGTATTCCAGGTACTGAATCAGGATCGGGCGGTCGTACCCGGCGTCGTGAATGCGCTGCGCCAGCGCCTCCGGGGGAAGCCTGCCGCCCTGGGCGGCGGTGATGGGGTCGCCGATGACCCGCATCAGGAAGAAGACCAGGGTCACCAGGATGAAAATGGTCGGAATGATCAGGAAGAACCGGATCAGGATGTAGGTCCCCAGGCCCCCACCTGAGGATTTTTTCTTGGACGGAAGGAGTCCGTCGGCGTCGCTTGGCGGCGCCTCTATCAATGTTGTCATTGGTACCTAAGATTGTGCTTTCGCGGCCATGGGCCGGCCGGCGTGAACTGCAAGGTGCGGCAATGACCAGCAAAGGCGGGGCGCCTCGAGGGCACCCCGCCTCGCAGGCTGGTCAGGACAGCAGGGTTGCAGCCCTACTTGGAAACAGTTCCCAAACGGAACTTGAAGGAGGCATCGAGGGTGGTATCGACACCCTTGACGCCGCTGCCGGAAATGGCAACCTGCGCGCCCTGGAGCAGCGGAAGCGTGGAGATGTCCTTGGCGAGGGCATTCTGCGCATCCTTGATCGTGGACTCGCGCTCAGTCTTGTCGACGGTGGTCAGCTGCTTGTTGATCAGGTCGTTGACGGTGGGGTTGTTGTAGTGGTTCTTCAGGAAGCCGCCTTCCGGGAAGAACGGCGTCAGGTAGTTGTCGGCGTCGCTGAAGTCCGGGAACCAGCCGAACTGGAACAGCGGGTATTCATCCGCGCGGCTGGCCTTGCTGTAGGTGACCCATTCTGTGGACTGCAGGTTGACCTTGAACAAACCGGACTTCTCCAGCTGGTCCTTGATCATGGCGTATTCATCGCCGGAGGACTTGCCGTAGTGGTCCGGGTTGTACTGCAGGTTCAGCGACACGGGCGTGGTCACACCGGCGTCGGTCAGGACCTTCTTGGCCTTGTCCAGGCTGGGCTTGCCGGCGTCGCCGTAAGCGTCCTTGAACGACTCGTTGGCGCCGAGGAAGCCGTTGGGAACGTTGGAGTACAGGGGCAGATAGGTGCCCTTGTAGACCTGGTCAGCGATGGCCTGCCGGTCAACGAGGTTGGCGATGGCCTGGCGGACGGCCGTGGCCTTGGCCGGATCGGCGTCCGGCGCCTTCGCGCCGAACGGCATGGTGTCGAAGTTGAACGTGATGTAGCGGATTTCGCCACCCGGGCCCACGTTGACCTTGACCTTGGAGTCCTTCTTCAGGTCATCGATGTCCGTGGCGCTCAGGCTGCGGTTTGCGACGTCGATGTTGCCCTGCTGGACGTCCAGCTTCATGTTGGTGGGGTCCGCGTAGTACTTGATCGTGGCGGCATCGTTGGCCGGCTTGCCGAGGACGCCCTGGTAGTCAGGGAACGCCTTGAAGCTGATCAGTTCATTCTTCTTGTACGTGTCGATCGTGTACTGGCCGTAGAACGCCTTGGCCTTGACGATCGAGTCGTCGTCAAGCAGCTTGTCGGCCGGGAAGACTTCATCGTCCACGATCGGCGCGGCGGGGCTGCTGAGGATCTGCGCGAAGGTCTGGTCGTTGGCCAGCTTCAGCTTGAACACGACGGTGTTGGCATCGGGGGCGGTGACGCTTTCCACGTTGGCCAGCAGGCTGGCGGGGCCGGCGGGATCGTTGATCTTGATCTGCCGGTCGAAGGAGAACTTGACGTCCTTGGAGTCGAGCGTGTGGCCGTTGGCCCACTTGAGTCCCGGCTTGAGCTTGACCGTGTATTCGGTCGGCGACGTGAAGGACGCGGACTCGGCCAGGTCCGGAACGGGATCTGCGCTGCCCGGCTTCGAGTTAAGCAGGAAGGAGTAGATCTGGTTCATCACCATGAACGAACCGTTGTCGTAGGAGCCCGCCGGGTCCAAGGCGGTGACCTTATCCGTGGTGCCATAGGCGATCGGACCGCTTGCCGCGGCTGATGACCCGCCAGAGCCGCCGGACGGTCCCGTGCAGGCCGTCAGTGCAAAGGCGGAAACCCCGGCCAGCGCGATGACGCTCTGCCAGGCCTTTTTGTTCATTGCCATCTGTGAACTTTCTGTTCGATGCGTTCTAGCGCAGCCCGAAGTGAAACGAGTGACTCGTCGGGCGGCACGCTTTGCTGATTCCTAGATTCAATCAGACGACCGCTAGGTGAATCGTTGCATTTTGTGAGTTGAGACACAAAATTTATACGAAACGAAGGTTTCTGCCATTTTCTTCAGGATTCCGCCCGATTCTTCGGCGGAGCGCGCAGACGACGCAGGGCCCCGCCATTCGGCGGGGCCCTGCGATGGAGTCGGTGTGGCGGGCGCCTAGAGCGCGGCCCGCTGCAGCGAGCGAGCGGCGTCGATAGTGGCTTGGCCCAGCACGCGGCTGCCCTGGTAGAGCACCACGGTCTGCCCCGGGGCCACGCCGCGCAGCGGCTCCTCGAGGGTGACGAGGAGTCCGTCCCCGGCCATGCGGGCGCGGGCGGGGACGGGGTCGCCGTGGGCCCGGACCTGGGCGAAGCAGTCGAATTCCTCGCCGGTGGCCACCTGCGCAATGGGCAGCCCGGCCCAGGAGACTTTGATGCCGCGGATCTCGTCAATGGCGAGCAGCGCCTCCGGCCCCACCACCACCTTGTTCTCCTTCGGCCGGATCTCCAGCACGAACCGCGGCTTGCCGTCAGCGGCGGGGGTGCCGAGCTTCAGTCCGCGGCGCTGGCCGACAGTGAAGGCGTTGGCGCCGGGGTGCTCGCCGACCTTTGCCCCGGATTCGTCGACAATGTCTCCCGTGGTCATGTCGATCTTTTCGGCAAGCCAGCCGGCGGTGTCGCCGTCGGGAATGAAGCAGATGTCATGGCTGTCGGGCTTGTTCGCCACCGAGAGGCCGCGGCGCTCCGCCTCGGCACGGACCTCGGCCTTGGACGGGGTGTCGGCGAGCGGGAACATCGAGTGCTTGAGCTGCTCATGGGTCAGCACGCCGAGCACATAGCTCTGGTCCTTGGCCCAGTCGGCGGCGCGGTGGAGCTCGGGATTGCCCTCGGCGTCGGTGATGACCTTGGCGTAGTGGCCGGTGCAGACGGCGTCGAAGCCCAGCGCGATGGCTTTCTCCAGCAGGGCGGCGAACTTGATGCGCTCGTTGCAGCGCATGCACGGGTTGGGTGTGCGTCCCGCGGCGTACTCATCGATGAAGTCCTGGACGACGTCTTCCTTGAACCGCTCAGAGAAGTCCCAGACGTAGTACGGGATTCCGAGGATGTCGCAGGCCCGCCAGGCGTCGCGGGAGTCCTCGATCGTGCAACAGCCACGGCTCCCGGTTCGCAGGGTGCCCGGCATCCGGGACAGCGCAAGGTGGACCCCGACGACGTCGTGTCCCGCCTCGACGGCGCGGGCGGCGGCAACGGCGGAATCAACGCCGCCGCTCATGGCTGCAAGAACTCGCATACTGGCTTTCTCTAGCTGTCGGGGGGTGTCGCCGGCTGGCGTCGATCGCTGGCACGAACCAGGATCGGATAGCACAAAGCCTGCGGCCCCATTCTACCGCCACGCCGATTCCCCGCCCAAAACCCCTTGACCCGCCTTCGCTCGCGAATCTAAAGTCAAGAGAAGTGATTTTAGATCGTTGAGCCGGACATCGTGCCGAACCGCCGCCGTCCGGATCGGCAGGCCTTTCACAACGGATTCAGACCGTATTCACCCCGGATCAAAACCGGCACAGCGGAATCGAGCGGATCATGGCCAATGACGACATCGTGATCGTGGGCGGCGGCCTGGCGGGCGCCACCGCGGCCAAAACGCTGCGCACGGAGGGCTTCTCCGGGCGCATCACAGTACTTGCCGCGGAATCCCACCCGCCGTACTTGCGGCCGCCGCTGTCAAAGGACTACCTGCTGGGCAAGTCCGGCGAGGACGCCCTGCCGGTGGTGCCGGATGACTGGTACGGCGCGAACGACGTCGACCTTCGGCTCGGCACTCAGGTCACGGGCCTGGACCCGGCCGGCCGGACCGTGGTTCTGGGCGACGGCACGCGGCTGGACTACGCCTCCCTGCTGCTCGCGACCGGGGCACGCCCGCGCAGCATCCCCCTGGCAGGCAGCGGGCTCGCCGGGGTCGGCACCTTCCGCACGGTTGAAGACAGCCGCCGCCTGCGCGCCGCGCTCGCCGAAGGCGGCCGGAACGTGGTGATGGTCGGCTCGGGCTGGATCGGGATGGAACTGGCCGCGGCCGCGAGCAGCTACGGCAACACGGTGACCCTGCTGGGCCTCGAAGAGGTTCCGCTGGCGGCGGCAATCGGCCCCGAACTGGGCGGCTTCTTCCGTTCACTGCATGAGGCCAACGGCGTGCGGTTCCTGCTGCCGGCCTCGGCAGCAGAAATCATGGGCACCTCCGGACGGGTCACCGGCGTCCGTACCGACACCGGCGAGGTCCTCCCGGCAGATCTTGTGGTCATTGCCGTGGGGGTGGCCCCGGAAACGGGACTGGCCGAGGCAGCCGGCATCGCAGTCCGCAACGGCATCCTCACGGACGCCTCGCTGCGCACGTGGACGGCGGGGATTTTCGCCGCCGGGGACGTTGCCAATGCCCTGCACCCGTTCACCGGCGAGCACCACCGCAGCGAGCACTGGTCCAACGCCCTCAACGGCGGCAAGGTCGCCGCGCGGGCCATGCTCGGCCTTGATGCCGTGCTGGACACGGTCCCGTACTTCTACACCGACCAGTTCGACGTCAGCATGGAGTACTCGGGCTTCCCGTCGCTCGTTGCCGGGCCTCCGGTGATCCGCGGCTCGCTTGCGGACAAGTCGTTCATGGCCTTCTGGCAGCGCGAGGGACAGGTGGTCGCCGGGATGAACGTCAACTGGCCCCGCACCGCCAAGCCGCAAAAGGCGATCAAGGCGCTCATCGGCGCACGCGCCGCCGTCAGTCCTGCCCTCCTCGCGGATCCCTCAGTGCCGCTGGAGCAACTCCTGGGCTAGCTCCCGTTCAGCTCCTGCCGGACGCCTGACGCGCCACGGTGCCCGCAGTCTGGATGCTGGACTCATGCCCGGCCATGCCGGCCTGGCGTGCCCGCGCGTAGGCGCCCGGCAGCGCGGCGAGCAGGGCATCGACGTCGGCGTCGGTGGAGGAATGGCCCAAGGTGAAACGCTGCGCGCCCCTCGCCGTGTCCTCGTCCAGGCCCATGGCCAGCAGCACATGGGACGGTCTCGGAACGCCCGCGGTGCAGGCCGAGCCGGTGGAGGATTCGACGCCGGCCAGGTCCAGGAGGAACAGCAGCGAGTCGCCCTCGCAGCCGGGGAACGTGAAGTGTGCATTGCCGGGCAGCCGCCCGGGGCCCGGGGCGCCGCGCAGCACGGCCTCGGGAACGGCGTCGCGGACGCCCTCGATCAGCCGGTCCCGCAGGGCCGCGATCCGTGCGGATTCCTCGGCGAGCCGGCCAACAGCTGCGTCGGCCGCCGCGGCGAAGGCGGCGATCGAGGCGGTGTCCAGGGTACCGGAACGCACGTCGCGCTCCTGTCCGCCGCCATGCTGCACCGGCGTCAGTTTGACCGCCCGGCCCAGAAGCAGCGCACCGACGCCCACGGGGCCGCCAATCTTGTGCCCGGAGATGGACATGGCATCCAGGCCCGTGCCGCGGAAATCGACGGAGACCGAACCAAAGGCCTGGACGGCGTCGGAGTGCACCGGGACGCCGGCACCGTGTGCCAGCTCCACGATTTCGGCGATCGGCTGCAGCGTGCCGACCTCGTTATTGGCCCACATGACGGTCACCAGGGCGATCGACGCCGGATCGCGGGACAGTTCCGCCTCCAGCGCGGCCAGTTCGACGACGCCGTCGGCGTCGACGGGCAGCCAGCAGACGTCGGCCCCCTCGTGCCGCTCCAGCCATTCCACCGTGTCCAGGACAGCATGGTGCTCGACGCCGGAGCACAGGATGCGCGTACGGGACGGTTCCTGGGCGCGCCGGGCCCAGTAGAGCCCCTTCACCGCCAGGTTGTCCGCTTCCGTGCCGCCTGAAGTGAAGATGACTTCGGAGGGGTGGGCCCCTGCCGCGGCGGCGAGCGCCTCGCGTGCGTCCTCCACGACCCGACGCGCCCGCCGGCCCGAGCCGTGCAGCGACGAGGGGTTGCCGGTCCGGGACAGTTCGCGCGTCAGCGCCGCCAGAGCCTCCGGGGCGAGGGTGGTGGTGGCGGCATGATCCAGGTATACGGGCACACGCCAATTCTACCCGCGGCCGGGCGCCGGAATTGGTGGGTGTTCAGGCGGCGGGAGCGACCGCGCAGCTCATTCCAGCCGCACTCCTCCGATTCAGAATCCTTGCCGCGGGCCCGGTCACGAGGGCAGGATCCGGGCACAGCACTGACCGGGCCGCGCACTCCCCTGCGCCCTGAGGTCTTCGATGGCGAGCGCTTCCACCCGCCCAGGGTCGATACCCAAGGCTGCCGAAGCCCCACCGAGGAAGGCGCCGTTCATCGCACAGACCACGTCCGCGTGGCCGGCAGCGAGGCGATGGAATGGGCAGTTCAGCAGCAGAAGGCCTCCGGCGCCGTCGTCCGCCGGGCAGTAGCCGTGCCCCGCCAGGAAGTCCGCGAAGGGTTCGGCGCTGCCGGGACCGCCGGCGGCTTCCGGCTCCCCCGCGGCTCCGGGCCCGTCCGGCGCGCGGTCCGCGGCGCGAACTGCCGCTGCGCCGGCTGACTTTCCCCTGGCCCGGGCGGCCGCGAGCAGGGCATCCCGGGGCGATCCGCCGTCGTGTGTTGCGGCTTCGACCGCGGAAACCAGCAACTCCGCGGCGAGGTCATAGTGGCGGTCGGGGACCGACACTGCCACCTCGTCCACGGCGGAACGGTACAGCTTCGCGGGCCGGCCGGAACCGGGACCCTCCCGTCCCCCAAGCTTGCGAAACTCCGCGATCAGCAGCCCGTCGTTGACGAGCCGGTCCAGATGGAACGAGGCGGTGCTCCTGGCCAGACCAAGAGCCTTCGCGGCGTCGTCCCGGCCGACGGCGTCCGGCGCCGAGGCGACGAAGTCGAACAGCCTTCTGCGGTTCTCATCCCCCAGGGACGCGACCGCCGCAAGTCGGCGGCTCCACGCAAGTTTGGTCATGAGACAAGGATATCTCTAAAAACAAGAACCGTTGCTTAATCGGATCGAGGCGTTCTAAAATCGGAATATCCAACTTTAGAAGGAGCATGCCATGAAAGCTTCCCCAGCACTCGCCACTCCGGCACAGCAACTCAAGGCGGACCCGCACCGCCAGGCCTTCCTGTTGTTGCGGACCGTCTTTACGGTTGCGCCGATCCTGTTCGGCCTGGACAAATTCACGAACCTGCTGACCGACTGGACCATGTATCTGGCCCCCGTGGCGACCTCGGTCGTCCCCCTGCCGGCCCAGAGCATCATGTACGTCGTGGGCGGGGTGGAAATCCTCGCCGGCGTGCTGGTGGCGCTGCGCCCCCGCCTGGGATCGGCCGTCGTGGCTGTCTGGCTCCTGGGCATCATCATCAACCTGATCGTGCTCGGCAGCTTCTACGACGTCGCACTGCGTGACTTCGGGCTGCTCGTGGCCGCCTTGGCGCTGAACAGGTTGTCCGCGCGCAAGGCCCCAAAGGCCACAGCTACCGTGTAGGCCGCTGCGCAACGACCCTACGCCAGCACGCGGAGGGCGCGCGGAACCACCTCGATGGTCAGGGGAAGCGCGCCAATCCGCTCGCCGTCGGCGTAGGCCACGACGTTGCCGGCGGTGAGTTCCACCTTCCGGACCCGGCGCAGGTGCACGGCGGGGTGGTCCACGTGCCGGCCGGAAAACACCTTGGGGAACACGGCCAGCAGGCCGGTCCGTGACACGCGGCTGACAATGAAGAGGTCCAGGAGCCCGTCGTCGAGGACGGCCTCCGGGGTGATCCTCATCCCGCCGCCGATCGACTGGCCGTTGGCCACGGAAATCAGCATGGCGCCCTGCTGCCAGCATTCGCCGTCGGCCGTCACCGTGTAATTGATGGCCCGGAACGACGCCAGCTCACGGAGCATGGCGAGCTGGTAGCGGATCGTGCCGCGCGGCCAGCGCCAGGCATTTGCCCGCTCGTTGACGGCGGCATCGAAGCCGGCCGAAACCACGCCCGCGAACCAGCGGGAGGTTCCCCCGGCGGTGACCCGGCCGGCGTCGATCATCCTTCCGCCGCCGGCCAGGGACTCCAGCACCCGCTCGCAGGCCGCCGGGAGGTTGTGCCGCGGCAGACCCAGCGCCCGGGCCGTATCGTTGCCCGTTCCGGTCGGAATGATGCCAAGCGGCACATGGCCGCCGATTCCGCCCCCTGCATCGGCTCCGGCGTGGGGCCCCGCGCCGGCGCCGTCCGCGACGCCTGCCTCGACGCGGGCGCCGGGGATGGCCCCGGCACCGGCGAGCGCATTGAGGCCGAGGTGGACCATGCCGTCGCCGCCCACCACCACGAGGGCATCCACGCCTGAGTCCAGCGCCCGGTCAACGGCCCGGGCCAGTCCGGCATAGCTGTCCTCGCACAGCAGCAGGACATCCGCCCCGGCCGCGCGGAAGTGCGCCGCGGCGTCCCTCCCGGCATGCCGCGCCCGGCCAAAGGCTGCACGGGGATTGACGGCGAGGGCGATGAGCATGCGCTGAATTATGCCAGCCGCCGGGAACCATCCCGGTACACGCGCTCGTTGTTCCTCCAGCCGGTTAAACTGGCCACGTCGGTCGCCCGCGAACGGTCCGGCGTCTTCACCGCCGGCACCATCAATGAAAAGGATTTCTGTTTGACGCAGGGCAGCAGCTCGCATTACCAGGTCCTCAGGATCCCCGTGACGGCGACGGACAAGGAGATCAAGGTCGCGTACCGCAGGGCCGCACGGCTCGCCCACCCGGACCACGGCGGCGATCCCGCAGCCTTCCGGCGCGTCACCCTCGCCTACGAGACCCTCATCGACGCAAAGCGCCGCGCAGACTACGACCGCTCGTACGGCAGCGGCCCGGGCGGCCCCTACGCGACGGCCGCCGACGACGAGGGCGCCCACTTCGACGCCCCGGCCGCGGGCAGCAGGGCTTCGGCCAATGTGCGCCGCCCGAACACGCCACGGAATACCGCGGCGGACGCGCCCGTCTATGTTCCGCCCTTCGACCAGTATGGCGACGGCACCGCGGTGCCGCTGATTCCCGCGGACGTGGCGCGGCAGCAGGTCCACGGGATGCCCCGCAAACGCGGGATCTTCGGGGCCGAGGCCCGGATTCAGCGGGAGATGCGCACGGTGCAGCTCATCAGCCGGCAGGTACTGACCGCCATTCCGTCGGCGCGTCTGGTCAACGGACTGCAGTCTCCTGCGGACAACAGCCACATCGACCACGCGCTCCTGGCCGGCTACCGGCTCGCGATCATCGGTTCCATGCTGCTGCCGCCCGGGGCCTATGCGTGGAACGGCAGCACATTGACACATGGCGGTCGGTCAGTGGCCCCGCCCCAGCTGGCCCACGTTGTGCGCCGGATGCAGGACATTTTCCCCGAGCTCAATGTGACCGGCTGGATTGTTGTCCACAGCACGGACGGCAATCTGCACCAGCCGGTCATCGACCGGCACCGCCGCGCGCCCGGCGGCCAAGGCGGCGCCTACGGGGAGAGCTCGGGGCTGGTCGAGGTGGTCAACGCCGCAGGCCTGGCCCGCGGCCTGAAGCAGTTCCTCAGCTCGGGCCCGGCCCCCAACACCGTCAACGTTCCCGTGCTGGCCCGGCTGCTGCGCGGAATGCACTAGCCCGGCTGGCTAGGATGGGATGGTGTTCCGCATCCTCTTCCACACCCCCGAAATCCCCGGCAATACGGGAAACGCCATCCGGCTGGCAGCCATCACGGGCGCCGAGCTGCACCTGGTGGAGCCCCTGGGCTTTGATTTTTCCGATGCCAAGCTCCGGCGCGCCGGCCTGGACTATCACGACCTCGCCGTGGTGACCGTGCACCCGGACATCGAGGCGGCCTGGGCGGCGCTGAAGCCTGAGCGGGTGTTTGCCTTCACGTCCGACGGCGAAACCACCTACACAGACATCCGTTACCGCGCGGGGGACGTCCTGCTGTTTGGCCCTGAGTCCGTGGGCCTGCCGGAGGAAATCAAGCACAGTCCCCATGTGACGTCGCGGGTCCGCCTGCCGATGCTGCCGGCCTTGCGGTCACTGAACCTTGCCAACGCGGCATCCATCGCCGTCTATGAGGCGTGGCGCCAAAACGGGTTCGCCGGGGCCAAGCTGTAACGGATCTCCCCCGACCGGCCGGCCGGCCGGTCAGGGCCGGCGGCCGACCCGCAGGGAACCCCACCGGGAGCCCGCGCACGAAGAATCCCGCAGGTTCCGCCCATCCGGGCTTCCGGCTGCGCCGAATCTCTTCTGAAGGCCAAAGCGGTTTCTGAAGTCGGCCGCGCGAGCGATCGCCACAGCACATCGTGGCGGGACAACGGAAGGGAGGGAGGAGCGGCGGGTGAGAACAACACATCTGGAGCGGCGCCCTGCCCACGAGGCAACGGCGGCCCGCGAGGCGCAGGCTGACCATACTGGCCCCCGCACTGCGGCTGGCGCCTTATGCTTGGGGGTGATGGAAACTCCGAACGCCCCGAACCCCGAGGCCGCCGCCCCCGCCGGCACTTCCGCCGACATCAACAGCCGGCTCGGCAGTCTGCTGGAACTGATTGCCCAAGGCGATCAGGCAGCTTTCGCGGAATTTTACGGCCTCACCTCCCGGCGGGTATTCGGCATGGCACGCCGGGTCCTGATCGACACCGAGCTCAGCGAGGACACCACCCAGGAAGTCTTCCTTCAGGTTTGGCAGAACGCCGCCAAGTTCAATGCCGCCGCCGGCAGCCCGCTCGCCTGGCTCATGACCATCTCGCACCGCCGCGCCGTGGACAAGGTCCGGTCTTCCCAGTCCGCCACGGACCGCGAAGCCAAGTATGGTGCCAGCAGCCAGGAGATCGAGCACGATTCCGTCTCGGACGAGGTCGGCAGCCGGCTGGAGGCCGAGGCAGTGGTCCGGTGCCTGGAGACCCTCACCGATACGCAGCAGGAGTCCGTGCGCCTGGCCTACTACGGCGGCCTCACCTACCGGGAAGTCGCCGAGCGGCTGAATGCCGCGGTTCCCACCATCAAGTCCCGCATCCGCGATGGACTCATCAGACTGAAGACCTGCCTGGGGGTGAGCTGAATTGGCCGACATGAATGCACATGACAACAACCGCCTCCCCGGCGGCTTCACGGAGCACATCGCCACCGACCTGACGTCCGGCCGCGTCGCGGATCTTGCCGAGGTCTATGCCCTCAACGCCGTCGACGACGCCGAACGCGCCGAGATCGAGCATTTCCTCGCCTCCGCACCGGCCGCGGACCGGGATGCCTTCAACGAGCGCGTCCGGCAGGCCCGGGAGACCCTGGCCACCAGCTTCACCGCGGAGGAGGAGCCTCCGGCCGGGCTGCTGGAGCGGATCATGTCCTCTTTGCCGGCGCAGGCGGCAGGGCAGTCCCCCGCCGTCGTAACCCGCGCCGGTTCGGAGCCGCAATTGACGCCTGTGGTGCCGCATCCGGTACGCGACGCCACCGGACTTCCGGTCACTGACGAACTCGGCGCCGCCCGCAAGCGCAGGGAGGAACGCCGCCGCCCGCAGGGCATGCGGAACTGGCTTGTCGGGGTCGCCGCCGCGGCCGTCATCGCCCTGGGGGGCGTGGGCGTCAGCGCGTATGTGGCGAACCAAAACGACCCGCTGAACCAGGTGATGCAGGCCAGCGACGTCCGGCAGGCCACGGTTGACGTCAACGGAGGCGGCACCGCCACCCTGTCGATTTCACCGTCCAAGGACGCCGCCGTTATCAAGATGAACGGCGTTCCGGCTCCCCCCGCGGGCAAGGTGTACCAGATGTGGCTGATCCCCAAGGACGGCTCGGCTCCGGTGTCCCAGGGCCTCATGGATGCCGAAGCTTTGTCCAAGCCGGCCGTCGTCAAGGGCATTGGCTCCGCCGCGGCCCTCGGCATCACCGTGGAACCCGCGGGCGGGTCCGCGTCGCCGACCCTGCCGACCGTCGCCGCCGCACCGCTGGGCGCGTAGCAGGACAA
>NZ_BAAAQB010000038.1:81112-83900 GCF_039531445.1 Arthrobacter humicola | reverse complement strand
GCCGCCCGGGCCGTGGCACCTTCCGTAGAAGGAGCCAGGGCCCGGGCGGCTTCCTGCGTCCAGCGCAGCTGGATTCAGACGCGGCTAGATGACGAGCGAGAGCAGCATGATCAGGCCGAAGCTCACCACGGAGATCAGAGTCTCCATGACGGACCAGGTCTTGAACGTCTGGCCCACGGTCAGCCCGAACAGCTCCTTGACCAGCCAGAAGCCGGCGTCGTTCACATGCGAGAAGAACAGCGATCCTGCACCGATGGCGAGGGCCAGCAGTGCGGCATGGGTCGGTGGCAGCGAACTGGCCAGCGGTGCCACGATCCCGGCGGCCGTCACGGTAGCGACCGTGGCCGAGCCCGTCGCCAGCCGGAGGGCGACGGCCACGATGAAGCCGAGCACGAGGACGGACATGTTGGTCCCCTCGGCCCAAGCCTTCACAGAGTCACCCACGCCGGCACCGATCAGCGTCTGTTTGAAGCCGCCACCGGCGCCGACGATCAGGAGGATCCCCGCGATGGGGCCGAGGCTCGCACTGATCCTGCTTGTGATCTTGCTGCCGTTGAGCCCGACGGCGTAGCCGAAGGTCACCATGGCCAGCAGGACGGCAAGCGTCATTGCGACGAGCGGCTGTCCGACGAAGTCGAAGAACGTACGGATGACCGGGGCGGTCTTGGGGTCAGGCCAGATGATGTCCATGACGGCCTTGAGCAGCATGAGCACCACGGGGAAGATGATGGTCAGCAACGTGACCAGGAAGCTCGGCGGGCGCTTGACGCCTTCCATGTCCGCGCCGTGCACGGTGTCGATGCCGCCGGCGACGGCGGGGGCGCCCACGGGCACCCACCGGGCTGCCAGCCGGGAGAAGAGCGGACCACAGATGATCACCGTGGGGATGGCGACGAGGATGCCAAGGGCCAGGGTGGTGCCCAGTTCAGCCTTGACGGCACTGATGGCGATCAGCGGTCCCGGGTGCGGCGGCACCAGGCCGTGCAGCACGGACAGGCCGGCCAGCGCCGGAATGGCGATGCGCATGAGCGGCATCTTTGAGCGCTGGGTGACCAGGACGATCACGGGCAGCAGCAGGACGAGACCGATCTCGAAGAACATCGGCAGGCCGATGATCACGGCGACGAGTGTGATCATCCAGACCAGCTTGTTGCCGGTGGCCTTGGCCAGGAGGGTGTCGACCACCCGGTTGGCGCCGCCGGAGTCGGCGAGCAGTTTGCCGAGCATCGCGCCGAGCGCGATCAGCAGGCCGACTTCCTTCAGGACACCGCCCACGCCGTCTTCGAAGTTGGCGATCACCTTGGCCGGGTCCACGCCGGCGGCCAGGCCCACGAAACCGGAGCCCAGTACGAGGGCCAGGAAGGGGTGGAATTTGAACTTGGCGATCAGTACGACGATCAGGGCGATGCCCAGACCGGCGACGATCAGTAGTTGGGTGTCGATGCCGGTCCCGGCCTCGACGGCAGCCGGAAGCTGCGTTGCTATCAGAGATTTCACAAAAATTCCTTGGTCGGCTGCGGAACGCGGGAAGGCTCAGGGCCTGGCGTCGGCAGCGTCGAGATTAAGTCGGGTGATGATTTCCTGTGCCTCTTCCGCCGGCGTTGCGGAGACGGACAGGGCAATGAAGTTTTCGTCCGCGGTGGGCGCTTCGAGCGCCTCGAACTGGGACTCCAGCAGGGCGGGCGGCATGAAGTGCCCGTGGCGGGAAGCCAGCCGGTCCGAGATCTTGTCCCGTGATCCCTCAAGGAACACAAAGACCACGCCTTCGCCGCGCAGGATGTCCCGGTAGCGCTTCTTCAGCGCCGAACAGGTCACAACTCCGGGAGCTCCGGCTTCTGTGTGGGCGCGGATCCAGTCGGCAATGCTTTCCAGCCAGGGCCACCGATCCTCGTCGGTCAGCGGCTGGCCGGCATGCATCTTGGCCACATTCGATTCAGGGTGCAGGTCGTCGCCCTCGGCGAGATCCCAGCCCAGCCTGCCGGCCAGTAGTCCCGCAACGGTCGATTTGCCCGATCCGGAGACCCCCATGATCACGAGAACGGGGTGTTGCGCAGTCTTCGCCATCAAAGTCTGCCTTCCATCAAATAAATATGATTTAAACAGAGGCCAGCATATGGCAGAGGGTGTGCTGCGGCAACACTAGAATCCGGCGATGGTCCCCGGGCCGTTGACTGTGACGACGTGGAAGGCCTCGGCGCTGCGCCCCGCCGGCAGCCCGCCGCGCGCCCCGGTGCTCAGCATGAGGCCGCGGACCGTGCGCTCCATGGCATCGACGTCGGGGTGCTGGCTGACGTGGATGTGGATGGCGGCAAGCTTGCTGTCGACATGCTCCGTGACGTCAACGAAGTGGTTTTCGCGTTCTTCGGGCCCGGCGAAGAGCCAGAGCCAGGGCAGTTTGTAAGCCTCCAGCCCGGACTCGGCCAGTTCCGGATACGCGAAGGGGTTTTCCAGGGCCGGGTATACGGCGCGGGTCACGGCCTCCCCCACGGCCAGGTGGTCCGGGTGGCTTTTCTGGATCCGGTTCCAGTTGCGCTCCGGATGCATCGACAGCACGACGTCGGGCCGGAGCTGGCGGATCAGGCGCACCACCTCACGCATCACCTCATGCGAGGGTTCAAGATAGCCGTCGCGCTGGTGCAGGTAATGGATGTCCGTGACGCCGACCAGGGCGGCCGCGCGCTGCTGCTCCGCGACGCGCAGCCGCACGATTTCGTCGCGCTGCGCGGGATCGAAACCGCCGGCGTCGCCGTCGGTCATGATGCAGTAGCTGACCTGGACTCCGGCGGCG
>NZ_BAAAQB010000038.1:5140-81052 GCF_039531445.1 Arthrobacter humicola | reverse complement strand
ATCAATGTCGTCCGGGTGGGCCGTGAAACAAAGCACCCGCTCGATCCGGGAAGTCTCCGGATCGAGCGGGCTCTGCGCCGGGGCGGCGTTGGGGCTCATGGGTCAGCCTTTGCGCTTTTTGATTTCTGCGGTGGCCTGGGGCAGCACCTGGAAGAGGTCGCCCACAATGCCGAAGTCCGCGATCTCGAAAATCGGCGATTCGGCGTCCTTGTTTACGGCGACGATCACCTTGGCGGTCTGCATGCCGGCCTTCTGCTGGATGGCCCCGGAGATGCCCGCGGAAATGTAGAGCTGCGGCGAGACGGTCTTGCCGGTCTGGCCGATCTGCGCGTCGTGGCCGATCCAGCCGGCGTCCGTGGCGGCCCGCGAAGCGCCGATGGCCGCGTCCAGGGCGTCCGCGAGTTCCTCCAGCGGACCGAAGTTGCCGTCCACGCCCCGGCCGCCCGCCACGACGATGCGCGCCTCGGTCAGATCCGGGCGCCCGCTGGCAGGCTTTTCGTTACGTGCCGTGACCCGGGCGGCGGCCGCGGTGGCGCCGTCCGGAAGCTGGACTGTGACGGCGTCCGGCGCCGTAGCGGACACCGCAGGCTCCGGCGTGACGCTGTTGGGCTTTACGGTCAGCACGGAAACGGGCGTCGTGGCCTTCGCGGTGGTGGTGTAGGACCCGGCCAGCACCGACTTGTGCGCGGTTCCGTCCGGATCGACCGCCACGACGTCGGTGATGACGCCGGCGCCGAGCCTGATCCCGAGCCGGGCGGCGATCTCCTTGCCCTCGGCCGAGTTCTCGGTCAGGACGACGTCGGCTCCGGCCGCGTCAACGGCTGCGGCCAGGAACGCCGCCTTGGGTCCCACGAGGTAGTCGTCGAGGTCTGCGGCGGACGGGCGGTACAGCGCCTCGGTGCCGTAGGCAGCCAGGGCCGCGGCGGCATCTGCATGCAGCTCGCCGTTGACAGCGGCAACGGTCTCGCCCAGGGAGCGGGCGATCGTCAGCAGTTCCAGGCTCGACTTCTTTAGCGCCTGGCCGGGGTTGTCGATGAAAACGAGTACTTTTGCCATGTTCGGATATTCCCCTTTAGAGCAGCTTCTGGGCGGCCAGGAACTCGACCAGCTGGATGCCGGCGTCGCCTTCGTCGGTGATGATGGTGCCGGCCGTGCGCGGCGGGCGGGCCTCGGCGGTCTCGACGGCGGTCCAGGAGCCGGACTTGCCCACCTGGGCCGCGTCGACGCCGATGTCGGCAAGGCTCAAGGTGGTGATGGTCTTCTTCTTTGCCGCCATGATGCCCTTGAAGTTCGGGTACCGGGGGTCATTGATCTGGTCCGTAACCGAGACGACGGCCGGCAGTTCAGCCTCAACGGTGTCCGCGTGCGTGTCGCCGTCGCGGCGGGCGGTGAGCTTGCCGCCGTCGAGCTCCAGAGACGCCGCAAAAGTCACTTGTGGAAGCCCCAGCCGCTCGGCGAGCTGCGCCGGGACCAGCGAGGTCTCGCCGTCCGTGGAAGCCATGCCGGTGATGATGAGGTCCGCGGGGGCATCCGAGCCGAGGTGGCGGATGGCGGCGGCCAGTGCCAGCGAGGTGGCCGCGGCATCGGACCCGGCCAGGGCCTCGTCGCTGAGGTGCACGCCTTCCGTGGCGCCGATCTGGAGTGACTTCTTCACCGCGTTGACGGCAGCTGCCGGCCCCATGCTCAGGGCGATGACCTTGTTCCCGGCCGCTTCCCCGCCTCGGGCCTCGATCAGCTGCAGGGCCGCCTCGAGGGCGTACTCGTCCAGTTCGGACAGGATGCTTTCGGAGCGGTCCGCGGTGTTGTCCTCGCCAGTGAGGTGGCGGTCGAACTGCGCATCCGGGACGTGCTTGACCAGCACAATGATTTTCAGGGTCTCTTCCACTGTGTCTACAGCAGCCTTCCATGCGGGTGGATAGCCGCCCCTGACGGGGTCATGGCCACGGAACGCCCGGTAGCCGGGCTCTTCCTAGCTAACCATATAGCTGCCGGGCCGCGCGGCCTGGGTTAACGCCTGTGTCAGCACCGTGCATGCGTCGTGGAGGCGTCGTGCAGGTTCCCGGAACGGCAAAGGCCGGGCGGCACCTTTCGGTGCCGCCCGGCCTTTCTGCTGTATATCGGCTACTGCTTCTATTGGTCGGCAGCGGTGCCGAGGGTTACATCGACTTCCTTCGGCTGCCCGCCGCGCAGCACCGTGACCTTGACCGTGGCCCCGGCCGGTTGTTCGCGCACCGCGGCGGTCAGCTGGTTGGGATCGCTGATGGTCAGGTCCTGGAACTTCGTCACGACGTCGCCAACCTTGATGCCGGCCTTGTCAGCGGCCGAGCCGGGCTCGACGGTCGCGACCTCGGCGCCCACCGAGAATCCGGAGGAGGACGTTCCTGCCGCCTTGGCTTTCACGCTCACGCCGAACTGTGCGTGGGTGGCCTTGCCGTTGCTGATGATCTCCTGGGCCACGCGCTTGGCGTTGTTGATCGGGATGCTGAATCCCACGCCGATGTTGCCGCTGCTGCTGCCGGTGGCCGAGTCGCCGCCGGCGGAGGCGATCGCGACGTTGACGCCGATGATTTCGCCCTTCGTGTTCACCAGTGCGCCGCCGGAGTTGCCCGGGTTGATGGCCGCGTCCGTCTGGATGACGTTGATCGAAATGGATCCCTGGTCAGCGGTGCTCTGGGTCTGGCCGCCGCCCGGGGGTGCGAACTGGAAGCCCTGGTCACCGCCCTGGGAGTTGTCCGCCCCGCCCTTCGGCGCGGCCGAGGATGCCACGCTGATGGTCCGGTTCAGGGTGGAGACGATGCCGTCGGTGACGGTTCCGGTGAGGCCGAGCGGCGAGCCGATGGCGACGGCGGTGTCACCGACGTTCAGCTTGTTCGAGTCACCCAGCGTGGCCGGGACGAGTCCGGAGGGGTTGTCGATCTTGATCACGGCGAGATCGGAGAGCGGGTCGGTACCGACGATCTTCGCGGAGTAGACCTTGCCGTCGCTGGTCCGGACCTCCATGGTGGCGTTGGCGGCCTTGCCGTCGAGGGTTACCACGTGGGTGTTGGTCAGCACATGGCCGTCCGTGTCGAGGATGATGCCGCTGCCGGTGCCGCCGTCGCTGCCGCTGGTGGCCTTGATGGTCACCACGCTGGGGGAAGCTTTCAGTGCGGCGGCGCTGATGGCGTTGACGTCGTCCCTGTTGTTGACGATCACCGGCCCGGCCTGGCTCGTGTTGCTCGTGGAAGCTGTGGAGGTACGGTCGGCCAGCAGGGCGTTGCCGCCCGCCACCACGCCGCCGCCGATCAGGCCGGCCGCCACGATGCTGGCGATGAGGACAGGGACGCCGAACGCTGCCTTGCGCTTGGGGGCGTGGGCGGGGTTGTTCACAAAGCTCGCGCCGGGGGCATAGGCCGACGTCGGCTGGTTGCCGGGGTGGGCGCCGTAGGGCGCCTGGCCGTACGGGGAATGTGCTTGCTGAGCCTGGCCGTACGGGGGCTGGGCGGGCTGGCCATGACCCTGGCCGGGCTGGGAAGGAGCGCCGTACGAGCCTGCGTGCGGCGCGGGGGCACCGAACTGCTGGGTGTCGGCACCGGGGTGCTGTGGCTGGGAAGTCTGGGCCTGGGCCGGCTGGTGCTGCGGGTAGACCGGACGCGGCGCGCCGTCCTCGGCGCGGTCCAGCCGAAGCGTCGGGTTCTCGGGTGCCGGGCTTCCGGGTGCCGTCTCCGGGGTGTGCGCGCCATTCGGCTGCGCGGAGGCATTCGGCTGCGCGGAGGCATTCGGCTGCGCCGGGGCGCCCTCCTGCGGTTCGGCCGGTCCCCGGTTCTGTTGTGTCGGCTCCGGTGACGCACCCGGCACTGGGTTCTCAGTCATGAGACTTCCTTTCATCCTCGTCTGCCTATAACTATGGTCGCTCAGACTGATACTAGAGCGGACATTTGCTGGGAGGTTCCTGAACGGATGGACAGCGGCCTGATTGCCGGTTTGCCAGCTTAAGCGCTTTTCGCTGGTGGCATATTCCCCAAGGTGGACTGCCATTTGGGTGCACCATAGAATCAAATGGAATTGCCACAGCGACCTGCGGCTTTACATCTGCGTGGGGGCGCTGCTGCATTCTGTGACGGCTGGTTCGACCGAACCGGTCCCAGAAGTGCTGAAGGGTTGCACATGCGGTCTAAGTTGATTCGTTTCCTCGCCGTCCTTGGCGTGGCTGGATTGCTGGCGCTTCCCGCCGCTCCTGCCCTGGCCGAAGACCCGGTGACCATCCCGTCCGGGCAAAACATCGTTGACAGCGCAAACGTGCTCGGCAGCCGCAAGGGCGAAGTCCAGGACGCCATCCAGAAGCTCCTGAAGGACCACAAGTACAACCTGTACGTCGTTACGGCAAAGACGTTCGAGAACCCCTCGGACCCTAAGGCCTGGGCCGTGGCCGTGGCGACCAACAAGGGCATGGGCAAGGCCGACGTCATCCTCACCATGTCCGACGACGGCAAGTACTACTTCTCTCCCAACTCGGCCAGCGCCATCTACTCCAAGACGTCCAACATCACCCAAAACGCCATCGTTCCGAACCTGGCCGGCGGAAAGCGCGACTTCGCGCAGGCGGCGATTGATACCGCCGCTGCGGTCGGCGACGCTGCGGCCGGGGGCAGCGGCACTGTGCCGTCCGAAGCGGGGGCGGGCAACGGCGTCCTGGTGGGAGTCGGCGTCGTGGCCGTGGGCGGAGCGGGGGCCTACCTTTACTTCCGCAGCCGCCGCAAAAAGGCCGCCCAAGGTTCCGGCGCCTCCGGCGGAACGCAAGGTGCCCAGCCGGACCCGCTGGCGGGCCTCAGCGTGGCAGAGTTGCGACGCAAGAGCGATTCCCTGCTGATCGAGGCCGACGACGCCATCAAGTCCAGCGAGCAGGAACTTGGATTCGCCCAAGCCCAGTACGGTGACTCCGCGGTGGGAAACTTCACCAAGGCACTGCAAGAGGCCAAGGCCCACATGACGGAGTCCTTCAAGCTTCAGCAGCAGCTCGATGACCACATTCCCGATACCGAGGAACAGCAGCGGAGCTGGCTCGGGGAGATCATCCGCCGTTCCGAAGCCGCTCTGGCATCGCTGCAGGAGCAGAAAGCGGACTTCGATTCCCTGCGGGAGCTGGAGAAGAACGCCCCCGAGGCCCTCGCCGCCGTCGGCGCCGGAGCCGCGGAAGCCGAGGCAAAGATTGCCAGCGCCGAACAGTCGCTGACGGATCTGCGCGCCAAGTACGCCGAGAGCGCCCTGGTCCAGGTGGCGGACAATATCAAGCAGGCCAAGGAACGCCTCGACTTCGTGCAGAACGCTTCCACCGCGGCGAAGGAAAAACTCGCCGCTGGCGAAAACAGTCTCGCCGCCGTGGCCGTGCGCGCCGCGGAAGAAAGCCTGCACCAGACAAACGTGCTGATCGGCGCCATCACCAAGGTGGCCGACAGCCTTGGCGAGGCGCGCAGCGGCCTGGAAACCGCCGTCGTCGATACCGCCCAGGACCTGGCGCAGGCCAAGGCGATGATCCAGTCCGGCGCCCATCCGGAACTTTCGGGACCGGTCGCTGCCGTGGAAGCAGCCCTTGCCCAGGTCAAGGCGGAAATCCAGGGCGGCAAGATCGATCCCGTCGCCACGCTGGAACGGGTGACAGCCGCGCACCAGACCCTCGATGAGTCGCTCAGCGGAATCCGCGACCAGCAGGAACAGGCGCGCCGCGCTCAGGCCTCGCTGCAACAGACCATCACATCGGCCCAGGCCCAGATCAGCGCGACGTCGGACTACATCACCGCCCGCCGCGGCGGCGTGGGCACCGAGGCCCGCACGCGCCTGGCCGAGGCCCAGCGGAACCTGGACTACGCGCTTTCCATCTCCCGCAACGACCCCGTGACCGCACTGCAGTACGCGCAGCAGGCCTACGCTCTGGCGGCGCAGGCTGCGCAGCTGGCACAGTCCGATGTTGACCACTTCGGCGGCTACGCCAACCAAGGCTACGGGCGCGGCGGGATGTTCGGCGGCAGCGGCGGCGGAGGTCTCGGCGGCGCGATCCTCGGCGGAATCCTCATCAACTCGATCCTTCATGGCGGAGGCGGGGGTGGTGGCGGCGGCTGGGGCGGAGGCGGCGATTCCGGCGGCGGTTGGGGCGGTGGCGGCGACTTCGGCGGAGGCGGCGACTTTGGTGGAGGCGACTCCGGCAGTTTCTAGCCTTTTTGGCCCACGTGCCGCACGGCAACAGCCCCGAACCATTGGCGACGACGTGCCGGGCGCAACGGACTGGGCAGCGGATAGACCACACAGCGGATAGAAGAGACATATCAACGGTTCACTGGAATCAGTGAGACAACTGAGCAGGACGAAAGGTAACACCATGGTTAAGCAGTCCATCTTCGGCCGCATGGCGCAGCTGGCGAAGGCCAACATCAACTCCTTGCTGGACCAGGCCGAGGATCCGCAGAAAATGCTGGACCAGATGGTCCGTGACTACACGAACAACATTGCGGAGGCTGAGTCCGCTGTGGCACAGACCATCGGCAACCTGCGTATGCTTCAGGACGACTACAACGAGGACATCCGCAACGCCCAGGACTGGGGCAACAAGGCCCTCGCCGCGTCCCGCAAAGCCGACGAGTACCGGGCCAAGGGCGACGTCGGTGACGCGGAGAAGTTCGACAACCTCGCCAAGGTTGCACTGCAGCGCCAGATCGCCTCTGAAAACGAGGCCAAGTCTGCCGCGCCGAACATCGCGGCCCAGACCGAAGTGGTGGACAAGCTCAAGCACGGCCTTGACCAGATGAAGGGCAAGCTCAACGAACTGACGAGCAAGCGCAATGAGCTGGTGGCCCGGTCCAAGACCGTCGCGGCCCAGAGCCAGGTCCATGATGCCCTCAAGAGCATCAACATCATGGACCCCACATCCGAGGTAGGCCGCTTCGAAGAGAAGATCCGCCGCGAGGAAGCCAAGGTCCGTGGCCAACAGGAGCTTGCAGCCTCAAGCCTGGACGCCCAGTTCAATTCGCTGGAAGACATGGGCGAGCAGACCGAGATCGAGGCCCGGCTGGCCGCGATGAAGTCCGGCGGCTCCCCCGCGGCCATCGGCACCGGCAACGGTGATGCCTCCGGCTCCACGGTCGACGAGGCCGACTTCGACAAGCTCTAAACGGCCACCCGGCGCTTAGTGCCGGCGCCAAGGAACGAACCAGGGCCGGACTCCGGCGGCCCAGCCTGACACACCAGGTGCTGCCGCCGGGATCCGGCCCTTGCTGTGCCCGGCGTGTTGTGCCGGGCCTGTTGTGCCGGGCCTGTTGTGCCGGGCCTGTGGCTCCCGCGTGTAGCGTGGACCCATGTCTGCGACCCTTGTCTGGCTCCGTGACGACCTCCGGCTGGATGACAATCCTGCGCTGACGGAGGCCGCCGCCCGGGGCACACCCCTGACCGTTGTCTATGTCCTCGACGAGGAATCGCCCGGCGTCCGGCCGCTGGGCGGAGCCGTGAAATGGTGGCTCCATCACTCCCTGGCCGCACTCGCCGCCGATTTGGAGGCCGCGGGTTCGCGGCTGGTGCTCCGCCGCGGCCCTGCCGCGCAGATCATCCAGGACCTCGCCGCGGAAACCTCTGCCGACACCTTGCTGTGGAACCGCCGCTACGGTGCGCCCGAACGCGCTGTGGATGCAGGCCTGAAGACCTGGGCCACGGCGGAGGGCATCGGAGCCACAAGCTTCCAGGCCAACCTCATGTTCGAACCGTGGACCGTGCGGACCGGCAGCGGGGGGCCCTACAAGGTCTTCACGCCGTTCTGGAGGGCCTGCGTAGCCGGCCCCGAACCGCGCCTGCCCTTAGCGCCGCCGGGCCGCCTGCCGGCCCCGGCACGCACCGGCGACGGGCAGTTGCCTGCCAGCGAGCCGCTCGACGACTGGGGCCTGCTCCCCCGGCAACCCGACTGGAGCGCCGGCCTGGCCGCCACCTGGACACCGGGAGAAGCCGGCGCCCACAGCCGCCTGGCGGATTTTGTGGACGGGCCCGCGGCCGAATACGGCACCGGCCGCGACATCCCAGGCGTCGAAGGCACCAGCCGGCTGTCCCCGCATCTGCGCTTTGGCGAAATCAGCCCGTTCCGAATCTGGCACACACTGCGCGAACACTTTGTGCCGGGAGCACCGGCCGACGTCGGGATCTTCCGCTCCGAACTCGGCTGGCGGGAATTCTGCTGGCAGCTGCTCTACGAGAACCCGGACCTGGCGACCCGGAATTACCGGCCCGAGTTCGACCGCTTCGAGTGGCAGCCGCCCTCCGGAGCCGAGCTGGCGGCCTGGCAGCAGGGCGGCACGGGTTATCCGCTGGTCGACGCCGGCATGCGCCAGCTCTGGCAGACCGGCTGGATGCACAACCGCGTGCGGATGGCGGCGGCATCCTTCCTGGTGAAGAACCTCCTGGCCGACTGGCGGCTGGGCGAGGCCTGGTTCTGGGACACGCTGGTGGACGCCGATTCCGCGAGCAACCCGGCGAACTGGCAGTGGGTCGCCGGGTCAGGCGCCGACGCCTCGCCCTACTTCCGGATCTTCAACCCGGTCACCCAGAGCAAGAAGTTCGACGCGGCCGGCCGCTACCTCCGCGAGTATCTCCCCGAGCTCGCGGCACTGGACGACAAGGCCGTCCATGAGCCTTGGAAGGCCGACTGCGCCGCCCCCGGCTATCCGGCACCCATCGTGGACCTTGCCGAAACCCGGGCCAGGGCACTGGCGACCTACCAGCGGCTCAAGGACGGCTGAGGCCCGGCACCTGCCGCTACCGGGTCCGGGCGCGACCGCCGGACAACAGGTGAGGCGACAGGACAGGCCGGCAACGGAAAAGGCCCGGATCTGATGATCCGGGCCTTTCCTGTGCACCGCTGGTGCTTACTGGTTGCGGGGACAGGATTTGAACCTGTGACCTCTGGGTTATGAGCCCAGCGAGCTACCGAACTGCTCCACCCCGCGTCGCTTGATCAACACTACCGTACTTTCGGAGGCGCCATGACCACCTGCCCCCGCGGGCCCCTGCGCGGGGTGATCCGGCACAGTCACGGAACGTGGCCGTGCACCAGGGCCTGGGGTGAGGGATTTGCGCCCGAGGGACACCACACAGCGGCCCGGAGCTTAAAACAAAAGGTCCGGAACACTGTTTCCAGTGTTCCGGACCCTTTCTCCAGTTGCGGGGACAGGATTTGAACCTGTGACCTCTGGGTTATGAGCCCAGCGAGCTACCGAACTGCTCCACCCCGCGTCGCACTATCAACTCTACCTGCCGGTGAACTTGAGGCCAAATCGAGGTGACGTGATGTGCATCTCGCCGCCCGTGTGAGCTGCCCTGAAAGCCCACAGGCCGGGACAGCCTCTTCGTGAAAGGCAGTCCCGGCCTGTGTGGCCTTCCGGGCAACGTGCGCCCGGTCCTACTGCAGCGTTAGCCGCCGGCTGTTGCCGACGGGGTGGCCGACGGCGTGGGTGACGCGACGCCTGCCGGTGCCGGTGTCGGCGTCGCTTCCAGCTTCGCTTCGGCTTCGAGCGCCTTCTGCAGGGCCGCCGCGAGCTTCTTCTGCTGGTCACCGTATGTGGCGAAGTCACCCTTGGCGAGGGCGTCCTGGCCCGCCTTGATGGCAGCGTTGGCGTCATCGAGGGCGGCCTTCAGCTCCGCTTTGGCATCCGTGGTTCCGGGAGCCGGCGTGGTGCCTCCCGGGGTGGCCGGGGCTTGTCCCTTGTTCGCCGAGTCCCCTGCCGCCGCCCCGGAGTTTCCGCCGAACAGCTGGTTCAGTGCCTCGTTCAGCGTCGGCGCGAAGCCAATCTTGTCGCCGAACGCCACGAGGACCCGTTGCAGTGTCGGGTAGGAGGTTTCACCCGTAGACCGCAGATAGACGGGCTGGACGTACACCATGCCGCCACCGACCGGCAGGGTCAGGAGGTTGCCGTTGAGCACCGCGGACGCACCCTGGCGGAGCAGGTTGAGGGCCTGCGAAACGGTGGGGTCGGAGTTGAACTTGTTCTGCGCCTGGCCGGGGCCGGGGACCTGGGTTTCCGGCGGGATCTGCAGGAGTCTGAGCTGGCCGTAGCTGGCCGCCTTGACGCCCTTCTGGTTGCCTGCGTCGGAGTCCGCGGCCAGATAGCCGTACAGCACGTTGCGGGCGTTTCCGTTGACCACCTGCGGGATGAACGACGAGGTCAGCTGGAACGCCGGCTTGTCCTGGTCGGGCATCTTCAGTGACATGTAGTACGGCGGCTGCTTGACCTCGTCCTGGACGGTGGGGTCGTTCGGGACGGACCACGCGTCGTTGTTGGTGTAGAAGGCGTCCGGGTTGGTCACGTGGTAGCGGCCAAGAAGTTCGCGCTGGACCTTAAACAGGTCCTCGGGGTACCGTACGTGGCTCATGAGCGCACCGGACATCTCCGAATACGGCTTCAGGGCCGTCGGGAACACTTTCTGCCAGGCCTTCAGTACGGGGTCCTGGTCGTCCCACGCGTAGAGCGTGACGGAGCCGTCATAGGCATCCACGGTGGCCTTGACCGAGTTGCGGATGTAGTTCACCGAGCTGTTCGGCAGGGCTACCGTCCGGTTCGCGGCGGTCTGGGAGTCGGCCGTGGCGGCGGACAGCTGCTCCTGCTGGGAGTAGGGGAAGTACGGGCTGGTGGTGTACCCGTCCACGATCCACTTCACCCGGCCGTCGACGACGGCGGGGTAGGCGTTGCCGTCCACCGTCAGGTACGGTGCAACCTTCTCCACGCGGTCCCGCGGGTTGCGGTCGTAGAGGATCTGCGAGTCGGCGTTAACGCCGTCGGAGAGCAGCATGTCGGAGGACTGGAACTTGATCGAATAAAGGATCTTGTTGAAGAAGCTGCCGACGTTCGGGCCGCCGTTGCCGGTGAAGGTGTACTGCGTTTCGCCGTCGCCTTCCTTGGCCGCGGGCCGGTCCTGCTCACGGTGGGGTGCACCCTCCGGCGCGCCGACGATCGAGTAGTCTGGCGAGTTCTCGCCGAAGTAGATGCGGGGCTGGTAGGTCGTGTCGTTGCCGAGCACGCCGGTGGACGGGATGCCCGCCTGCAGGAAGTCCGGCTTGCCGTCCACGGTGAACGTGTTGCCCTTGGCCGCGACGACGCCATAGCCGTGCGTGTAGACCACGTGCCGGTTCAGCCAGGACTGCTGGTTGGTGGCGAGCCCGTCCGGGTTGAGCTCACGGACCGCGATGACCGTGTCCTGGGTCTTGCCGTCGATCTGGTAGCGGTCCACGTTCAGGGCCTTGGGGAACTGGTAGTAGGGCCGGTACTGCTCCAGCTGCGAGAACGCATCAGAGATCAGGTTCGGATCCAGCAGACGGATGTTGGCGGTGGTCTGGGCATCGGGGGCCAGTGCACCGGTGGTGGCGTTGGTGGTGGCGTTGTACCGACTTTCCCGGACCTTGTCCAGGCCGTAGGCGGCACGGGTCATGGCGATGTTCCGCTTGATGTATTCGTTCTCCAGTGTCTGCTCCGAGGGCCGGACCTGGAACTGCTGGATGACCCACGGGTAGACACCGCCGGCAAGGATGGCCGTGATGACCAGCATGGCGGTGCCGATCACCGGAAGACGCCACTTGCCGATCACTGCGGCGACGATGAAGAGCACGGCCACAAGACCTGCGGCCACAGCCAGGATGGACTTGGTCGGAATGACGGCGTTCACGTCCGTGTACAGCGCACCGGCCCAGCGGCCCCCGTTGTTTTGCACGGTGGAATAGCGGTCCAGCCAAAAGTTGACGCCCAGCAGCAGGAGGAAGGCGGCGCCCGTGACGGCCAGGTGGATCTGTGCGGCACGGCTGGTGAATATCCCGCGTTCCATGATCCGGATGCTGCCGTAGAGGTAGTGGGTCAGGATGCCGGCGAGTCCCGCGACCACCGTGACGCTGATGAGGAACCCGGTGACGAAGCCGAGGAAGGGAAGCGTCATGAGGTAGAAGCTGATGTCCAGGTTGAACTGCGGATCGTTCTGGCCGAACGGCTCCTGGTTCAGGAACAGGAGGACTTTTTGCCATTGGCTGGCGGCGGCGCTTCCGGCGAAAAGGCCAAAGAGGATGGGAATACCCACCATCACCACGCGCCGGATGGGTTCGAGCTGGGCCTGGTAGCGGTTCAGGTTGTCCCGGATTTCCGAATCGGGGGCGTAGACCGGCCGCGCGTGGTAGGCAATGCGGATGGCGAAGAAGACGGCGGCAAACATGACGGCGAACCCGGTCAGGAAAATCACGATCTTGGACACGTTTTCGGTCAGGAACACTTCGAAGAAGCCCAGCTGCTGGTACCAGAGGACATCCGTCCAGACATTGGCGAAGAAGATGAATCCGACCACGATCAGGGCCACGATGATCAGCGTTGGCGTCAGGGCGCCGCGTCGTGTCTGGGGTCTTCCGGGCGGGACAGTGCTGGCGGGACGGGACAAACTCGGTACCTCATAGCTGGTCGTCTACTGCGGGTTTTTACTTATTCGTCGCTGCTGTGATTCAGTCCTGCGACAAAGTGCCGTATTGCAGGGTTGATGCATTCTAACGGCCTCCTCCGCCGTTCCGTCAGTGCCCTAAAGCAGGGTCCCGGACGGACGGCAGCGGCCGTCATTAGTGCCACGAGTGACGCGGGTGCTTAGTTCCGCGGCCAGTCTAGTTGCTGGTGCACACGGGGAGGCCTGATGTGTCGCCGCCTGAAGCGGCCAGTTCAACTGCTTTGCGTGCGTCCGTGAGGTTCTCCACCTTGACGACTTGAAGGCCGCCGGGAATGTGGCCCACCACGTCCTCGCAGTTGGAGGCCGGCGCCAGGAACAGCGTGGCCCCGCCGGACCGTGCCCCCTGCATTTTCTGGGCGATCCCGCCGATGGGCCCCACGGCGCCGTCGGGGGAAATGGTTCCAGTGCCCGCGATGTGCTTGCCTCCGGTCAGATCCCCGGGCGTGACAGTGTCAATGATGCCGAGGGCGAACATCATGCCGGCGCTGGGGCCGCCGACCTTGTCGAGGGAGATTTTGACGTCAAAGGGGAAGGTGAACTTGTACTGCAGTATGACGCCGAGGATATAGCGGCCTGCACTGTTCTTGGCCGGAGTGATGGTGGCGGGCACTTGGCTGCCGGCGCGGTCCACGATGACCTTGACGGGTTTGCCGTTGCCTGCGGCCAGTTCTGCCTGGACTACGCCAAGGGACGTGATGGGCTTGTCGTTGATCGAGACCAGAACGTCGCCCGACTGCAGCAATCCCTTCGAGGCGGAGTCGTCCGGGAGCCCGGCGACCTGCATTTTCTGATCGAACGGGATGTTCAGTTCTTTCAGTGCTGCGGCCACGGCGTTCTCCTGGGAGGTGGTCATCGCCGTGGCGCTCTCCTGCTGGGATTGTTCCTTCGTCACCCCGGTCGGGAACAGCAGTTCCTGGGGGTAGACGGCCTTGGTGCCGTTGAGCCACGCCGAAAACGCCTCGAAGACGCTGACCGGACCGTTGGGGCCGCCGTCGACATAGACCGTGGTGAGATCCAGGTTGCCCTTGGCGGGAAAGGTCTCGTGGCCGGTGACGCTGATGACCGGTTTGCCGTTGTCCTCGCCGATGGTGTTGAACGTGGGCCCGGGAGACTCGACCACGTAGGGCACCGGCAGGCTCACCGCGGTGATGCCCAGCGCCAGGGTCAGCAGCCCCGAGACGAGCATGGCTGACGAGCGGTTGTCGCGCTTCCGCGGGGCGCCGGTGCCCGGAAGGCGGATCCTTCTGCCCCGGACCGGCCCGGCCGCGGGGTCGCTGGCGGGCTGCTCACCTTGGGTGATTGTCATTGAACGACCTCTCCGTGCCGGCGCGGGGGCGGCGGCCCCTGACGGGATTCCTGACAGGACAATCCTGTCAGGACAAGCCTGCCAAGGCATCCTGACAGGACGCCTTGAGCCCGCACCCGGGCCACAGCCTAACCCGAGGCTGCCGCGTGCAAATATTCCAACTTCCAAGACTACGCGTTGGGCGGCCCGGAAGGCTCTTTGCCTACAGCGAACGTGGCGCGGTTTCGGCAGACAGCCGCTCTTGCAGGGGGGTACCGTGAAGTTGAGAAACAGCCACACCGACGATCGGCGGGATCATGACCTCCAACCCACTCAATCCGTCCAATGGCGACGAGGAACCCAAGGATCCCCTGGCAGAAATGCTCAAGAACCTGATGGGCGGCCAGGGCATGGGCAACATCGACCCCGCTGAACTGGCGAAGGCCGCAGGCCTCCCGGACGACCCAAACCTCCTGGCCCAAATGTTCTCGCAGGTGCAGGCGATGATGAGCGCTCCGTCGGAGGGGCCCGTCAATTGGCAACTGGCCCATGAGAACGCCCGCCGTGTGGCCGCCAGCGGATCGGACCCCTCGGTCACGTCCCAGCAGTCGCGCGAGGTCGACGAGGCCCTGCGGCTCGCCGAGCTCTGGCTCGACCAGGTCACGGGGCTTCCGGCCACGGGACTGATCGGCCGGGCCTGGTCCCGTGCCGAATGGGTCGAGGAAACCCTTGGAACGTGGAGGCGGCTGACCGAGCCCGTCGCCAACAGCATTGCCAACGCGCTTTCCGCTGCCATGACCGAGCAGATGCCCGAGGAAATGAAATCCATGATGGGTGGCGCCTCCTCGATGATCCAGAACATGGGCGGGGCGATCTTCGGCATGCAGCTGGGTCAGGCAATCGGTGCCCTCTCGGCCGAGGTGGTCAGCTCGACGGACATCGGCGTTCCCTTGGCCGACCTCGAAATGGCGCTCCTGCCGGCCAACGTGGCGAAATTCGGTGAGGGCCTCAGCCTGCCCGAGAACGACATCCGCCTGTTCCTGGCAGTGCGCGAGGCAGCCCACGCCCGGCTGTTCGTGCAGGTCCCGTGGCTGCGCGGACATCTCCTCAGCGCGATCGAGGCCTACGCCCGCGGGATCCACATCGACACGTCCAAGATCGAGGAACTGGCACGGGATATCGACCCCAGCAACCCGGAAGGCATCCAGGAGGCCCTCTCCCAGGGTGTCTTCATGCCGCAGCGCACGCCCGCCCAGGAACAGGCCCTCGAGAAGCTGGAGACGGCCCTCGCCTTAGTGGAGGGTTGGGTGGACGAACTCACGTGGGGCGCGACCGAGAAGCTGCTGCCCTCCGCCGCCGCACTGCGCGAGACCGTCCGGCGGCGCCGGGCCACCGGGGGCCCCGCGGAGCACGCGTTCTCCTCCCTCGTGGGGCTTGAGCTGCGGCCGCGCCGGCTCCGCGAGGCCGCCACGCTTTGGGCTTTGCTCAAGGCCGAACGCGGGATCGAGGGCCGCGACGCCGTCTGGCAACACCCTGATCTGCTGCCCACAGCGGAGGACCTGGATGATCCGCAGGGCTTCAGCGAACGCCGCAAGCTTGCCGAAGCCAGCGACAGCGAGGTCGATGACGCCCTGCAGAAGCTGCTGAACGGAGGCTTCGACGAGCCCGCTGACACTGGTTCCGCCGCCTCCGACACACCTGCCCCCAGCGCACCGGAGGAGTCCGCCGGTTCCGGTCAGGTACCACCGGCAGCCACTGAGGAAGACCAGAGCGGCGACGGCGGCCCGGACACGGGTGGCAGCCCCAAAGCGTAGTTAGTTGGCCCCGGCCGGGACTTCGGTTCCGTCCGGGGCTTCGTCGTATCCCCCGCCGGGCGCCAGGCCCCGTGACGTCGCGAACGAGACGCCCTCGAGGAATGCCTTGGCGCGCTCCGTCTCGGGGTAGGCCGTGAGCAGCCGCCAGAAGGCGGCGTCGTGGCCGGCCACCAGCAGGTGGGCGAGTTCGTGGAGCAGCACATAGTCGATCACCCACTGGGGCATGGGCTGAAGCTTGGCCGAGAGCCGGATGGTTCCTTCCGACGGGGTGGCCGAACCCCAGCGCGAGTTCTGGTTGGTGACCCAGCGGACGGAGGACGGCACCGCCCTCCCGCCCAGGTACTTCGCGGAAAGTTCGGCGGCGTGGGCGGCAAGATCGGCATCGCTGCGGGGGCGCCGCCGGCCGGCACCGGCCGCCCCGCGGGCTCCTTGGCGCCGGAGCTTTTCGAGCATCCGGTGGACCCATTCCCGCTCCTGGGCCCTGGTGAACGAGGCGGGGATGGCGACCACCGCCGTACCGTCTTCCCAGAAAGCGGCAACAGTCCGGCGGCGGCGGGCGGACCGGCGGACGACCACCGGGGCGCCGTCGGCGGTGGTCAGCGGTGCAGTCGGGCCGGCCATCAGTGCCCCGTATTTTCCGCCAGGACCGTCAGGACGGCCTCGCCATACTTTTCCAGCTTGGACGGGCCCACGCCGGCGAGTTTGGCCAACTGTTCCAGGGATTCGGGGCGGGCCTCGGCGATGGCGGTCAAGGTCGCGTCGGTGAACACGACAAACGCGGGGACGTCGGCTTCCAGGGCCACGTCCTTCCGCCATTGCCTCAGCGCGTCGAACGTCTGTTCCTCGTAGGTGGGCGGGCACTGGTTGCAACGCCCCACCTTGCGTTCCGCGCCGCTGGAGAGCATGCTTCCGCAAACCCGGCACGACGCCGGGACGGCGGCTTTCCGGCGCGGCGCGGCCCCCTTGCCGCGGAGGTGCGAACTGGCCACCGAATCGGGTCGCAGGCCGTCCAGGAAGCGTGAGGGCTTGCGGTTGGCCCGCCCGCCCGGTGTCCGGGCGGTGGACCAGGACAGCGACAGGTGTTCCCGGGCGCGGGTGATGCCCACGTACAAAAGCCTGCGTTCCTCATCCACCGATTCCGGAGTGTCCGCGAAGGAGATCGGCACGAGCCCCTCGCTGAGTCCCACCAGGAACACGGCGTCCCATTCCAGGCCCTTGGCGGCGTGCAGCGACGCCAGGGTGACGCCCTGGACGGTCGGTGCGTGCTGGGCCAGAGACCGTTCCTGAAGCTCGTTGACGAAGTCGGAGAGGCTGAACTGCTCCCCGCGGCTGATGACGAGTTCGTCGGCCAGCGCCACGAGTGCGGCCAGCGATTCCCAGCGTTCCCGCAGGGCGCCGCCGCTGTGGGGCGCCGCGTCGGTGTAGCCAAGGGAGGCCACGATGTCGCGGACCAGCTGCCCGAGCGGCTCGGGAGTGGCGGTTTCGGCAGCGGCCCGGGTGGCGGCCCGGAGCTGCAGGATGGCGTCGCGGACTTCTTTCCGGGCGAAGAACCGTTCACCGCCGCGCAGCTGGTAGCCGATTCCTGCCGCCGCCAGCGCCTGCTCGTAGGCTTCGGACTGTCCGTTGGTGCGGAAGAGGACGGCGACCTGGCTGGCCGGTGTGCCGGCGTCGAGCAGTTCGCGGATCCGGGCGGCGACCGTGGCGGCCTCGGCCTCGTCGTCGGAGCATTCGGTAAACTGCGGAACCGGGCCGGCGGGCCGCTGGGCCACGAGCTGCAGCGGCGTCGCCCATGCGGCGTCGGCCACAGGGCCGCCGCTGCGGCGGCCCGCAAGGAGGTCGTTGGCGAGCTTGACCACCTGCGGAGTGGAGCGGTAGTCCCGGATCAGCTTGACGACGTGAGCCTCGGGATACATGGCCTTGAAACCGAGCAGGTGCTTCGGAGAGGCACCGGTGAAGGAGTAAATGGTCTGGCTGGCGTCGCCCACGACGCAGAGGTCGTCGCGGCCTCCAAGCCACAGCTCCAGGAGCCGCTGCTGCAGCGGCGAGACGTCCTGGTATTCGTCGACGACGAAGTGCCGGTACTGTTCCCGGACGGTCGCCGCCACCTTGGGGTCCTCCTGAAGAATGCCGACGGTGATCAGCAGCACGTCCTCGAAGTCGATGACGTTGCGGTCGGTCTTGACGTCCTCGTAGGACTGGAAAACCCTCGCCACGGCGGTCAGGTCGAAGCCGCCCGGAGTGCCGCGGCCCTGGGCGTTTTCCAGGTAGTTCGCCGGGGTGAGCATGGAGACCTTGGCCCACTCAATTTCGGAGGCGAGGTCGCGGATGGAGGCGCGGTCCGTGCTGAGCCGGAGCCGCCGCGCGGCCTCGGCGATCATCTGCGCCTTGTGGTCCAGCAGGTTGGGCAGCGTTCCGCCGACTGCCTGAGGCCAGAAAAACTGCAACTGGCGCAGCGCCGCGGCGTGGAAGGTGCGGGCCTGGACGTTTCCGACGCCCAGGTCACGGAGCCGGCTGCGCATCTCGGCGGCCGCCCGGGCGGTAAAGGTCACGGCCAGGAGCCGCTGCGGGCTGTACACGCCCGAGTGCACGCCGTAGGCGATCCGGTGCGTGATGGCGCGGGTCTTGCCCGTCCCGGCGCCGGCCAGCACGCACATGGGTCCCTGCAGGGTGCTGGCGACTTCGCGCTGTTCGGCGTCGAGGCCACCGAGGATCCGTTCCTCGAGCGAGCGCGTGTCCGCTGCGGGCAGGGCGTCGGACATGGATCCGCCGGATACAGTGCCGCCGGATCCGGTGGTCTCGCCGCCGAGGAGGGTGCTGAAGTTCAATTTCTCTGTGGTCACTTTTGCTGCTCAGTCGGTAGTTGGTGTCCTGCGGATGAGGGCAGGCCTATCAGGCGCTGTCTGCGGCGTCCTGGATGACGCCGCCGTACCAGTGTTCAATGAGGGACCGGGCGATGGAGAGCCTGCTGGAAATAACGATCTCGCCGCTGAGGACGGCTTCCTGCAGTTCGCTGCGGCTGAACCAGCGCGCCCGGGTGACCTCGACGCCGTCGGGCCGGGCTTCGGTGTCCGACGTCGTAGCCGTGAAGCCGAGCATCAGGGAGGCGGGGAACGGCCAGGACTGCGACCCGAGGTATTGGGAGGCGGTGACGCGGACCCCGACTTCCTCGCCGATCTCGCGCCGCACGGCCTGTTCGAGCGACTCCCCCGGTTCGACAAAGCCGGCGAGGGTGGAATAGTTCTTGGCATCGAGGGGACCGCCGCCGCCAAGCAGGAGCCTCCCGTCGGACCCCACCACGGTCACGATGATCGCCGGATCCGTCCGGGGATAGTGCTCGGAGTTGTCGGCCGGACAGCGGCGGACCCAGCCGCCGGCTTCCGCCTGCGTGGGCGTGCCGCACCGCGGGCAATGAGTGTGGGTGGCATGCCAGTTGGCGATGGCGCTGGCTTCGATGAACAGTGCCGTGTCCGTGGGGTTCAAGCGTGCGGCGACCTCGCGGAAGCCGGCCCACTGAGCATCGGCGGGGATTCCGCTGATGTGGGTTTCGAATTCCTCGGCCCGCACTTCGAACTGGGCCGGCAGTACAAACAGGACCAGCTCCGTGCCGGCTTCAAGGTCCGAACCTGCCAGGGCCGAGCCGAGGTAGATGACGTGCTCCGGGGCATACGGGGTATTGGCCAGATGTTCGCCGAGTTCGGCCGCATTGAGCAGGACGAGGCTGTGATCGCTGACCAGGGCCTGGCGGCCGGAGAGCACCATGGCCCGCGCCGACCCCGTGCCGAGCACCTCCGCGAGCATTCCGGGTTTCAGCCGGGCCGCGGACCCGCGGTCGATCAGGGCCGGGCGCACCGGAAGGACCGTATCCATCAGGTGGTTTGCCGGCAGAAGCTGCACCGGGGGTGCCGCGGGTTCAGTGGGCGTATTCCCTGACTTCGGGGACGGGGTTGGTGACTCCGCAAGACTCATGTACCCACCGTACTGACTCGGGCCGACAATTGACATTTGCCGCCCACGCGACCGGGCACTCCCGGGGGACGCCCGGGATATGCCGTTTGCCCCGGTGCTGGCACTGTTTTGTCCCTGTTTTCTCCCTTGTTTTTGCACCGATCTCAAGACTCGCCGGAGGGCATCGCTGTCTTGGGCGCCGCTCAATCTACCGTGGGAGGGTGAGAAGGAAACCAATCGAACTGGCAGCTGTAGCGACTGCGGCGGTACCCGGCCTGACCCCGACCGCCGTCAGCTCCGCGCCCGACGATCCGGCAGACTTTGACGCGGCCCTCCTGCTGGACTCGGAGGGCAAGCGTTGGCGCGTCCGTTCTCCCCGGCACGCCGAGGCCAGCGCCCGGCTGGAAACAGAATTCCTGGTGCTGCGGGCCTTCGCCCCCGGTATCCGGGCCGAGCTGCCGTTCCTCATGCCCACGGTGGCGGGGACAGTCCGGCAGGGCCAGCTCAGCACGTTCGTGTACTCCCACCTCGCCGGCGCCACCCGCTCCCTTGACGACCTCAGCAGCGGCTCCCCCGCCCTCGCCCGGGAAATCGGGGCGGCACTGGCTGCAATCCATGACCTTCCGCGGTCGATCGTGAGCAATGCCGATCTGCCGAGCTACACGCCCAACGAATTCCGTCAGCGGCGCCTCAACGAACTCGATCAGGCGGCCACTACGGGAAAGATCCCCCCGCTGCTGCTGCGGCGCTGGGAACACGCCATGGAAGACGTCTCCCTCTGGCGCTTCAATCCCTGCGTTGTTCACGGGGACCTCCACGAGGACAATCTGCTGGTGGACGGCGACCGCGTGACCGCCGTTACGGGCTGGACCGACCTGCGCATCGGCGACCCGGCTGACGATATGGCCTGGCTGGTCGCCTCGAACGAACAGGATTTTGTGAACGCCGTCCTGGATCACTACACCTCCAGCCGGCGCGACGTTCCCGATGCCCACCTGCTGCGGCGTGCGGCATTGTCCGCCGAATTCGCATTGGCCCAGTACCTCGTCAAGGGCATGGCGGCCGGCAACCAGGACATGATTGACGAAGCAGAGTCCATGCTCGCCGCGCTGGCCGACGACGTCGCAGAATACGGTGGCCAGCCCATCAGTGTGGAACCGCTGCCGCGGCCGGTCGAGGCACCCGAAACGGGCGCGGAACGAGGCGGCGTCAGTGCCGGTGCGCCCACGACGGCGTCAGCGGCTCCTGCCGCGCCTGCCGCGCCGGGCGCAGGAACGGCGCCTGCCGTCAGCAAGGTCACGCTGCTTCCTTTGGAGCCGGCACCCGCCCCGGATGCCTCTCCCGCTCCCAGTGCTTCGGCGCCTGGTCCGGGGACCGGTGCCAAGCCCGCCGTGCACGTCACGCCCATCCCCCGCGATGCGGACGCCGCTCCCCCCGGCCCTGCCGTGCAGACTCTCACCAACGCAGGAACAGACTCCCGGCCCGATGCCGACACCCCGGACGTTTCCAGCACCCCGGACGCGCCCGGGCCTGGCGCCGGCGGACAGGCCGCCGGCGAGGGCACGACGGCCACCAGTGCCGCACCGAACGACGCAAGCCCCGGTGACAACGCCGCCGCAGCTGTCCCGCAGGCTGATGTGGCGACGGCTGATGTGGCGACGGCTGATGCCACGACGGCTGATACCCGGGACGACGCCGGCGCGGCCGGGGACGACGGCGCTCAGGCGGCAGCCCCCGCTGCCGGAGACGCGTCGACGCAATCAATCGCCGTCGTGCAGCCGAGCTCGGGCAAGGAGCCGGACTCAGTGAAGGAACCGGAGTCCGGCGACAACACGTCAACCGCCGCCATCACCGTAGTGGACGTAACGTCCCGCTAGCCCGCCGGAACCAGTGGCGGATCCCGGCTAGGAATCCTTCGCCGTCGCCACCGGTGTCCTGCCCAGCGCCGCGGCCACGATTTCCTCAAGCTTCTCCGCTGATCCGAGGTCATGCGGACGGACCACCTGGTTGTCGGCCACGTAGTAGAACGCCGCCCGGACGTCCTCGAGCGGGACCCCTTTGAGCCGGGCCCAGGCCAGGCGGTACACGGCGAGCTGGACAGCCTTCACCTTCAGCTGGGCTGCAGACGGGCGCCGCCCGGTCTTCCAGTCCACAAGGTCCCAGCCGCCGTCAGCATCGCGGAACACGGCGTCGATCCGGCCCCGGACCACGACGTCGCCAATCCGAGTCTCGACCGGGACCTCGACGTGGGCCGGGGCGCGGTGTGCCCATTCGGACTGGCGGAAGGTTTCCACCATGGAATCCAGGCCGTAGGCCTCGTCGATGTGGTCATCAGCCCCGGCCGCCTCGCCCAGGTCCAGCATGCCGGCTGCGCCGAAGTATTCCTCCACCCAGGCGTGGAAGGCCGTGCCTTTTCGGGCTGACATCCCCGGTTCGCGCGGAACCGGCCGCCGCAGTCGGGCCACAACCGAGTCCGCATCATCGTCCAGGTCCACGAGGGTGGACGCCGAGATATGGCCGGGAAGATGCACATCCTGGACCACCGAACGCCGGGACCGTCGTTCGAGCAAAGTGGCCGCCTCCTTGGCCCACCCGGCCGCCGGTCCGCGCAGGGCAGGGCGCCGTTCCTCGTCACCGCCGGAACGTTCCCGGACCGGATCCGGGACGTTTTCCGGGCCGCCGTCAGGGCCGTCATGGGCGTCGAAGGCAGGGCCGGCCCCGGGGGCGTCGAGCATCGCCTGCAGGACCCGCGCCGCGGCTGATTCCATGGCCGCACGGCGTCCCCTGACAAGCCTCAGCCGTTTGCCCGTCCGGGGGTCAGACGGCCCTTCGAGGGGGTCGTACGGCCACGCGGCGACTTCAAGTTCGGAGGTCAGGGGGCTTTCCGCCGGCAGCGCGTCCTCGCTGACGGACAACGGATGAATTTCGGCGGCGCCTTCCGCCGTGAGGCCCTCGAGCTCGGCAAGGAAGGGTGACATTTCAGCCAGTCCGGCGCGCGATCCCACCCATGCGGCACTTGAAATCCAGAGCACATGTTTGGCCCGGGTGTAGGCCACGTAAGCTAGGCGCCGTTCCTCGGCTTCGCCGTGCACCTGGACGGCGGACTTGAACTCTTTCTCGGCGTCAAGCCAGCCTTTCTGGTCCGGCTGATCCAGGTCCCATTGGGGGAGGTCGGCGCGGTCACCGCGCAGCGGCCACGGCAACGCCGCGCTTCCGCTGCTCCACCGCGAGTCCCTGCTGCTGGGAAACGCCCCGGAGTTGAGCCCGGGAACGAACACGACATCCCATTCCAGGCCCTTGGAGGCGTGCACCGTCAGGAGCTGGACGGCTTCGTGGTTCACCTCGGGCGCTGCGGCATCGAGACCGTTTTCCTCTGCAGCCGCGGCTTCCAGCCAGGCAAGGAAAGCCAGGACGTCCACCCGCTGGGAGGTGTGCAGGAACCCGGCGGCGGCGTCCTGGAAGGCGTCCAGATTTCGGCGGGCCTGGTGGATGCTGATCCCGGGCCGCGCCGCGACTTCGATGTCCAGGAGCATGGCCCGTTCGACCTCGCCGAGCAAGGTGGTGAGGTCGTCCCCCATGTAGCTGCGCAATTGCCGGAGCTCATCGGAGAGCCGCTGCAGGCGGTCGCGGGCCTCGGGGCTCAGCCTGCGGCCATGCGCCGAGGTCCAGCCTTCGCGGGGCAGCCAGTCCAGAGCTTCGACCAGGCTGGCGGAGTCCGTGATGTCGCCTTCAATCACGGCGTCGTCGTCAGTATCCTCGGCGGCATGCCCCGCGTCGTCGGTATCGGGGCTGCCGGGGCGGCCCCGGCGGCGGGCCAGGAAACTGGACCAGTCCCGCAGTGCCATCAGGTCCGCCGGGCCGATCCGCCACCGCGCACCGGCCAGCAGGCGCATGAGGGAGTCCGAGCGGCCGGGGTCGGCCAGGACGCGGAGCGTGGCGACAAGATCGATGATTTCGGGGGTGTCCAGCAGCCCGCCGAGCCCGACGATTTCGTAGGGTATGCCGCGAAGTTCGAACTCGCGCCGGATACATTCCATCTGTGCCCGCCGCCGGCAGAGGACGGCCATGGCCGGAGGCACCGGATCGGCCTGCGCGGCATCGAAGTCCGTCACCCGGAACTTCAGGACGTCCCCCGCGATGGCGGCCGCCTCGGACTCGTCCGTGGCGAACCGTCCCATGACGACCCTGCCCTGGACTGCTGCCGGGCTGGGCTGCAGGGGCGGGACCTCGACGGCGTCGGGGGTGTCCCGGGCCCCGGCAGGCCCGAGGCTGGCCGCGGCCTTGCTCAGCGGCGCCGAAATGAGGTTGGCCGTGGCGAGGATGTTGCGCCCGTTGCGCCATGCGGTGGTCAGGTACGACGTCGGCGCCACGGCAAAGCGCGGGGCCTCGCCGGCCGCGCCCCTGCCCTGGTCTCCGCCGGAGCCTGCGCTGCCGGCATCTTCACCGCTGACACGGATCGGGAATTCGCGGACGAAGTGGAAAAGCTGTCCCGCAGATGCTCCCCGGAAGCCGTAGATGGACTGGTTCGGGTCCCCCACCGCGGTCACGGCATGCCCGTCGCCGAAGAGCCGGGAAAAGAGGACCAGCTGGGCGTGCGACGTGTCCTGGAATTCATCAAGCAGCACCACCTTGTAGCGCTGGCGCTCTGTTTGGGCGGCGACCGGAATCTCGCGGGCCACCCGTGCCGCCAGGGCCACGAGATCGCCAAAGTCCAGTGCACCGCGGGCCCGCTTCGCCTCGGAATAGCGGCCCACCATATCCGCGACGCTGGCCCGCGTGCGCAGCATCGCGCTGAGGTCGCCGGCGGCCTGGGTGGGGTTCTTCTTGGCGTCGGCGACGTAGGGAAGCGACTCGAACGCGGCGATCCGTTCCTGCAGCCAGCCCCGGACCCCGGCCGGGTCCTGCAGGTGCTCCGCGCACTCCCCCGCCAGTTGGATCACGGCCTTGACGAGGGTCGATTTGGCGGACCGGAAGTGTTCGTAGTCGCCGTCGAAGGCTTCCACCACTTCGCTGGCGAGCTGAAACGACTGCGCGCCGCCGAGCAGCACGACGTCGCGTTCGACGCCGAGCCGGAGGCCATAGTCGGAGACAATGCCGCTCGCGTACGAGTGGTACGTGGAGACCTTCGGTTCGAGCGCATCTGCGCTCAGCAGTCCGGCAGGAAAAACGGCATTCCCCGTGTCGGCCGCCGCGATGCGCTGCAGCGCGGCCAGCTTGGCCCGGATCCGGGAGGCGAGCTCACCGGCGGCCTTGCGGGTGAAAGTCACGCCGAGGACTTCCTCCGGCCTGACCCAGCCGTTGGCCACGAGCCACACCACCCGGTCCGCCATGGTGGCGGTCTTCCCGGAGCCCGCCCCGGCAATGACGAGCCGCGGCGTGAGGGGCGAGGAAATGATCAGGGACTGTTCGGCCGTGGGGCTGTTCTTCTCCCCCAGCATTGCAGACAGTTCCTCCGGGCTGAACCGAGGGTCGGGAAGCGGCCCGGTATTGCGGGCCGCGTCCGGTGCCGCATGTGGGTCTGCCAGGCCGGTCGGCGGCGCCTCGGGGGTCATTCAGTTACCTGCTTTCCCCGCACGCACAGCGGGCACACTTCGGGGAGCCGGCAGCCGTGGCCGCCGTGGCCTCCCTTGGATGGATCGTGGCGGGCCTGGAAGGTGCTGCCGGACATCACCTGGGCGGCGTCGCCGACCATCTCCAGCGCCCAGTTGTCCTGGGGGTCGAGCGGGGCCTGGGCCTGGACGCCCGGGCTTTTGGTTGTCGTGCCGAGCTGGGCCAGGACGGCACCGCCCGGCAGCGGCGGCGGACCGTCGTCGGGGCCGGCAAAGCCGCCGGCCAGCACGGCGGCCTGGTAGGCGCCGAGCTGCGGATGACGCTCCAGATCCGCCTTGCCCGGCTGGCGCTTACCGGTCTTGAGGTCCACGATCACCAGGCGGCCCTCGGCGTCGATCTCCAGCCTGTCCACCTGGCCCCGGAGCACGGCGGGCCGGGCCGGGCCCGCGCTCCCGCCGTCGCCGGATTCAGGTCCGGCGACGGGCTCCGCCGGAAGGTCCGGCAGCTTCACCTCGAAGTCCTGCTCGACGCCGACCAGACTACGGCCTTCGCTCCGCATGATCAGGACATACTGGGCGAGCTTGCGGACCATGGACTCGGCTCGCTGAAAATCCAGCTTGCCCTCCCAGTTGTCCTTCATCCCCAGGGTGGGCCAGCGCCGGACGAGTTCCGCCACATATTCGCTTCCAGAGGCATCGGGGAGGTCCTGCGCGATGGCATGGACCAAGGTTCCCAGGCTGCGGGCAAAATCCGTGGCGGCTTCTCCGCCGGCGGCCTGCACGAACCAGTCGAGCGGCGATTTCTGCACGGTTTCGACCTTCGAGGGCGAGACGAAGACTGTTCCGCCGGCAGGAACAACCGGCTCGTCGGAAGACAACCCGGCCAGTCCCCACCAGCTCGCGGGGTGTGCGCCCGGAACCGGCGGACGAGCGGTGGCCAGGACGCCCAGCACGGCCGCGGCTTCGGCCGATTCGGCAGCTTTGGGGTCCAGCTGTGCATACTGGCGCAGCTCCGCGACCAGGGCCCTGAGGGTCAGCGGACGCTCCACCGGGGTGAAGCCCCGGCGGTCCTGCCCCGGGCGCAGCGGCGCCACATAGTCCAGGAAGGAGGACGGTTGCTCGTCCTCCGAGGACACCGCCGTGCAGATCAGCACCTCGCGGGCGCGGGACACCGCGGTGGAAAAGCTCCTCAGTTCGTCATAACGGATTTCGCGCAGCCGGCTCAGCGGATCCAGTTGCAGGGCATACTCGACGCCGTGTTCGACGGCGTCGGCGAACAAGGTGCTGCCGAGCAGTTCGCCACGCAACCGGGTATTGGGCCACACGCCCTCTTGGAGCCCTGGCACAATCACCACAGGCCACTCCCGGCCGGCGGCACTGGCAGGGGTCATGAGTTCCACAGCGTCTTCCAGCTGCGCCCTGGCGGCCAGGGTATCCATGGGGAGCTCCTGGCTGAGCAGGTACTCGAGGAACTGCTCCGGTCCGGAACCGGGCAGCTGGTCGACGAAGCGCTCCGCGGTATGGAACAAGGCCATCATGGCATCGAGGTCACGGTCGGCCCGGGCACCGGCTGACCCTCCGGCCAGGGCGGCCTCGGTCCAGCGGGCGGCCAGTCCGGTCGAATGCCAGAGCGCCCACAGCACCGTCTCGGCGTTACCGCCGGGGGCCTCGGCGGCGTCGCGCCCGGCCCGGATCATCCGGGCAATGCGGCGGGCCGAATGCCCTTCGATGCCCAGTGTCGCCAACGCCCCGGGCTCCAGCAGGGCCTCGACAAGGAGGGCGTCGCTGGTCCGTCCGCCGCCGCCGAGAAGTTCCTCGCGGCGGAGCGATTGCCGCAGCCTCCGCAACTCAATCGAGGTGGCGCCGCCGATCCGGGACGTCAGCAAGGACACGGCCGCCTCTGGCGTGAGCGCGGCCGGGTCAAGGGCCACGGCGTAGGCATCCAGCAGCGGACGCACCGCGACCTCGTCCCGGACCGCCGATTCGGCCACGGGAATCCGGACCGGAATGCCCTGGCCGGCCAGGTACCGCTGCAGCTGGCTCAACTGACCGCCGTTGCGCACGATCACGGCGATATCCCCGAGGTCCCGGGCGTCGTTCAGCTGGGCTTCGAGGATCCGCTGCGCCACATACCGCAGTTCATGGACCGGAGACGGCAGCAGGTGTGCCTCGACCGTCCCCGGATTGACGTCGGCGCCACGGGACGGCCCGCCCGGAGCGGGGTCCGGCGTGGGATCCGGGGAGGGGTCCTGCGCGGGAAGGGGCTCAGGCTGTTCGAGCCGGCGTGCGGACAGGCCACCGGACCGCAGGGAGATGCGCCCGGCCACCGACAGCCACGACTCCGCCACGGCTGGGGCGTGCCGATGCGCAATCCAGAGGGGACGTTCCAGGATCACTCCGTCGGCGGCCAGGAGACGGGGAAGCTCGGCCACGAGATCCGGGCGCGCCCCGCGGAAGCCCTGAACCACGGTGTCCGGCGAGGCGGTGATGATGGCGTCCTTGCCGGCTGCGATGTCGGCAAGCAGTTCGAAGACCGCGGGGTTCGCTTCCTGGATGTCGTCCACGAGGATCAGCTGGAGGCGCTCGCGTTCGGCCGCGAGGAAATCCGGGGCGTCCTGGAAGATCTGGCGTGCTGCGGTGATGATGCCGGCGGGGTCGAAGGCCTCCGGCATGCGCAGGTCCAGGACGTCACGGTACTCGGAGTACAGGGCGGCCGCCGGAATCCAGTCGGGCCGGTTGCACCGCCGGGCCAGGGCCACGAGATCCTCCGCCGTCCGCCCGGATTCGATGATGCGGTCGAAGAGTTGGCGAACTTCCTGCCGGAAACCGCGGGTCTGCAGGGCGGCGCCCAGATCCTCCGGCCATGGCAGCTCGAGCCCGGGCATCGCATGCCCTTCGAGCAGTTCCTTGATGATGAGGTCCTGCTCCGGGCCGGAGAGCAGCTTCGGCTGGCGCGGCAGCGGCAGGATGCCTTCCGCTTTGGCGCGGCGGATCAGATCGAAGGCGTACGACGCCCAGGTGCGGGCCGGCGTCGTGCTCAGGCTCCGGTCCAGACGGGCTGTGAAGCGGTCGCGGAGAGTATCGGCGGCGAGCCTGCCGGGAGCCAGGATGAGCATCCGTTCCGGGTCCAGGCCGTCACGTTGGGTGCGGTGGACGGCGGCTTCGACGAGGACCGTCGACTTGCCCGTGCCCGGCGCGCCCGGCACCAGAACGGGGCCAGAGCCCGGCGGGACCTCGACGGCGGCGAGCTGGTCGGGCGACAGCACCGGGACCGCGCTGTGGTGGGTCCGGGGAGGCAACAACCGCAGCCCCACACCCGCTGCCTGCCCCGTTCCCGTTCCGTTTCCCGTGCCAGTTCCCTGATGGGGACGGGACGCGGACCGCTGCAGGCCCGGATCGAAGCTTTCGGGCTGCTGAACCTCGGTCACTTTACTCACACAGTCATCTCATCATCCGGTACCGACAATTTATGCAACTCCCGCTCGAGCCGCTCAGCGATGGCATCTATCCGGTCGAAGTCGGCGTCGCTGGGCACCCATCGGCCGGCGGCCAGGTTCACGCGCCAGCGTCCCTCGCCGGTCCGGAGGAAATCGGCGTGACTCCCCAGCAGCGGCGTGCCTTCCTGCAGATAGAGCGTCAATGCCTCGCGCTCATGTCCGGGAGGCGCATCCCCGCTGGCCTTCAGGACCCGCCACCACGGCACGTGGCTGCCATAGTGGCTCATGACGGAACCGACCTGGCGCGGACCGCCGGAGCCAAGCAGTTCCGCAACGTCGCCGTAGGCCACCGCGGTGCCGGCCGGGATCAACGCCACCAGCTCCAGCACCGCCTCCACATACTCCGTTCGCATCGATCCAGCCTAGCTGGCCACAGGTCGCGTCAGTGCAGGCCCCGCACCCGGACGGCACGCGCCGGGAGCGGTCAAGAACTGTCGGAGGCAGCAGGTAGCGTTGAAGCATGAGCACCTGGAACAGCCTTCCCCGCGCAGCCTTCGACCTCGAAACAACGGGCCGCAACTCCCGCTCGGCGCGGATCGTCACCGCATCCGTCACCGTCGTGGACGCCGGCGGCGAGGTGATCAAGGAGCATGAGTGGCTCGCCGATCCCGGCGTCGAGATTCCCACCGAGGCCAGCGACGTCCACGGCATCACCACGGAGCAGGCCCGCCGCGAGGGCAGACCAGCCGCCGAGGTGACACGCGAGCTCGCTGCCGTCTTGCAGGAACTGTTCGATGACGGCGTACCCGTCATCGCCTTCAACGCCAGCTACGACTTCACCGTGCTCGCGGCCGAGTCGGCCCGCTACGGCGTCCCGCAGTTGAGCCGCTTCCCCGTCCTGGACCCGTACATCATGAACAAGCAGGTGGACCGGTACCGCAAGGGAAAGCGCACGCTCACCGCCCTGTGTGAGGAATACGGCATCAATCTGGACAACGCCCACACCTCGGCCGCCGACGCCCTGGCAACCTTGCGCATGCTCGACGCCATGGCCGGAAAATTCCCCAAGCTCAGGATGCCGGCGGCCAACCTGCACCAGCTCCAGGTCGAATGGGCCTCGGCCCAGGCCGCGGATTTCCAGAGTTACCTGCGCAAGACCAAACCGGCCGCCGTCATTGAAGGCGACTGGCCCGTCCTGCCCCCGGAAGACGCCAGCCGCGGCGACTTCTAAACTGCCGGTCTGCCCTTCGCGAAAACTTCTTAATACGAAACGTTGGGCGGCAAAAAGACTTACTTAGTCTTCCACGGCGCCCAATTCCAGCCATTGAGACGGAACTCACACGCCCCGGGGCCCCCAACGGCCCGGCCCTTCCACGCCAATGATTCCGCCGTACCCGTCCGGCGCTACCCGGAACACTGACCATGACGCAGGAAGATGAAGATACTTCGCGGTGGGCGCAATCCCCCGCTGATTAATTCGGATTGAATCCGCGTCCACACCGGATGACACAATTATCTTTCGCGGCTTGCCTGCCCATCCGGCGCCCAAGCCAGCAGCCGGGGCCCGATGAGTCGCCCCGCGCCCACTGAATTTCAGACGAAAGTGATTGCGTGATGAAAAGCAAAGCCTTGAAGTGGCTGACAACCGTTCCCGTGGCACTCGCCGTGGCGGTCTCCCTTGCAGCGTGCGGCGGCGGGTCGGCGCAGACCACGGCGTCACCGACGGATGCGCTCCAGGGCAGTGACCAGAAATCCCTGGACAAGTACACCACCAAGGACGTCACTCCCCTGGACAAGATTGACAAGTCCAAGCTCGGCCTGATCAGCGACGGAACGCTCACCGTGGGAACCCTTTCGGACGCCCCGCCGAACATCTACATCGACAAGTCCGGCAAATTCACCGGCTACGACAACGAACTTCTGCGCGCCATCGCGGACAAGCTGGGCCTCAAGGTGGAGTTCAAGTCGACCGGCTTCGCCTCGCTGCTCGCCCAGGTCCAGAACAAGCAGTTCGACCTCGGGTCCTCCTCGATCTCCACCACTGACGCCCGCCGCAAGACCGTGGGCTTCACCAACGGTTACGACTTCGGCTACATGGCCGTGGTGGCCAAGAAGGACTCCAAGATCAAGGGGTTCAAGGACCTGACCAAGGACACCCGCATCGCCGTGGTCCAGGGCACGGTGCAGGATGACTACGTCACCAACACCCTCCAGATCGAGCCCGTCCGCTTCGAGGACTACAACACCGCCTACGCCAACCTGAAGAACGGCCAGGTTGACGCCTGGGTCGCACCGTCCCAGCAGGCCACCGGCCAGGTCAAGGAAGGTGACGGCACGGTTATCGCCGAGTCGGTTGTGAACACCCAGAACTTCACCGCCTACGCCGTGAACAAGGAAAACCAGCCGCTCATCGACGCGCTGAACTCCGGCCTCGACGCCGTGATCGCCGACGGCACCTGGTCCAAGCTGACCAAGGAATGGTACCCGGACCGCGAGACCCCGGCCACGTGGTCCCCGGGCTCCAAGGCCGTCACCGTTCCGAAGTCATAGTCCATGGATGCACTCGATCAACTCGTAAAGACCTTCTTTGACTGGGAGGCGATGGCAGCCGTCCTGCCGAACATGATTATGTTCGGCCTGCCCAACACCCTGATCCTGGCGGTTTCCTCGGGTGTGCTCGGGTGCATCCTGGGCATGGTCCTGGCCGTCATGGGCACGTCACGCATCACTGCGCTGCGTTGGCTCTCCCGGATCTACACGGACGTGTTCCGCGGCGTCCCCGCGATTGTGGTCATCCTCCTGATCGGCCTCGGGCTCGGACCCGTGGTGCGGGTAACGACCGGCTCCACGAACCCGTTCCCGCTCGCCATCTTCGCCCTGACCCTCATGGCGGCGGCCTATATCGGCGAGATCTTCCGCTCGGGCATCCAGAGCGTGGAAAAGGGCCAGTTGGAGGCTTCCCGTGCCCTGGGCTTCAGCTATGGCTCCTCCATGCGCCTCGTGGTGATTCCGCAGGGCATCCGCCGGGTGCTCCCGGCCCTGGTGAACCAGTTCATCACGCTGATCAAGGACTCCTCCCTGATCTACCTGCTGGGCCTGATCGCCAGCCAGCGTGAGATCTTCCGGATCGGTAACGATGCCGCCGCCAACACGGGGAACCTTTCGCCGCTGGTTGCCGCTGCGTTCATGTACCTCATCCTGACCGTTCCGCTCACCCACTTGGTCAACTACATCGACAACCGCCTGCGCACTGGCCGTCCGGAGAAACGGCAACCGGACGATGCAGCGGCCCTGATCGGGAAGGGAGCACAGCCATGAGCGAGTTCGCCTCCGGTTCTCTGACCGGCAAGAATCTGCACCTGTCCTTCGGCTCGAACCATGTCCTCCGCGGCATCGACCTGCACGTCGAGAAGGGCACCACCGCCTCGGTGATTGGCCCCTCCGGATCGGGGAAGTCCACGCTGTTGCGCGTCATGAACCGCCTGATCGAACCTGATCAGGGCGACATCCTGCTGGACGGCCGCTCGGTCCTGAAGGACAACCCGGACGAGCTGCGCCAGCGGATCGGCATGGTGTTCCAACAGTTCAACCTGTTCCCGCACAAGACCGTCGTGGACAACGTCTCGCTCGCGCTGCGGAAGCTGCGCAAGCTGCCGGCCGAGCAGGCCCGGGCCGAGGCACTCGAGCAGCTCGACCTCGTTGGGCTCAAGCACAAGGCCGACGCGCGCCCCGCCAACCTCTCCGGCGGCCAGCAACAGCGCGTCGCCATTGCGCGCGCCCTGGCCATGAAGCCGGAGGTGATGTTCTTCGACGAGGCCACCTCGGCCCTCGACCCGGAACTCGTCAAGGGTGTGCTGGCGCTGATGGCCGACCTCGCCAAGGGCGGCATGACCATGGTGGTAGTGACCCACGAGATGGGATTCTCCCGCAATGTCTCGGACACGGTCACGTTCATGGACGGCGGCGTCGTCGTGGAGTCCGGCCCGCCGGAACAGATCTTCACGAACCCGCAGACCGAACGGCTGCAGGGCTTCCTCTCTGACGTTCTCTAGTCCGCCGGCCGCACTTCCGGCGCTGCCGGCGTTTGCAGCCTTAACGACTGATGGCACCCGCCGCTGCGGGTGCCATCAGTCGTTAAGGCTTCGGTCGGCTAACGATCAGGGACCCTACGCCTTCACGGCGGCGGCCGCCTTTGCCGCGGCCGGCAGGGCATCGAAGATCCGGTTCATCGCGGCGTCGTCGTGCGCGGCGGAGAGGAACCAGGCTTCAAAGACCGACGGCGGCAGGTAGACGCCCGAGTCCAGCATCGAGTGGAAGAAGGGGGCGTAGCGGAACACTTCCTGGCCCTGGGCGTCGTCGTAGTTGTGCACGCCCCGGGCGCCCGTGCCGAAGGCCACGGAGAACAGGTTGCCGGCGCGCTGGATGGAGTGGTCCACGCCGGCGGCGTCGAGGGCGGAAGAGAGGGCCGCGGAGAGCTCCAGGGAGCGCGCGTTCACGAAGGAATAGACCTCGGGGGTTGCGTGGGTCAGCGTCGCGACGCCGGCGGCCATGGCCACCGGGTTACCGGAGAGGGTGCCGGCCTGGTAGACGGGGCCCAGCGGCGCCAGATAGTCCATGACCTCGGCGCGTCCGCCGAGGGCCGCCGTCGGCATGCCTCCGCCGATGACCTTTCCGAACGTCAGCAGGTCCGGGGTCCACGGCTCGGCGGCGTCGGCGGCCCCGCCGGTCAGGCCCCAGTAGCCGGAGTAGCCGGTGCGGAACCCGGTGAGGACCTCGTCGAGGATCAGCAGGGCGCCGTGCTCGCGGGTGATCCGGGAAAGACCTGCGTTGAAGCCCTCGCCGGGGGTGACCACGCCCATGTTGGCCGGGGCGGCCTCGGTGATGACAGCGGCGATGCTGTCACCGTGCTTGGCGAAGGCCGCCTCGACGGCGTCGAGGTCGTTGTAGGGCAGCACGAGGGTTTCGGCGGCGGTGGCGGCGGTGACGCCGGCCGAGCCGGGCAGCGCAAGGGTCGCCAGCCCGGAACCTGCCGCGGCGAGGAGGCCGTCGAGATGGCCGTGGTAGCAGCCGGCGAACTTGATGACGAGGTTCCGGCCGGTGAAGCCGCGGGCCAGCCGGATGGCGGTCATGGTGGCTTCGGTGCCGGTGGAGACCATCCGGACGCGTTCGGCGGCCGGGACGCGCTCCTTGACGATCGCGGCCAGGTTGGCCTCGTCGGGCGTGGACGCACCGAAGGACAGGCCGCGGTCGACGGCGGCATGCACGGCGGCGATGACCTCCGGGTGGGCGTGCCCCAGCAGCGCCGGACCCCATGAGCAGATGAGGTCGACATAGTCCGCGCCGTCGGCGTCGGTGAGATAGGCACCCTTGGCGGACACCATGAACCGCGGAGTCCCGCCCACGGAGCCGAAGGCGCGCACGGGTGAGTTCACGCCGCCCGGCATCAGCTGGCGGGCGCGGTCAAAGAGTTCCTCGTTGCGAGGCATGCTGGAAGTCATGGTTCCTATTCTTTCAGTTCTGCGGCCGAGTCATTTTCCTGCGGCCTTGGCCAGCAGTGCGGTGACGCGGGGCGCCACTTCGGTGCCAAACAGTTCGATCGAGCGCATCATGGCCGGGTGCGGCAGGGTGCCGTTGCTGTATTTGAGGTCAAAGCGGTCCACGCCCAGGTTCTTCTTCAGCAGCGCGATTTTTGCGGCCACGGTATCCGGAGACCCCACGTAGAGTGCTCCCTCGGGCGTGCACATGGCATCAAACTCGGCCCGGTTGCCTGGGCCCCAGCCCCGCTCCGCGCCAATCCGGTTGCGCATCGCGATCCAGTGCGGGAAGAACTCCTCCCGTGCTTCCTCGTCGGTAGCCGCGATGTGGCCGGGTGAATGCGTGGCCATCTGCTGCATCGGGTGCCCGTATTTGGCCATGGCCTCGCGGTAGAGGCCGGCCAGCGGGGCGAAGGACCGCGGCTGGCCGCCGATGATGGCGAAGATGATCGGGTAGCCGTATTCTGCGCAGCGCAGCACGGATTCGGGGGTGCCGCCGACGCCGATCCAGGTTGGCAGCAGGTGGTGTTCCAGGGGCGGGTAGACGCTCAGGCCGTTGATGGCGGGCCGGGTGCGCCCTTCCCAGTGGACCGGCTTCTGCGCCCGGACCTTGTCGAAGAGCTCGAGCTTTTCCTCGAAGAGGATGTCGTAGTCGGCCAGGTCCAGGCCGAACAGCGGGAAGGATTCGATGAACGAACCGCGGCCCAGCATGATTTCGGCCCGGCCGCTGGAGATGGCGTCCACCGTGGCAAAGCGCTGGAAGACCCGGATGGGGTCATCGGAGCTGAGGACGGTGACGGCCGAGCCGAGCCGGATGTGCTTGGTGCGGGCAGCCGCCGCGGCGAGGAAGACTTCCGGGGCCGAGACCGCGAAGTCGCGGCGGTGGTGTTCCCCCACGGCGAAGGCGTGCAGGCCGACCTCGTCCGCGAGCTCGGCCTGTTCCAAGAGCTGCCGCAGGACCTGGGCGTGCGGGACGGGATGGCCGTCGGGGAACACGCCGACGTCACCGAAAGTGTTCAGGCCAAGGAGGATGCGTTCCGGCCCGACCGGGGCCGTGGGGTTCTCCCCGGGTGCCGGCTCAGGCGTAGTCGCGGTGTTCACCGGGATTCCTTCAGCCAGCCGGCCAGCTCGCTGGCCCAGTAGGTCAGCACCATGTTGGCGCCCGCGCGCTTGATGCCCAGGACGGATTCGGTGATGGCGGCCCGGCGGTCGATCCAGCCGTTCGCTGCGGCAGCCTCGATCATCGAGTACTCGCCGGAAATCTGGTAGGCGGCCACCGGTACCGGGCTCATGGCGGCGACGTCGGCGAGGATGTCCAGGTAGCTCATGGCGGGCTTCACCATGACCATGTCGGCGCCTTCGGCCAGGTCCAGGTCCACCTCGAGGATGGCTTCCCGGCGGTTGGCGGCGTCCATTTGGTATGTGCGGCGGTCGCCGGTCAGCTGCGAGTCGACGGCCTCGCGGAACGGGCCGTAGAACGCCGAGGCGTACTTAGCGGCGTAAGCGACCACGGCGGTGGTGGCGTGCCCGGATTCCTCGAGGGCCTGCCGGATGACGGCGACCTGGCCGTCCATCATGCCGGACGGGCCCAGGACGTGGGCGCCGGCGTCGGCCTGTGCGACGGCCATCTGGCCGTAGATTTCCAGGGTCGCGTCGTTGTCCACGTAGCCGTTGGCGTCCAGGACGCCACAGTGGCCGTGGTCGGTGAATTCGTCGAGGCACACATCGCTCATGATCACGAGCTCGTCGCCAACTTCCGCGCGGACGTCCCTGATGGCTTTGTTCAGCACACCGTTGGGGTCCAGGGAGGCGGTGCCGCGCGCATCCCGGACAGCGGGGACACCGAACAGCATGATGCCGCCGACCCCCAGCTGCACGGCCTCGGCAGCGGCCCGCTTGAGCGAATCGGTGGTGTGCTGCTGCACGCCGGGCATCGAGGCAATCGGGTTGGGCTCGGTCAGGCCTTCGCGGATGAAGGCGGGAAGGATCAGTTCCGCAGCGGAGAGGCGGTGCTCCGCGGTCAGGCGCCGCATGGCGGGGGTGGTGCGAAGCCGGCGGGGCCGGTGGGTCGGGAAGCTCATGTGTTGTCCTTCGCTGGATGCTGGGATGGTTGGGAGCGGACGACGGCGGCGACGAGGCCTGACGCGGTGGGAGCTTCGGCGACGGCGGCGACGGTGAGTCCAAGACCGGCCGCCTCGCCCGCCGTCGAGCGCCCGATCGCAACGAACCGGCACGCGCCGAGCGGGGCGAGGTCCGTGTGGATGCGGCGGGCCGCGCTCGGCGAGGCGGCGACGACGGCGTCGAGCCGTCCGGCCCGGATCTCACGTTTCGCGTCGGCGGCCGTGAGGACTTCGGCCGGCGGCCCGGCGTCGGCTTCCTCCAGCGGGGGCCGGCAGGCCGGGAGGCTCAGGCCGGGATCGGCCGGGTAGTCCACCGTCCGGTAGGCGGTGACGGCCTGCACCGACGCGCCGCGGGCTTCCAACCCGCGGCGGAGCCTGGAATCGGCGATGTCCGCCTGGGGCAGGAACACGCTGTTGCGGCCTTCGGGCCAGACGCCGAGCAGGCCGGCGCCCGACTGCAGTGCCGTCGGTGCGAGGTCCACGCTGACACCCCGGGACTCGAGGATCTGCCGCGTCGCGGGGCCGATCGTGGCCACCTGGACGTGCCCGGGCAGCCAGGCGCCCAAGGTGGAGCCACGCTCCGCGGCCTTGGCCTCCAGCACCTGGACGGTGGTCGCGCTGCTGATGACGAGCCAGTTGTAGGCGCCGGCGCCCAAGGCATCGAAGGCGACGTCGAGGGAGTGCTGGTCGCGTGCCACCTCGAAGTCGATCAGGGGCAGCAGCACCGGCTCGGCGCCCAGGCGGCGCAGGGCCGCGACCAGCTCGCCGGCGCGGTCCGGGCTGCGGGCGATCAGGATCCGGGCTCCCGCGAGGGCCCCCTGGTCGTGGGTGGCCGGCCCGCTGCTGCCCTCATTCAGGGCATTGTCCCGTCCCATGATGCGGTCCCGTCCCATAATGCGCTGGATCCCCCGGTTCAGGATGCGGTCAGGTCCGCGATGTCGGCGGCGCCGCGGGCCAGCAGGACTTCCGCCAGTTCGATCCCGAGCAGGGTGGCCCCCACCTCGGTCAATCCGTCGGTGGCCTTCCGGTCCCGGACGGTGGCGGTGCCGTCGACGGCGCAGACCACGGCTTCGAGGTGCAGCATGCTTCCCTTGCGGTAGGCGTAGGCGCCCACCGGTGCGGCACAGCCTGCCTCAAGGCGGGCCAGGAGCGCCCGCTCGGCGGTGACGGCGAGCCGGGTGTCGTGATCGTCGAGGGCTGCGAGGGCCTGGGCGAGGACGCCCTGGGACCCTTCGGTGGACCCGGCCTTGCGGGGCGCGTCGGCCGTGCGGCATTCGATCGCGAGGGATCCCTGCCCGGCGGCCGGCAGCATAATGTCCGTCTCGAGGTATTCGCTGACCGTGTCCAGCCGCCCGATCCGGTGCAGCCCGGCTGCGGCGAGGACGACGGCGTCGAGGTCGCAGGACTTGCCGTCCACCATGGCGTCGGTCGTGTTGCCCGGCAAGCCGGGGACGCGTCCGAGCCGGGTGTCGACGTTGCCGCGGATGTCCCGGATGTCCAGGTCCGGACGGGCGGCGCGCAGCTGGGCTGCGCGTCGCGGGGAACCGGTGCCCACGCTGGCGCCGGCGGGCAGGTCCGCGAGCTTGAGCCCGTCGCGGGCGCAGAGCACATCGCGGACGTCGACGCGTTTCGGCGTCGCCGCGAGCGTCAGGCCAAGCGCCGGCCCGGTGGGCAGGTCCTTGAGCGAGTGCACGGCGACGTCGCATGCGTTCTGCAGCAGGGCGTCGCGCAGGGCCGCCACAAACACGCCGGTTCCGCCCATCTGGGACAGCGATCCGGTGAGGACATCACCGTCGGTCCGGATGTGGACAAGCTCCACGGCGAACCCGCCGACGGCGGCCAACTGGTCCGCGGTCTGCTGCGTCTGGGTGAGGGCCAGTTTGCTGGCGCGGGTTCCGATCCGGACGGTCACGGCGTTGCCTGACCAGCCGCCGGGGTCGCCATATCCGCGGCTGCGGGCGTTGCGGCGGGGTAGGGATCGTGGCCCGTGCCGATGCTGGTGTCAGCGCCCGCGATGGTGGGCTTTTCGCCGCGGAAGTTGGCGCAGCAGCCGGGCCGGCAGACGTCGTACCAGGGGCCGAGTTTGGTCAGGTGGGGCCGGTCCGCGATGTTGTTCGCCGCGGTCCGTTCGCAGATCAGGTCCACGATCCCGCCGACGAACTTCCGGTGCGTCCCGGGGGTGGGGACGCGGGTGGCCGCCAGGCCCAGCTTGCCGCAGGTCTCCAGTGCCTCGGTGTCCAGGTCCCAGACAACCTCCATGTGGTCGCTGACGAAGCCCAGCGGCACGATCACGACGCCCTTGACGCCCTGGCCGGCGAGCTCCTCGATGGCGTCGTTGATGTCGGGTTCGAGCCACGGGACGTGCGGGGCGCCGGAGCGGGACTGGTAGACGAGGGACCACGGTGCGGTCAGGCCGGTTTCGGCCTCGACGCGGCGGATGACCTCGGTTCCAGTGGCGAGGTGCTGGGCCACGTAGGCGGAGTCTTCCTCGAAGTGGCGGGGCTCGCCCTCGGAGCGGCCGGCGGCTTCGGCGTCGCGGGTAGGGATGGAGTGGGTGGCGAACAGGATGTGCACCGGGGCGTCGGGGGTGCCGGCCGCGGTGAGCTGTGCGCGGACGTCGGCCAGGCCGGCGGCGGTGCCCTCGATGAACGGCTCGACGAAGCCGGGGTGGTCAAAGTACTGCCGCACCTTGTCCACTTCGAGTTTTCCGTCCAGCCCGGTTTCGGTCAGGGCCATGCCAATGTCCTCGCGGTACTGGCGGCAGCTGGAGTAGCAGGAGTAGGCGCTCGTGGTGACCATAAGGACCTTGCGGTGCCCGGCGTCGTACATCTCCTGGAGCGTCTGCGGGATGTAGGGATCCCAGTTGCGGTTGCCCCAGAAGACCGGCAGTTCGATGCCGCGGGTGGCAAGTTCGGCCTCCATGGCGGCCTTGAGGGCGCGGTTCTGCTGGTTGATGGGGCTGATGCCGCCGTTGGCGCGGTAGTGGTGCGAGACCGCTTCGAGCCGCTCGTCCGGGATGCCGCGGCCACGGGTGACATTGCGGAGGAACGGGATGACGTCCTCCTGGCCTTCCGGGCCGCCGAAGGAGGCGAGGAGGACGGCGTCGTACTCCTTGGGAGCCATCCGGCCTGCCTCGGTGACGGGGTTCACGGCGGTCACCGCCGTGGCGGTCTCCTGGGGATCCAGCGGGCTCATGCAAGGACCTCGGCGATCTCGGCGGCGCTGACGCGCCGGCCGGTGTAGAAGGGGATTTCCTCGCGCACATGGTGACGCGCCTCGGTGGCGCGCAGGTGGCGCATCAGGTCGACGAGGTCCACGAGTTCCGGAGCTTCCAGACCGAGGATCCATTCCCAGTCGCCCAGGGCGAAGGAGGAGACGGTGTTGGAGATGACCTGCGGGAAGTCGCGGCCCAGGAGGCCGTGGTCGCGAAGCATCGCGCCGCGCTCGGCATCCGGCAGGAGGTACCACTCGTAGGAGCGGACGAACGGGTAGACGCACAGCCACTCTGCCGGTTCGACGCCGCGGGAGAAGGCGGGCGTGTGGTTCTTGGCGAACTCCGCCTCGCGGTGGACGCCCATGGCGGACCAGGCGATCTCGGTCCCGGTGAAGAGCTTGCTGCGGCGGATGTCCCGGACGGCCCGCTGCAGGGCCTCGGGCTTGGGCCCGTGGAGCCAGATCATGATGTCCGCGTCCGCGCGCATGGCGGAAACGTCGTAGCTGCCGCGGTGGACCACGCCGGCGTCAGCGAGGCGTGCCAGCAGGGACTCGAAGTCCAGGGCAGCATCCGCGTCGCGGGCGGTGTCCGCGGACCGCTTGAAAACGGTCCAGAGGGTGAAGAACTGCTCGGTTGAATCGTCGGGCGCCGAGGCCCCGGCGACTGATTCTCCGGGGACGGGCATTCCGGTTTTAGTGACAGATTCGGCAGAAGTGTGGCTCATGGTTACCAGTCTGCCTCCTCTCTCCAGCTAAGTCGAAAAAAAGCACTTCTACAACGCGTAGAAGTGCTTTATTTCACAAGCCGGGGGCGACTGCCCTGGAATCCGGGCCGCCGGGATGCCGTCAGGTCCTGCGCATCCGGACAGCGATGACGCCGGCGCCGACTGACAGCGCCACCAGGCCGATGCCCCAGCCGATCAGCGGGGACGGTCCGGCCGGTTCCACAGCGGACGTGGCCTGCAGCGACGTGCTGCCGGAGTGGCCCGCGGCTGTGGCCGGTGCTGTTTTCGAACCGGCCGCGTTCGAACCGGTGGAGGAGGGCCGGGGCGTTGCAGTATTCGATGCCGGCGCCGGCGTGCCAGCGCCGCTTCCGGCTTGCCCGGCAGTTCCTGGCCCGGTCCCGGCGGCAGGGACGGCAGCGCTGCCAGCGTTGCCACCTGCGGACGGCTGGCCGGGCACGGATCCAGTGATGGGGACCGATCCGGCTGCGGCCCCGTCCGCGGCCGGCGCTCCCGGCGCCGTGACCGGCGTGCCGGGGTTTTGCGGCGCGGAGGGCGGGGCCACGTTGGCCGACGGGGTGCCGGATGGCGGCGCGCTGGTGCCGGGAGCCGTGGACCCGGGGTTGCTGGGCTCCGGGCTGCCGGACTCGGGGATCGTGGGTTCCGGACTGCTGCTGCGGGACGGCGGTTGCGTCGGCTCGGCCATTTCGTCCGGGCCGGAGGACGGCGAGGGGCTCGGTGTGGGCGACGGACTCCGCGTCGGCGAGGAGCCGAGCAGGCTGTCCAGCACGTCACCCAGGCCGAGGGTCAAGGAACCCTGGGTCGACGGCGGGGTGGACGCCGCTGCGGATAAACCGGTGGCAGCATTCGAAGCAGGAACTCCTGCGGAAACAGCCAGTACCGCCCCGAGCGCGGCTGCTGCTGCGCCGCGTCGAAGGCTCCTATGGCGCCGGGTCGTCGTTGTTGACACGTTGGACCTGAAAATAACCATGGTCATCGAGCCTAGCCGGAATCAACCGCGAGGAAAAACCGGCGGAATTCCGCGGAATACCGGCTAGTAACCCAGGAGGTTGGAGAGGTTCAAGGTGCATTTGGGGCCGCTGTGACTCCTGCGGCTGAGGGGGCGTCAGGGACTCCGGAGTGGGTCCCCGAAGTGGCTGCAGGCGACGGTTCGACAGCGGCGTTTGGGGCATCAGCGTGTATGGAAACAGTGGTCGGGCGGCACCCTTTAGGCCAGGAGGGTGCGAACCTGCCGGGGGGTGTCGGCCACGATCGCGGCCAGCCCGTTGCCGGACAGCCATCCCCCCACGACGGCGAGGGTACCGTCCGCGGCACAGACGCTCCGGACGGCGGCGACACGCTGTTTGTGGCCGAGGGACGCAAACGGCAACGCACCGGCCCAGCGGACCACGTCCCAGCCCACCACGTCCCCGGCGGTGACCGGGACCGACAGCAGGGCCGAGGCGTCGGCCAGGGCTGCGCGGAACAGTTCCTGGTCTGAGCGCGGCGGTTCCGAGCGCGGCACAGCCGCTCCCGGGCTGCCGTATTCCGTGGTCCCGACGGGCGCAACTCCCCGCCCGTAGGAGAGCCGGAGCACGTGCCTGCCCGGTCCGGTCCGGTCCGCCAGCCAAGCCCATTTGGCGGTGCCGTGCGTCAACGCTTTGGCCTGTACCCCGGGACTCTGCGGGGCCACGAGCACTCCCGTACCGCGTGGCGCCGCGTCGAGCGCCGGGAGATCCACCACGAGGGTGACCAGGCTGACATCGGGTCCGGCTTCGGGGCGGAGGCCCGCAAGCTCCGGCAGGGATTCTTCAAGCAGCCCGGCGGCGGCGGGGCCTTCGACCGCAACCACGAGCAACCCGGCGTCGTACGTGTCCTGATCCGTGGTGACCCGCCAGCCGCCCGCTGTGCGCCGAACGGACCGGGCCGGGGTGGCGCTGAGCAGGGTGACGCCGCGCCGGCGCAGGTCGGCCAGCAGGGCGGTCACCAGGGTGTGCATCCCGCCTCGCAGGCCGGCGACGGCGGCGCCGGCTTTCTGGAGCCCGGCGGAGCTGCCCGTCCCCGGCGCGGCTGCGCCGGCGCTCGACTTGGCTCCTCCCCTGCGTTGGGCCGCGACGGCGGCGGCGAGGGAACCGTGCCGGCGGATACCGGCCCGCAGCCCGGGGGCCACCATGTCGACGTCGAGCACGGCGGGATCGGCCGAGTGGACGCCGCCGACCACCGGTGCAACGAGTCTGTCCAGCACGCGCCTGCCCATTCGCGCGCGGACCAGGGCTGACACACTGGTGGCCTCGTCGGCGGTGCCAAGCGAGGCAGGCAGCACGGCGTCCATGGAGGCGCGGAGGGAGCCCAGCAGTCCCAGGGACCGGCGGACTTCCGGGTCCCATGGGCTGGCCGGGATGCCCAACACCCCGGTCTTGGGCAGTTCCCGCGGGCCGTCGGGCAGTTGCACCCAGGCACCGCCGGGGTTCGGTGCGACGATGTCGCCGGCAATCCCAAGCTCGGCGGCGAGATCGGCCACCGCGGCCGTGCGGGTAGCGAAGGACTCCGCCCCGCTGTCCAGGGTCAGCCCCGCCACAGCATGGCTGCCGACGCAGCCACCCCAAGCGTCGCTGGCTTCCAGGACTGTGGTGCGGAGGCCCGCCCGGGCGAACTCCCTGGCCGCAAGCAAGCCGGAGATCCCTCCCCCGACCACGACGGCGGTCCCGTCACGGGAGGTGCCCTCTGCGGCGGTACCCGCCGCGGACGTTACGGCGGCGCCTGCGTCCATGTTCCTACTCCGGTGAAATGGAGTGGATGAGTTCGACGACGTGCGTCAGCACCTCGGGATCCGTCTCCGGAGGCACGCCGTGGCCAAGGTTCAACACGTGGCCGGGCGCTGCGGAGCCGGCTGCGATCACGTCGCGGACGTGCGCTTCCAGGATCTCCCAGGGCGCGGAGAGGAGTGCGGGATCGATGTTGCCCTGCAGCGGAACGGTCCCGCCGAGGCGGCGGTTGGCCTCGTCCAGCGGCAGCCGGTAGTCGACCCCCACGACGTCGACGCCGACGTCGCGCATGGCGACGAGCAGTTCCGAGGTGCCGGTGCCGAAGTGGATGAGCGGTGCGCCGAGGTCCCGGACGTGGTCCAGAGCCCGGGACGACGCCGGGGCCACGTAGCGCTGGTAGTCGGCCAACCCCAGCGAACCGGCCCAGGAGTCGAAGAGCTGCGCGGCGGAGGCTCCGGCTTCCAATTGCGCCCGAAGGAACATGCCGGAGGCGTCGGCGGCCCAGTTGGCCAATGCCGTCCAGGTTTCCGGGTCGGCGTGCATCATGGTGCGCGGGCCGAGGTGGTCGCGGGAAGGCTTGCCTTCCACCATGTACGCGGCGAGCGTGAAGGGTGCGCCGGCGAAGCCGATCAGCGGAGTGCTGCCGAGCTCGGCCACGGTCAGCCGGACGGCTTCACGAATGGGTTCCAGGGCCTCCCACGTCAGCTGCGGCAGGGCGGCGACGTCCGCCGCCGTGCGCACCGGCACGTCCAGGACAGGACCGACGCCGGGCACGATGTCCACGCCGACGCCGGCCAGCTTGAGCGGAATGACGATGTCGGAGAAAAAGATGGCGGCATCGACGTCGTGACGGCGGACCGGCTGCAGGGTGATCTCGGAAGCCAGTTCCGGGCGCAGGCACGAGTCCAGCATGGCGACGCCCTCGCGGACCTTGAGGTACTCGGGCAGCGAGCGGCCCGCCTGACGCATGAACCAGACGGGACGGCGGGAAGGCTTGCCGCCGCGGTAGGCGGTGATTAGCGGTGAGTCCGCGGTGCGGCCGTCCATCAGCGGGTGTCCGGCGTCTAGGCCGCCGGCGCCGGCCACTGCGCCGTCTACTGCGGCGGCGTCATCGGCTGCGCCATGATCGGACGTACTAAATTTTGTCGTGCCGGCATGTGCCGCAGCGCTTGGAGTCATGACTTCGATTGTGCCCAAATTTGCGCCCAAAAGATAACGACAGCCTGTCACGCGGGCTGTCACACTGGCCACGAGGGCCGCGGCGTGGCGGGGATCACAGCCTTGGGTGCCGGACCCCACGCCAGGATAGTTGTTCTACACGGACGCGAAAAAGCTATGATGGTCGTGCTGTGGTTCTTTTCTCATTGGTGGCTACACACGCCGACATCGACCTCGAAACCGTTGCTCAGTTGAGCACCGGCGCTTCCGGGCTTGCCACATCCGCCCTCGCCGGATCGCCGGCCGTGGCGGGTGCCGTTGTCCTTGCCACCTGCAACCGCTTCGAAATCTACGGGGAAGCCCCGCATCCGGACGCCGTCGACGCGGCCCGGGCTGCCCTCATCACCCAGATCAGCGGAGCCAGCGGACTCAACGACCAGCTGGTCTCCCGCGCCTTCAGCACCCGCACGGGTGCCGAAGTCAGCCAGCATCTCTTCGCGGTGAGCTCCGGACTGGACTCCGCCGTGGTGGGCGAACGCGAAATCGCCGGCCAGGTCCGCCGCGCCTTGATCACGGCCCAGCATGAAGGCACAGCCAGCTCCGGACTGGTGCGGCTCTTCCAGGCGGCGTCCAAGACCGCCAAGGACGTCGGCGCCCAGACGGCGCTTGGTTCCCGCGGCCTCTCCATCGTCTCCGTAGCACTGGATCTTGCCACCGACCTGTCGGAAAACCCGGACTGGTCCGCCAAGAAGGCCGTCGTGTTCGGGACCGGCGCCTACGCCGGGGCCACCATGTCACTGTTGCGCGAACGCGGCTGCACCGATGTCTCGGTCTACTCCTCCTCCGGCCGTGCGCCCGGTTTCGTCGCCACCCGGGGCGGCGCCGCCTTGGATGAGGACACCCTTCCGGCTGCCGTCGCCGCTGCCGACGTCATGATCGGCTGCAGCGGCTCGGACAGCCGGGTCGAAGCGGACGACCTCGCCCGGATCCGGTCGGGCTCGGCCCAGCCGCTCATCGCGATCGACCTCGCCCTGACGCACGACTTCGACCCCGCGGTCGGCGAGCTCGACGGCGTCGAACTCCTCACGCTGGAATCCGTCCGGCTCGCCGCGCCCCAGGAACAGGCCGAGTCGCTCGCGCAGGCCAGCAGCATTGTGTCCGGTGCGGCCAGCGCCTTCGAGCAGGAGCGCGAGGCACGCTCCGTGGACTCGGCGATCGTCGCGTTGCGGCGCCACACGATGAACGTCCTGGATGCGGAAATGGAAAAGGTCCGCGCCCGGCACGGCTGCACCGCCGCCGCCGAGGAAGTCGAGTTCGCCCTGCGCCGCATGGTGAAGCAATTGCTGCATGTCCCCACCGTCCGGGCCCGCGAACTCGCCGCCAACGGACAGCAGGACGCCTACGTTGCCGGTCTTGAGGCGCTGTACGGGATTACGGTGGAGCCCTCCACCGCGACGACCGCTGCGACGGTCCCGGGTTCTGCAGCCTCCGAGGCCGACTGCCCTGTGGAGCACAGCCACGCGGAGCACGGCCCCGCCGCCGGCGACATCCGCGAAACCGCGTAACTGCCCGCGGCCCTCATTCCTGCCCCTCGGTTATTGCCCCGCGTATTGCCCCGCGGCGCTGGCTCGTGATGGCGACGCTCGTTGTTGCCCGTTGGCTAGTTGCCAGTAGGGCTAGTTGCTTCCGACGGCGCCACCACGGCTCATATCCCTTAGGCGGCTTACCCGGCGAACGCGTTAATGCCGGTCATGTCGGCCGACACTTGCCACAGCTGTGCGGCAGCCTCCCGGTCCACGGCATGGGCATCCACGCCCCTGATCCTCGCCTCCGGCGAGCCCGGCACGGTGGGTTCGGCAATGTCGCAGTCCTCGCAGTAGACGCCGCCCATGCCCTCAAGGGCCGGTGACGTTGCGGCCCAGACCGAGGTGGCCGCGCCTTGCGCGGGGGTCTTGAACCGGGCGTCGACGTTGCCGTTCTCATCCATCCAGCCGGCGGCGATCATTTCCTCGCGCGGCAGGTGCCGCTGCAGTTCCGTCATGATGCCGCCGGGATGCACGGCGAAGGCCCGCACGCCAAAGTCCCGGCCCAGGGCGTCGAGCTGGACGGCGAAGAGCGCGTTGGCCGTCTTGGCCTGGCCGTACGCCCGCCATTTGTCGTAGCCGGCGTCGAAGTTGATGTCATCGAAACGGATCCCCGAGAGCTTGTGCCCGGTGGAGGACAACGAGACCACGCGGGCACCCTCCGCCGCGGTGAGCGCGGGCCACAGCAGGTTGGTGAGGGCATAGTGACCCAAGTGGTTTGTGGCGAACTGGGACTCCCAGCCGGGCCCCGCCCGGTGCTCCGGACTTGCCATGATGGCCGCGTTGTTGATGAGGATGTCCAGGCTGCGCCGGGTACCGGGTTCCGCGCCGGTCAGGAAGCCGGCGGCGAACTCCTTCACGCTGGCCTGGTCGGCAAGGTCCAGCTCGGCCACGCTGACATCGCCTCCGCGGGTTCCCGGCGTCAGCCCGGCCGCAGCGAGGACGTCGCGGGCGTGCTCCGGCCGTCGGGCCGGCACCACAACGGTGGCGCCGGCCGACGCCAGGGCCCGCACGGTCTCCAGGCCGAGCCCGGAATAGCCGCCCGTGACAATCGCGGTCTTCCCGGTCAGGTCGATTCCGCTAATGACCTCGGCCGCCGTCGAATCCCGGCCGAAGCGGGAGCCGATCTTCTGCTGGGGTGTCAGGGTGTTTTCCTCGCTCATGACCAAGCCTTTCGCTGGAGGTGCCGTTCGACGGACGGTGCTTGTCAGGTGCCGTGGATGGACGGCCCGAAGGCCGCGGCACCTGAGGGCCGGAAGCCTCAGTACACCGGTTTCCCGGGTTCCACGTCCCGCACCCAGGCGAGGATGCCGCCCTCGAGGTGGCTGACGCGCTCGTACCCGGCCGCGCGGGCCGCGGCCAGGACGGCCGCGGAACGTGTTCCGGCCTTGCAGTGGAAGACGATTTCCACGTCCTGGGGCAGGTCCTGCCAGGCTTCGCCGGCCAGGATGCGGCCCTGCGGGATCAGCACCGAGCCGTCGATGCGGACGATCTCGTACTCCCCGCTCTCCCGCACGTCCACTAGGTGGAAGTCCTTGAGGCCGGCTTTGCGCGAGGCCAGCATCGTGGCGAGCTGGGTCGCCGTCACGGTGTGTTCGGTGCCCGCATCCGCCGTGGGGGTGATCCCGCAGAACGCCTCGTAATCGGTAAGTTCCGTGATGCGCTCGGCTTCGGGGTCCCGGGCCACCTTGATCTCGCGCCAGGTGCCGCCCAGCGCGTCATAGAGCGCCAGCCTGCCTAGCAGGGACCGCCCGACGCCGGTGATCAGCTTGACGGCCTCGGTCACCATGAGCGCTCCGACGGCGGCGCACAGCATGCCGAACACTCCGCCTTCCCCACAGGACGGCACGGAGCCGGCCGGCGGCGCCTCCGGGTAGAGGTCCCGGTAGGTGGGCCCGTACTGTTGCCAGAAGACGCTGACCTGGCCGTCGAAGCGGAAGATCGACCCCCAGACGTAGGGCTTGCCGAGGATGGCGGCGGCATCGTTCACGAGGTAGCGGGTGGCGAAGTTGTCAGCGCCGTCGAGGATGAGGTCGTAGCCGGCGAAGAGCTCCAGGGCGTTGGATGCGTCGAGGCGGACGTTGTGGAGCCGGACGTCCACTAGCGGGTTTAGGGCCGCGATGGCATCACGGGCGGACTCGATCTTGGGCCGGCCCACGTCCGCGACGCCGTGGATGATCTGCCGCTGGAGGTTGCTGAGGTCGACGTCGTCGTCATCGACGATGCCGAGGGTGCCGACCCCGGCGGCGGCGAGGTAGAGGAGGGCCGGAGAACCGAGGCCGCCGGCTCCAATCACCAGGACTTTCGCGTTCTTGAGCCGGCGCTGCCCGATTGCGCCGATTTCCGGAATGATCAGGTGCCGCGAGTAGCGTTCCACCTCGTCCGGGCTGAGATCGATTGCCGGGTCAACCAGCGGTCCAGGCTGCGTATCCAGCTGCGTCTGGAGGGTTGCGGGGGCGCCGGTGGCGGTGAACTTGGAAGCCATACTTCAATCTATGCCCGAAGATACCACCAGGTCATATTACCCGCGCGTAAAGTGTAGTTCAGTGCAATGTAGTTCAGTGCAATGCAGCTGAGTGTACTTGCGCGTTATTGGGTGAAGAGGGAAAGAAGGCCGACAGTGGTTCATCAGGCACCGGTGGAGCGGGACGAGACCGGCAAGCCGCCGGCCGGGCAGACGCGGAGCGGACAGCGCTCGGCACGTCTCCCCCGTGACGAACGCCGGGCGCAGTTGCTGGCGGCGGCGCAGGAAGTCTTCGTGGCGAACGGTTACCACGGTGCCGCCATGGATGAGATCGCCGAGACCGCCCACGTCAGCAAGCCTGTCCTGTACCAGCACTTCCCGTCCAAGCGGGACCTCTACCTGGCCCTGCTGGACAGCCATCTCAGCAAGCTGATCGATCTCCTGCTGGGCGCCCTGAATTCCACCAGCGACAACGACGAGCGCGTCCAGGCGGTCATGCGCGCCTACTTCCGATTCATCGCCAACGACGACCAGGCACACCGGCTCGTCTTCGAATCGGACCTGATCAACGATCCCGACGTCAGCGCACGTTTGGAAACGTTCAACAAGACTTTTGCCGACGCCGTCGCCCGCGTGATCGCGGAGGACACCAAGCTGCCGGAGCTCGAGGCCCAGCTCCTGGGCCGCGGACTCGCCGGAATGGCCCATGTGAGTGCCCGGTACTGGCTGGAAACCGACGGAAACCTGGACCTCGATGTGGCCAGCGACCTCATCTACCGTTTAGCTTGGCGCGGAATCTCCCGCTTCCCCAAAGAGACCTAGACTACAACTAGAGATTGACCTTAGACATTTATTCGACTTTGACTGGCTGGGAGGCCCCGCTGTGGAAGTAAAGATTGGTATTCAGAACATTGGCCGCGAAATTGTGCTCGAATCGGCCCAAGACGCCGACGCCGTCGCCAAGGTGGTGGGCGACGCGATCGCCAAGGGCAGCGAGCTGCGGCTGACGGACGACAAGGGCCGCCTCGTCATCGTCCCCGCCAATGTGCTGGGTTACGTGGAAATCGGCGCAGAAGAGGCCCGCCGCGTCGGTTTCGGCGCCCTCTAGCCCCCGTTCTTCACTGCGGTTTCCTTCACTGTCGTTTTCTTAGCCCGAGGGGTCCTGAATGCTTTCCCTGATTGTGGTCGCCATGGTCACCGTTGCTGTGGGCTTTGTGGTGTGGGCCAACGACAAGCGGCACACGAAGTACGGCATCAGTGTGCCGGCCGGAGTGGCCGCCTTCGTCGGCATGCTGAGCTGGATCATCTTCATGGCGGCCGGGTTCGGCTACCAGCCGGGCCTGACCTGGATTCCGTGGATCCTGCCGCTGATCCTGGGTGCCGCAGCCTCCATCGCGGCCGTGGTGTACCTCGGCAGGACCCGGGCCCGGCACGACACCGAGCGTCTCACCGCCATCCTGAAGCTTTAGCGGGTCCTGGCCGGGAGCCAGCAGGACGGGGCCCATTTTCTCGTCAGGGCGGGCCCTCGTCCGCCCTCGTTGGACAGGCTCAGCCGGTTTACCTGCACCTCCGTGACCACGCGCCCAGCAGGGTGCGTGGTCACGTTTCGTTGAGCACCGGCGGCTCCGGCAGGCCGCCCGCCTTGATGAAGTCCACTCTTGTCGTACGCGGAGTTACATTGCCCGGCATCGTGCCGCCGTTGCCTGCCGGGGCGGCAGCCGGATGCGGCGTCGCGTCGCGGCCGCACCGGTTCGGTCTTTTTTGTCGGACCCCTCTGGGATCGTTGAGACATGAAAGCCGTTGGAGCGTTCATCCCGGAGTTGGCCCCGTGGGCCGGCCCGGTCATGCCCTCGGGGCGTTCCCGCCCGGCCGGCGAGGCCGGGGAGTCTGAAGCATCACACATCGGTGGCGCAGACCATGCCGGGAACGGTACTTTGGGCCGCGCCGCGAACGCTGCCGTGTACGGCGCTGCAGGCCATGGTGCCGGCGGCGCGGTGGAATCGGCGCTGGCGTTGCTGCGGTCCATGGGCCCGGCGGCGGCCGACGCGGCCCGGTTCCGCCTGGTGATGAGGATCTGTGATGAAGCGGTCCTGCTGGCGGAACCAGGTCAGACCTGCCAGCCTCACCGGCCTTTCAGAGGAACGCAGACGTTACAGGAACTCGGCCCGGCCTTCCATCGCGGAGGACGCCAGTGCGTGCTCGCGCCGCGGGATCCTGCCGGCCGCTTTCGCCAGTCTTCCGGCGATGACGGCGTGTTTGAAGGCCTCCCCCATGAGCGCGGGATTCTGGGCACGGGTCACGGCCGTGGCCAGCAGCACGGCGTCGCAGCCAAGTTCCATCGCCAAGGCCGCGTCCGAGGCCGTGCCGATTCCGGCATCGAGCACCACGGGCACGGACGCCCGCGAGACGATCAGCTCGATGTTGTGCGGGTTCAGGATGCCCAGGCCGGTGCCGATCGGGGCACCCAGCGGCATCACCGCCGTCGCCCCGAGGTTTTCGAGCCGCAGGGCCAGCACGGGGTCATCGTTGGTGTACGCGAAGACCTTGAAGCCGCGGGCCACCAGCTGCTCAGTTGCGTCCACGAGCTCGACCGCGTCCGGCAGCAGGGTGTGCTCGTCGGCAATGACTTCGAGCTTGACCCAGTCCGTCTCCAGGGCCTCGCGGGCCAGTTCGGCGGTGAGTACGGCGTCCTTGGCGGTGAAGCAACCGGCTGTGTTCGGCAGCACTCGGATGTTGTGGTCCACGAGCAGCTGGAACAGCGATCCCGTTTCCGCCGGTGAATAGCGGCGCATCGCCACGGTGGTCAGTTCCGTCCCGGAAGCCAAAAGCGCCGCGCCCAGCCCGTCCAGGCTCGGCGCACCGCCGGTGCCCATGATAAGCCGGGATCCGAGCGTCACGCCGTCCACCACGAACGGATCGGCGAGGGCCCCGGCAGCCGGCCGGGCCGGCGATCCTGCAAGAGTCGTTTCGTTCATGCTGGTCATCCTCCCTGGACTGCCGTAACAAGTTCGACGTCGTCGCCGTCGGCGAGCGCGGTGGCGTGCCACTGGCTGCGGGGCACCACTTCGGCGTTGCGGGCCACCGCGACACCGAGCTTCTGCCCGTCGGCAGCCCGGCCGTCGGGGCCGATGCTCCGGCCCGTGAGCTGGCTGACGAGTGTGCTGACGGAGGCGCCGTCGGCGACGCTCTGCTCCGTTCCGTTCAGTCTGATGTTCATGCTGCTTCCTTGTTGGGGCTGTCCCCGGACGCATCCGGGGTGCGGGAGAAACGGTCGGGGCGGAACCCGGCCCAGCGCGGGTCCGGCATACCGTCCATGAGTTGACGACAGACGACGGCGGCTGCCGGGGTCAGCAGGACACCGTGCCGGAAGAATCCCGTGGCGATGATGAGGCCCGGGACGTCCCCGCCTTCCGGGCGCGAGACGCGCCCCAGCATCGGGGCGTTGTCCGGTGTGCCGGGGCGGCCGCGCGCCGTGGCTTCGAGTAGTTCCAGCTCGGCTACAGCGGGCACCAGCTGCTGAGCGTCTCGGAGCAGCTGGTAGACGCCGCCGGCGGAAACAGCGTGCGGATCCGACGGGCCGTCTTCGCGCTGGGTGGCGCCGATCACCACAGTGCCGTCCTGCCGCGGGACGATATACACCGGCACCCCGCGCACCATGCCACGCACGGTGGCCGTAAGCAGTGGTTGCAGGTGCGCGGGCACGCGAAGCCGAAGGATGTCGCCGTAGACCGGCCGCAGCGGGAGTTTCAGTCCAGCGGGCAGCCCGTCAAGGTCGGGGGCGCCGAGCCCGTTGGCGACCACGGTTTCCGCGGCCCGCACGGAACCGCCGCCCGCGAGCCGGACACCGGCGACGCGTCCGTCCTCCCACAGCAGCCCCGCCGCGCGCCGACGGACGAATCTGCAGCGGCCCTCCGCGTCGAGCAGCCTGGTAAGCCGGGCAATCAGCATGCGGGGGTCCACCTGGTGGTCGGCCGGGATATCGAATGCGCACGAGATACCGGGGCTGAGCAAAGGTTCCCGGCTGCGGGCCTCGCGCACGGTCAGGGGCTCCACGGTGAGGCCGGAGTCCTGCTGGACTTCCCTCAGGTCCGCGAGCGCGCGCCGGTCCGCCGCGTCGGCACCGACGGCGAGGGTCGGCGTCGTCAGGTAGCCGGTACTGGACCCTGCCCGGGATCCCGGGCCGCTGGCGGCACTGGCATCGGCGTCGATCCCGGCACCGGCATCGATCCCGGCCACGAAGGCGGGCCACAGCCGGGAGGACTCGAGCATCAGTTCCAGGAGCTGTTCTTCCTGATAGTGCAGTTCGCTGACGGGGGCCAGCATTCCGGCGGCGGCCCAGCTGGCCCCGCTGCCGGGCGCGTCATCGATCAACACCACGGACCGGCCCGCACGGCTGGCCTCGAACGCGATGCCGTGGCCGATCACCCCGCCGCCGATCACCGCAACGTCAACAGCGACGTCCTGTGCGGATGTGTCCTGTGCGGTGAGGTCCTCTGCGGAACCGGGGCCCGTGTCACAAACCCGGTAGGCGGCGTCATCTGCGGCTTCGGCTTCACGGCTGGTTCTTGTGCCCATAAAAAATTCCTTCCCTACGCCGGTACTAGCCGGATCAGGTCAAGCGGTCGGCTCTGACGCCCTCTCAGCCGTGCAGCGATGACGTGGCCGCTGCGGGCTCCCGCGGTATGCGCCCAGTTTAGAGGAACTAGGCTGGTGTCATGAGCCAGGACTCCCTCCACACCACCGCCCGCCTCTACTTGTGCACCGACGCCCGGCAGGACCGCGGCGACTTCGAGGACTTTGTGGACGCCGCATTCGCCGGCGGGGTGGACATCATCCAGCTGCGCGACAAGTCGCTTGAGGCGGCCGAGGAACTGGAGCTCCTGGAGGTCCTGCACACCGCAGCGCAGCGGCACGGACGGCTCTGGGCCGTCAATGACCGGGCGGACATCGCCTCTTTGTCCGGGGCTCCGGTGTTCCACATCGGGCAGAAGGATATTTCGCTCGACGCCGCCCGCGGCCTCCTCGGCAAGAAAACCATAGTCGGATTGTCCACCCACAGCCCGGAGCAGGTGGACGCTGCCATTGCGTCCTCCCCCGGCCGCAAGGGACTCGACTACTTCTGTGTGGGACCCGTGTGGGCCACTCCCACCAAGCCTGGACGCGCCGCCGTCGGCCTCGACCTGGTGCGTTACGCCGCCGAGGCGACCGGCCGGGCGGATGGGGAGGGAACCGGCACGGTCGACGGCCGGGTCGAAAGCTTGTTGCCGTGGTTCGCGATCGGCGGCATCGACCTCGGCAATGTTGAGCAGGTAGTCGACGCCGGTGCCCGCCGGATCGTCGTGGTCCGGGCAATCACCGACGCCGATGATCCGGCCCACGCAGCCGGCGCACTGCTGGCGGCGCTGGATGCCGCCGATTCCTGAACAGGTTCCGTTCGGGTTTCCGCCCCGGCGGCGGAGCTACCCCGCCAGTCCCAGCGCGGCCATCCGGCGCGAGTGGTTTGTGGCGAGTTCGGCCGTCAGCGCCCTGACCAGTTCCCTGGCGCCGGCGTCGTCCAGGCCTGAGAGCCCGCCGAGGAAGGCGTGTTCGAGACTGACCCGCTGGGCCTGGGTCAGTGCCTCGCCCAGCAGGCGCCTGGCCCACAGCGCCAGGCGCGACGCCAGCCGGGGGTCATCGGCCAGGGCCGCCTTGAGCCGCTCCTGCAGCACGGCCGTGGCCTCCTCGGCGGACTGGATCTGCTCGATCAGTTCCCCCGTCGCGGCGTCGACGTGCCTGGCGACGGCACGGTAGAAGTCCGCGGAGACGGTGTCGATCACGTAGGCCTTCATGAGGGATTCGTACCAGTCCGCCGGGCGTGTGCGCTCATGGAAGTGGTCCACGGACGGCTGGAACGGCAGCATGGCGGCCTCCGTGTCCAGGCCCATGGCCTCGAGCCTGGCCCGGACGAGTTCGTAGTGCTGGAACTCGACCACCGCGATCCTGCCCAGCACCGCACGGTCATGCAGCGTGGGTGAATAGCGGGCGTCCGAGGACAGCCGTTCGAAGGCCGAAAGCTCCCCGTACGCCATCACTCCCAGCAGATCCGTGAGGAAGCTGTTGTAGCGGGCAGGATCGTCCGGGATTGGGCTCATAATCCAAGACTAATAGCGGAAATCGGGCTAACCTGATTTTCGTGTCCCATCATCGCCTGACCCCGAGTATCCACGAGCAGCAGAACCAGCTTGCCGGGGCTCTCAAGGCGTTGCGCACCACGCTGGAACTGCCCGGTCCGTTCCCCGAGGACGTGCTGCGCGACGCGCAGGCGGCGGTGGCCGAGCACAAGCTGCCGGACCTGGACTTCACCCATGTCGAGTTCGTGACGATCGATCCGGCGTCCTCCACCGACCTCGACCAGGCGCTGTTTATCGAGCGCAACGGCGAGGGCTACAACGTGCTTTACGCCATCGCCGATGTCCCGTCCTTCGTCGCGCCGGGCGGGGCGCTCGACGCCGAGACCCGCCGCCGCGGCCAGACCTTCTACACCCCGGACGGGCGGATCCCGCTGCATCCGGAGGTCATCAGCGAGGCTGCCGGTAGCCTGCTCGCCGGGCAGCTGTGCGCGGCATTCGTCTGGGAGTTCGAACTCGACGCCGCGGCGGAGGTGACCTCGGTGCTGGTGCGCCGGGCCCAGGTCCGCAGCCGCGCGAAGCTCAGCTACAAGGGTGTCCAGGCCGAGCTCGACGCCGGCACCGCAACGCCCCTGCTGCAGCTGCTGAAGGAGGTGGGCATCAAGCGCGTGGAGCTGGAACGCCTCCGCGGCGGCGCGAGCCTGAACATGCCGGAACAGGAGATCCAACAACTGCCCGACGGCGGCTACCGGATCGTGGCGGCCCCGCCGCTTCCGGTGGAGGACTGGAACGCCCAGATTTCCCTCATGACCGGGATGGCGGCGGCCGGGCTGATGCTCCAGGGCAAGGTCGGCATCCTGCGCACCATGCCAGCCCCGGACGAGGCGTCGCTGCGGCACTTCCACCGCCAGACGCACGCTCTCGGCAAGCCCTGGGACGGCGAAACGCCCTACGGCGAGTACCTGCGGACCCTCGACCCCACGGATCCCCGGCAGCTGGCCATCGTGCACTCGGCCGGCATGCTCTTCCGCGGGGCCGGCTACACGCCCTTCGACGGCACAGTGCCGCAGGCCGCCGTGCAGTCCGCCATCGGCGCGGCCTACGCCCACTCCACCGCGCCGTTGCGGCGGCTGATCGACCGTTTCGTGCTGGTGATCTGCGAGGCCCTGAGCAACGGCACCGAGGTTCCGTCCTGGGCCCGGGAAGCCCTGCCGTCCCTCCCGGCCATCATGGCCACCTCGGACCAGCTGGCCGCACGACTGGAGCGGCTCGCACTGGACACCGTGGAAGCAGCGCTGCTCGTCAACCACGTCGGCCAGGAGTTCGACGCCGTCGTGATCTCCGGCTCCAGACCGGCAAAGAGCGCCAGCGGCAGCGGCACCAACGGGAACGGCGGCAAGTCCAACGGTAACGGGAACGGCCCGTCCGGAATCGTGCAGATCGCCGAGCCCGCGGTGACCGCAAGGTGCCCCGGCGAGCTCGAACCGGGCACCCAGGTCCGGGTCCGGGTGGTGTCCTCGGACATCGCCACACGCGAAATCCGGCTGGAGCTGGTCGGCTGACGGACCGCCGCCGGGGCCCCTCTGCGGCGCGATCGCGCCTCCAGTCGAGGATCCGGGTCTCGTACAGCTAGACTGGAGAGGTAGATATGGATGCCCGGTCGTTGATTTCCATGATTTTCGAATTCAACAAGCCCGCCCCTACGCGATCTTGAGATACACCCGCTGGTCCCCAGTGCCAGCATTTAGATAGCCCGCGATCGGCTTCCACTGGAATTGCTTGCGCGCCTGAGCGTGCTCCGGAACGGCCACGGCCGGCCCCGTTGAGCAAGCAGCGCAGCCCAAAATGAATAAGGAAACTCACCTGTGAGTGAATTGCACACGCACCAGCTTCTGACCGATGAGTCGGGCACGGAGACCATCGAGCCCGAAGAAACCATCATTTCGGACGAAAAGCCGCACGAGATTGCCGAAAAGACGTTCGCCGATTACAACGTCCGCGCGGACATCGTGGAGTCCTTGGCCGACGCCGGCATCACCCACCCCTTCCCGATCCAGGCAATGACGCTGCCGGTCGCCCTGGCCGGACACGACATCATCGGCCAGGCCAAGACCGGCACGGGCAAGACCCTCGGCTTCGGCATCCCGGCGCTGCAGCGCGTCGTTGGCCGCGACGACGCCGGCTTCGACAAGCTGGCCGTGCCCGGCGCCCCGCAGGCCCTCGTGATCGTGCCCACCCGCGAACTCGCCGTCCAGGTAGCCAAGGACCTCGAGAACGCGGCCAAGAAGCGCAACGCCCGTATCGCCACCATCTACGGCGGCCGCGCCTACGAGCCGCAGGTCGATGCCCTGCAGAACGGCGTCGAGATCGTCGTCGGCACCCCCGGCCGCCTGATCGACCTCTACAAGCAGAAGCACCTGAGCCTGAAGAACGTCAAGATCGTCATCCTCGACGAGGCCGACGAAATGCTGGACCTCGGGTTCTTGCCGGACGTCGAAACCCTGATCGCCGGTACCCCCGCGGTCCGCCAGACGCTCCTGTTCTCGGCCACGATGCCCGGCCCGGTCATCGCCATGGCCCGCCGCTACATGACCCAGCCGACCCACATCCGCGCCGCGGACCCGGACGACGAAGGCCTGACCAAGCGCGACATCCGCCAGCTGATCTACCGTGCCCACAGCATGGACAAGGTCGAAGTTGTTGCCCGGATCCTGCAGGCCCGCGGACGCGGCCGCACCATCATCTTCACCAAGACCAAGCGCACCGCTGCCAAGGTGGCCGAGGAACTCGTGGACCGCGGTTTCGCGGCTGCCGCGATCCACGGCGACCTCGGCCAGGGCGCCCGCGAACAGGCGCTGCGCGCCTTCCGTAACAACAAGGTGGACGTCCTCGTGGCCACCGACGTCGCCGCCCGCGGCATCGACGTCGACGACGTCACGCACGTGATCAACTACCAGTGCGTCGAGGACGAGAAGATCTACCTGCACCGCGTCGGCCGCACCGGCCGCGCCGGCAACAAGGGCACCGCTGTGACCTTTGTCGACTGGGATGACATGCCGCGCTGGGGGCTCATCAACAAGGCCCTGGGCCTGAACTTCCCCGAGCCCGTGGAAACCTACTCCTCCTCGCCGCACCTGTTCGAGGAACTCGACATCCCCGAGGGCACCAAGGGCCGCCTGCCCCGCGACAAGCGCGTGCTGGCCGGCGTCGACGCGGAGGTTCTCGAGGACCTCGGCGAGACCGGCAAGAAGAACACCCGCAGCAGCGCAAAGGACAGCGGAAGGGACGGCACCCGTGAGGGCAGCCGCACCGGCGCCCGCGAAGGTAACCGCACCGCCAGCCGTGACGGCGCCCGCGAAGGCAGCCGCACCGGCAGCCGGGACACCCGCCGCAGCGGCGCCGAGGCAGGCGGACGCTCCGGCGACCGCCGTCGTCGTCCCGCCGACGCCGAAGCCGCTACCGTTTCCACTGCCGGCGGGCAGGGCCCCGAGGCTGCTGCCGGCGCCGCGCCGGCGAAGGCCCCGACCGAGGTGGACCGTGCAACCCGTGCGCGTCGCCGCACCCGTACGCGCCGCCGCAACGGTGAAGTCGTGGCCGGCGGCGACGCACAGCCGAGCGGCGCCGAGGCCTAATCCCCTCCATGACTGACACCGTCTGGGCGCCGGACGGCAGCAACCTGGTGGTTCACGCGGACAACGCGGAATACCTCCCCACGCTGCCGGACGGCGCCTTCACACTGATTTACGTGGACCCGCCCTTCAACACCGGCCGGGTGCAGCGGCGCCAGGAAACCCGGATGGTCCTCAACGCCGGCGGCGAGGGTGACCGCGTCGGGTTCAAGGGCCGGTCCTATGACACCATCAAGGGCGCGCTGCACAGCTACGACGACGCCTTCAGCGACTACTGGTCTTTCCTCGAGCCCCGGCTCGTGGAGGCCTGGCGGCTCCTGGCCGACGACGGCACCCTGTACCTGCACCTGGACTACCGCGAGGTGCACTACGCGAAGGTCATGCTGGACGCGATCTTTGGCCGCGAATGCTTCCTGAACGAGATCATCTGGGCGTACGACTACGGTGCACGGGCCAAATACCGCTGGCCCACCAAGCACGACAACATCCTTGTCTACGTCAAGAACCCGGCGAAGTACCACTTCGACAGCGCCGAGGTGGACCGTGAGCCGTACATGGCACCCGGGCTCGTCACCCCCGCCAAGCGCGAGCTCGGCAAGCTTCCCACCGACGTGTGGTGGCACACCATCGTCTCGCCCACCGGCAAGGAGAAGACCGGCTACCCGACGCAGAAGCCGGAGGGCCTCATCCGGCGCGTGGTCGCGGCCTCGAGCCGGCCGGGCGACTGGTGCCTGGACTTCTTCGCCGGTTCCGGCACGCTCGGCGCCGTGGCTGCGAAGCTGGACCGCAGGTTCGTGTGCGTGGACCAAAACCAGGCGGCCGTCGACGTCATGGCCAAACGACTGGCCGCGAAAGCGCAGTTCACCGCGTTCCCGCCGGACCCCGGGGCCTGACCCGCGGTCCCGCCCGCCTTTCGTCGCGATGCGCCATCACTTGTGGCGGGTAACCGGGCCTCTGACCGACCACAAGTGATAGCGCAATCAGGTTCGGGAAGGGCTCAGCGCACCACGGCGGAGCCGGTGCCCAGTTCCTCGATCCGGGCAAAGACTTCGGGCGAGGTCAGGTTTTCCCCCAGCAGGTTCGGCTTCCCGGCGCCGTGGTAGTCCGAGGACCCGGTGACCAGCAGGCCGTACCGTTTGGCGATGCGGCGCAGGAAGACCCTGCCCTCCTCGGGGTTGTCCCGGTGGTAGATTTCCAGGCCGGCCAGCCCGGCGTCGATCATTTCCCGGTACGTCCCCTCCCCCACGATCCGTCCGCGGGCAGACGCGACGGGGTGCGCAAAAACCGGCACGCCACCGGCTTCCCGGACCAGTTCGACGGCGAGCGCCGGATCCGGCGCGTAGTGCTGGACCCAGTAGCGCGAGTGTGAGGTAAGGATGGAGCTGAAGGCCTCGGCCCGGTCCTCCACCACGCCTGCGGCCACGAGGGCGTCGGCGATGTGCGGGCGGCCGAGGGTGGCGCCCGGCGCGACGTGGTGGATCACGTCGTCCCATGTCAGCGGGTAGTCCTCGGCCAGCAGGGTGACCATCTTTTGGGCCCTCGTGTGCCGGGCGTCCTTGGCCTTGGTGATTTCCTCAAGGAGTCCGGGGTGGGCCGGGTCATGCAGGTAGCTCAACAGGTGGACGCTGATGCCTTCCCGGGTCCGGCAGGAGATCTCCATGCCCGGGACCAGGGCGACCCCCGTTTTCCGGGCCGCGACGGCGGCCTCCGCCCACCCGTCCGTGGAGTCGTGATCGGTCAGCGCGACGACGTCCAGCCCGGCGCCGGCAGCGGACTCAACGACGTCGGCCGGCGCCTGGGTGCCGTCGGAAACGTTCGAGTGCGCATGCAGGTCAATTCTCACCTCACCAGCCTAGTAGATGGCCCGGTCCAATGCCCCGGCCCCGCGCGTCTATGCCCTGCGCCCGCGCGTTGCAGTTGCCGTGCGGCGGGAGCGCGCCGTTGGCCTAAGCCGCGGCGCTGGTGAGACTATTGGACGGTGAACGATGCAGATAACACCCAAGTCTCCGCTTCCCAGCCCCTCGAAGAGCGCGTCAACAACCGCTCGCAGCGGCCCAGTTCCGACGCTTTCAAGGCTTTTATGGCCAGCAACTGGGCGCCGGCCATGCAGCAGCTCCCCGAGCGGGACGCCGTCGCCGGCCACGCAGCAGCCCGGCGCCGCGCCATTTCAGGCCAGTTCAAAGGTGAACGCCTGGTCATCCCCGCCGGCCCGCTGAAGGTCCGCTCGAACGACTGCGACTACCGCTTCCGGCCGCACTCGGCCTTCGCGCACCTCACCGGCCTCGGCGTGGACCACGAGCCCGATGCGGTCCTGATCCTGGAGCCGGTGGCCGAGGGCACGGGCGACGACGGCGGCAACCACCACGCCACGCTGTACTTCCGCCCGCTGGCAGGCCGCGACACCGAGCAGTTCTACGCCGACTCCCGCTCCGGGGAGTTCTGGATCGGCGCACGCCCCACCCTGGCCGAGTTCAAGGCCCGGCTCGGGCTGGACACCGCGGACATCAGCGAACTCGAACTCGCCATCACCAAGAACGTCGGTGCGCCCGAGATCGGCGGCATCTCCATCCGGCTGGTCCGCAAGGTTGACGAGAACATCGACGCCCTCGTGGACACCGCCCGCTACAACACGGCCAAGGATCCTGACAACCTTGACCTGAGCGTCCTCGACGCCCTGGACGAGAAGCTCAGCGAGGCCCTCTCCGAGCTGCGCCTGCTGAAGGACGAGTGGGAAATCGAACAGATGAAGACCGCCGTGGCCGCCACCGTGGCAGGCTTCACGGAGGTCGTCAAGGCACTCCCGCGGGCGCTGACCCACCACCGCGGCGAGCGCGTCGTCGAAGGGGCGTTCTTCGCCCGGGCCCGCGAGGACGGCAACGAACTCGGCTACGACACCATCGCCGCGTCCGGCAACAACGCCACCATCCTGCACTGGACCCGGAACACCGGAAAGATCGCTGCCGGTGAACTGCTGCTCCTGGACGCCGGCGTCGAGGCCGATTCCCTGTACACGGCCGACGTCACCCGCACCCTGCCGGCGAACGGCAAGTTCACCGAGATCCAGCGCAAGGTCTATGAGGCCGTGCTCGACGCCGCCGACGCCGGCTTCGCGGCCGCCCAGCCGGGCACCAAATTCCGGGACATCCACACCGCAGCCACCACCGTTCTCGCGGAGCGGCTCGCCGAATGGGGCCTCCTGCCCGTCTCCGTGGAGGAAGCCGTCAGCGCCGAAGGGCAGCAGCACCGCCGATGGATGCCGCACGGCACCAGCCACCACCTCGGCCTCGACGTCCACGACTGCGCGCAGGCAAAGCGGGACCTGTACCTCGACGGCGTGCTCACACCCGGAATGGTGTTCACGATCGAACCCGGCCTGTACTTCAAGAACGAGGACATCGGCATCCCCGAGGAATACCGCGGCATCGGTGTCCGGATCGAGGACGACATCCTCATGACGGCCGACGGCCCGGTCAACCTCAGCGCTGCGTTGCCGCGCAAGGCGGACGACGTCGAGTCCTGGATGGCGGGCATCTACCTGGAATTCGACGGCCAGACGCCGTAACGTCCGCCAGACGAGCCGAAGAAGCACAGAAAAGGGAGGGCCCCTGGGACCCTCCCTTTTCTGCATCTGCAGCTTCTTGTGAGGCTAGCTTCTTGTGAGGCTTCTTTCGCCGATTGTCTCGTGCAGGCCTCTTCTCTTCTGAAGCTTTCTTCTGCCGCGGGTTAGTGCTGCTGGCCGTCGTGGCCCGGCGCGGGTTTGTCGCTGTCCGTGACTCTGACCCCGTACTGCGGGCGGCCGTCCGGGAGGTCGGGGTAGGTCACGCCGGAGACCCGGCCTGCCGGGCGGGCCGGCTCTTCCTCCGTGCCCGGGGCCGCCGGGGCGTGGCCCGGGGTCCCGGCCTGCTGGGGCTGGCCGCCTTGGTACTGTCCGGCCGGCTCGCTGCCGGGCTCCGGCGTTCTCTGGCCGTAGGGATCGTTCCAGCCCGCCGGGCGCTGGGGTGCATGGCCCAGCTGGCCTGGCTGCTGCGGGCCCGGCTGCTGCGGGTTGTGCTGCTGGGGTTCCTGCTGCCGGTAGCCGGAGGCGTCATGCGGCGTCATGGGCAACTGGTGGAGCAGGCGCCGCGCTTCGCCGGCGGCCTCGAAGGAGACCACCACGTCATAGTTGGTCGCCACCACCTGGCTGGTTGAGGTGAAGTCGCGCTTGCCGCGCTGCATGGCGTAGGTGACGATGCCAAACAGCATGAAGAATGCGGCGCCCATCAGCACGGACGTCACAATCGAGAAATACCCGGGGGTCGTGGAGAAGAAGGAGAGCATGACGCCGACGAATAGGCCGAACCACATGCCGCTGAGGGCGCCGGACAAGGCGACCCGCGGGTAGGTCAGGCGGCCGGTCACCCGCTCGACCATCTTCAGATCGTTGCCCACGATCGACACCATCTGCACGGGGAACTGCTGGTCCGCCAGGTAGTCCACCGCCTTCTGGGCATCCAGGTAGGAGTTGTAGGAACCGACGACGTCGCCTCTCGGGACGGCGCGGGCCTCGTCCGAGCCGTTGGGGGCACCGGCCCTGGGAGCACCAAAAATGTTTGACATACGCCCATTCTCACCCATCCGGCTGGTATACGGCTGGAAATTCAGCTAAAAGAGAGCAGACTGGGTAGCCTGTATGAGTGAGCACAAATCTTACGCGGGTGTTTGTCGCGCGCCTCCTCGGACTGGACGTCTTTGACCCACTGGGCGACCGTCTGGGACGGTTGCGCGATGTCGTGGTGCTCTCCCGCGGAACCAGGGGCGCCCCGCACGTGGTGGGTATCGTCGTCGAAGTCCCCGGGAAGAAGCGCGTGTTTGTGCCGATGACCCGGATTACGTCCATCGACCAGACCCAGATCATCTGCACCGGCCTGGTCAATCTGCGCCGCTTCGAACAACGCGGTGCGGAAACCCTTGTGGTCGCTGAAATGTTCGACCGCCGGGTGACCCTCGCGGACGGCAGCGGAGACGCGACCATCGAGGACATCGCCATGGACAAGCACCGCTCGGGCGACTGGTTCGTGAGCAAGCTTTTCGTACGCCGCGGCCACTCCCTCTCACCGCTGAGCCGGCTGCGCCGCAACGAAACCATGATCATCGACTGGGCCGATGCCCAACAGGGCGCCAAGACCGAGCCCCAGGCCGCCACCCAGTTCGTGGCGACGCACGAGGACCTCAAACCGGCCGACTTCGCCGAAGCACTCCAGGAAATGAGCGACAAGCGCCGCTTCGAGGTCGCCAGTGAACTCCAGGACGAACGGCTCGCCGACGTCCTGCAGGAGATGCCCGAAGGCGATCAGGTGGAGATCCTCTCCGCGCTGGACATCAACCGCGCCGCCGACGTCCTGGAGGAAATGGATCCCGACGACGCCGCGGACCTCCTCGCCGAACTTCCCAGCGCGCAGGCCGAGGAACTCCTGCAGCTGATGGAACCCGAAGGCGCCGAGGACGTCCGCCGCCTGCTCGAATACGACGAGGACACCGCCGGCGGCCTCATGACGCCGGTTCCGGTGATCCTTCCCCCGGAGGCAACCGTCGCCGAGGCACTAGCACACGTCCGCCGGGAGGAACTCTCGCCCGCGCTGGCGTCCTCAATCTTTGTTGCCCGTCCACCGCTGGAAACCCCCACCGGGCGTTTCCTCGGCGTCGTGCATATCCAGCAGCTGCTGCGCTACCCGCCGCCCGAGCCGCTGGGCAACCTCGTGGACAAGAGCCTGGAACCGGTTTCCGACCAGGCCCATATCAGTGAGGTGGCCCGGGCCCTGGCCACCTACAACCTCAATTCGCTCCCCGTGGTCAACTCGGACGGACGGCTTGTGGGGGCGGTGACTGTTGACGACGTGCTTGATCACCTGTTGCCGGACGACTGGCGCGCCCACGAGGACGACGCCCCGATAAGGAAGCTTGGAGGCCGCATTGGCTGATCCCACCGCACCCCGGACCTCCAACGTCCGCCCCGGCAGCAGGACATCCGGCGGCCTGGACACGCCTCTCAGCGGCCGGCAACGTATCCTGCCCAATTTCCGTCCCGACCCCGACGCCTTCGGCCACGCCACGGAAGGCTTCGCCCGTTTCATGGGCACCCCGCAGTTCCTGCTCTACATGACCGTGTTCTGTGTCTTCTGGCTGGGCTGGAACACGTGGGCCCCGGTTGAATGGCAGTTCGATTCACGGGCACTCGGCTTCACCCTGCTGACCCTCATGCTCTCCCTTCAGGCCTCCTACGCCGCTCCGCTGCTGCTGCTCGCGCAGAACCGCCAGGACGACCGGGACAAGGTCTCGCTCCAGCAGGACCGGCAGCGGGCTGAGCGCAACCTCTCCGACACCGAGTACCTGACCCGGGAACTTGCGTCCCTGCGCATCGCGCTGCGCGAGGTCGCCACCCGCGACTACGTCCGCGCCGAGCTGCGCAGCCTGCTGGAGGACATGCTGGAGGCGCAGGAGGAACTGCGCACGCATGATCCTTCTGCCGGCGCCCACGAGACCCCGCGGGACAAGGTCAAGGAGAAGCTGAAGGAGCGTCGCGACAAGCAGCGCGGGCCCCGGACCCAGCAGATCCCCCGCGTCAAGACCGGCGGCAAGCGGGACACAGCGCAGGAGGACCGGAAAGCGAACCCGCCACTGAACCCCTCCGCGAACCCGCCACTGAACGCCTCCGCGAACCCGCCGTCGAGCCTCACTGCCGATGCTGCCGACCCCGCCCGCCTGCCTGCACACCGCACCTTCCCCGAAAGCTGAGCATCGCCCGCATGAGCACCCCGCTGGAACAGGCAGTGCACGAGGCACTTGCCACCGTGATCGACCCTGAACTCCGCCGCCCCATCACCGAGCTCGGCATGGTGGAGTCGGTGCAGATCTCCGACGGCGGCAGGGTGCGGCTTGTGGTGCTTCTGACCATTGCGGGCTGCCCGCTGCGCGGCACCATCACCGCGGACGCCCAAGCTGCCCTGTCCGCCGTCCCGGGCGTCACCGGCGTCGATGTTGACTTGAAAGTCATGACGCAGGCGCAGCGCGACGCCCTCAAGGAGCAGTTGCGCGGCTCCGGCGGCCAGCGCGGCATCCCGTTCAACGCTCCCGGCTCCCTGACCAGGGTGTACGCCGTCGCGAGCGGCAAGGGCGGGGTGGGCAAGTCTTCGGTGACGGTCAACCTGGCGTGCGCGCTGGCGGCCCAGGGGCTTCGCGTGGGGATCGTGGACGCGGATGTGTACGGTTTCTCCGTCCCGGCGCTGATGGGCATCACCCGGGCCCCCACGCGGGTGGACGACATGATCCTGCCGCCGGTGGCCTACGGGGTCAAGGTCATCTCCATCGGCATGTTTGTCACCGGAAACCAGCCTGTCGCCTGGCGCGGGCCGATGCTGCACCGGGCGCTGGAGCAGTTCCTCACGGACGTGTACTTCGGCGACCTCGACGCCCTCTTCCTGGACCTGCCGCCGGGCACGGGCGACATCGCGATCTCCGTAGCCCAGCTGCTGCCCAAGGCCCAGATCCTGGTCGTGACCACCCCGCAGGCGGCCGCCGCGGATGTTGCCGAGCGGGCCGGGGCGATCGCCACGCAGACCGGCCAGACCGTGGCCGGCGTCGTGGAAAACATGTCCTATCTTGAAATGCCCGACGGCGGCAGGATGGAACTGTTCGGCAGCGGCGGCGGCGCCGTGCTCGCCGAGCGCCTCTCCGCCACCGTGGGTGAGGACGTCCCGTTGCTGGGCCAGATTCCCCTCGAAGTCCTGTTGCGTGAGGGCGGAGATGCCGGGGTGCCGCTCGTGCTGGGCCGTCCCGAGACGCCGGCTGCCCTTGCCTTGGCCGGGATCGCCGGGAAGCTGGCGTCGGTGCCCCGCGGGCTCAAGGGCATGCCGCTGGGTCTGCAGCCCCGCTGACCGCGGCGGCAGGTTGAGGCAGACGGCTGGCGCCGCTGTTGGCGTCCTCAGACCGGGGCAGGATCATTCGGGCCGGGCCGCATATTGGGCGGGGCCGCGTGAGGTCCTAGGTCGCTTCTGAGTCGAAGGGCGCTGATTCGCCCGCGGGCAGCCGCTCAAAGACCCGGGCCGGGCGGTGTTCGGCGACGGCAGTGGCGGCCGCAGCCGCGGAAACCGTTACGGGCGCCCCGGAGCTCACCGGCTTGGTGTCGTCCTCCAGGAGCGCTTCCTTGATGATCCGGCGCGGATCGTACTGCCGGGGGTCATACTTCTTCCAGTCGACCTCGTCGATATCGATGCCGACTTCTTCCTTGATCTGTTCCCGCGCACCCGACGCCATCCGGCGCACTTCCTTGACGATATTGGCAAGTTTCTGGGTGTATTCGGGCAGCCTGCTGGGACCAATCACCAGAAGGCCGATGATCAGCAGAAGTAAGAACTCCGGTCCATTGATTCCAAGCACTTTAGGAAGATTACCCTCTCGTTCGGGCTGGCGACGACTTCGCGAAGTCGGGATGCCTACGATGTCGACCCCGTTGCTGCCTCACGGGGCCAGGTGCTCCAGGATTCGGCTCAGCCCGCGCTCGATCCGTTCCGGGATTCCGTCGCGTGACGCGGGCGCCGAGGCTGGGCTGCTTACCCGGGTGAGGGCGGCAGCGCCGTCGCCGGCCTGATCGGCCGGCAGGTCCGACACGTACGTGTAGGTGGCCGCGGCGGTCTGGTAGATGGCCCGGTAGGGCGGGCCGGGGTTGACCCAGAGCGCATTGTCCCCGGGTCCGGCCCCGGGCCGGGCGTCAGGCCCGGATTCCGGGGCTGCGGCCGTACCGGCCTTCGCCACCGTGAAGCCGTCCGTCATGGCGGTGTGGCCCGTCAGCACGTTGATTGGCGAAGCATCCGCCCGGGCCTGTGCCGCTGGCGTTCCGGGCACCCGCGGCGCGGAATCGTGCTGTTCCAGGACCGTGGCGAAGTGCCGGCCGTCCGTGAGGCGAAGTTCCAGGACCGCGTCCCCGGACATGACACCGGCCCGGGCCCACATCAGGTGGAATCCTAGGTCCCGCAGTTCCGGACATGTCCATCCCTGCGCCCGCAAAGCCGCAAGCTGCCCGGCGCTCAACGCCCCGGCCGGGGTGAAATCGGGTTCGCCGCCCGGGCCGAGTCCAACCCAGGGTCCGCTTCCCGCGTCCCCCGGGACGCCGGCGGTGCCGGTTCCGCCGGCACTGGAGCCGTCGACATCAGACAGGTTCCCCGTGGTAAGCGGCTCTCCGGTGGCGAGCTGCCCTGCGGTGTCGGGGTGGGAGAGTTTGGAGGTCTCTGCGCCGTCAGCCAGGACTGTGGCGTCGCCTCCCATGAAGTATGCGGTGCCGGCCATGAGGGCGAGGGCAGCTACGGCCCCTCCAGCCGCCAGTGCGGGCAGGCGCGGGCCGCGGCGGCGGCCGCCTTGGGGATGCGCGGCCTCCGCCGCCCAACCGCCAAGCGGCCGGTCCGTCCCTGGCCGATCTGTCGTGAAGTCTTCTGCGGGCAAACGCTCTGGCGCCCGATGCGTGCCTCCCGGCGCTGTGTCCGCCCAGGCCGATTCCGCGCCTTCCGTGTCCGCCCGCGCGCTGCCTGCAGGGGCTGTGCCTGCACGGGCTGTGTCCGCCGGTGCCGTATCAGCTCGTGCTGAGTCTGTGCCTTCTGCGGCAGCGCGTTCGGCGGCCAACTGCTCGGTCCGTGCCAGGAGCCGTGCGGTCAGGTCCTCGCTGGCCTCGGGCACGGCGGCGCCGCGGAGCCTCTCCAGGTACTGGCGCTCGCGCTGCTGCCGGGCGCGGCATTCGGCGCAGGTCTCCATGTGATCGTGGTGGCCGGCGGACAGCTTCCGGGTGGCGCCGATGCGGCTACGGCCGGTCCTGCCCGAAAACCTGCAGCCGGAACCGCCCAGCAAACGTTTCAGTAGACCCATGGACCGCTTCAGAGGAGGCCGGCGATGCGCGGCATTTTGAGCCGCGGCTTGAGGGACTGCTTGGCCTGCTGTGCAGGGCGCGGGTCGCGGTGCGCGAGCTTTTCGCGCAGCATCGTCCGGCCGCGGTGGATGCGGGACCTGACGGTGCCGAGTTTGATGTCCAGCGCGGCGGCGACTTCGTCGTAGGACAGGCCCTCGAGGTCGCACAGCACGACGGCGGCCCGGAAGTCCGGGGGCAGTTCTTCAAGCGCGGCCTGAACATCGACGTCGAGGTTGTTGAATTCGAAGCTCTGCTCCGGGCCGGGTTCCCGGCCGGGGAGCCGCGACTCGGCGTCGTCGGCCAGGGCGTCAAAGCGGATCCGGCTCTTGCGCCGGGCCTGGTCCAGGAAAAGGTTGGTGGTGATCCGGTGCAGCCAGCCGTCCAGGGTGCCCGGCCTGAAGTTCTCCAGCGAACGGAACACCCGGACGAACACCTCCTGGGTGAGGTCCTCGGCGTCGTACTTGTTTCCGGTCAGCCGGTACGCAAGGCGGTAGACCTTGGCGGAGTGGTTCGTCACCACTTCCTCCCAGGTGGGCCGTACCCATTCGGCTTCCGCCGCGGTGCCGGGCTGGCCGGTTGGATCAGTTGCCTCAGTTGCCGGGACAGGTGTCAGAACCGACATCGTCCGCTCCCCTCATGGATGGTACCTACGCCTGAACGGTGCCTGCTCGCGCAGGTTCCTGCACTCTTCATTCGACGCCGATCACCACGCGGATGAGCGGATACCCATCATTTCAAAATAAGCTGGGAATTTCCTGACGCGACGCAGTCTTCCGCCGAAGGCAGAACGTCTGCCCCGAGGCGGATCGCCTGCCCGTCTGCCGGGGCCACGGCCCCGCCGCCTCCGTGTCGCGTCCCGTCGGACACAGTACGCTGTAGGGAGTACTCCCCTGCCGCCCAGAAAGCGATTACCCATGAGCGCCGATAAGTCCACGAGCTGGTCCTACGCAGAAGATCTGCCTGCCGAGGATGAGGTCCTGTTGCACGCGCGCGAACGGTCTTTCGAGCTTGGCGTGACGCCGATCGGCCCAGGCGTGGGTGCCGTGCTGACGGTGCTGGCAGCGGCGTCCAAGGCACAGACCGCCGTGGAGATCGGCACCGGCGCCGGGGTGTCCGGCGTGTGCATCCTGCGCGGGCTCGGTCCGCAGGCGGTCCTGACGACGATCGACGTCGACGTCGAACACCTCAAGGCGGCGCGCGAAGCGTTCCAGGAAGCCGGCAGCCCCGCCAACCGCACGCGCACCATTTCGGGCCGCGCCGGCGACGTCCTGCCGCGGCTGACGGACGGGGCCTACGATCTCGTGTTCATCGATGCCGACAAACCGAACTACCCCAGCTACGTGGAGCAGGCCGTGCGGCTGCTCAAGTCCGGCGGCCTGCTGATCGTCAACGACGCCCTCGACAAGGACCGTGTGGCGAACCCGGCCGCCCGGGACGCCACCACCGTGGTGCTCCGCCAGATCGGCAAGTCCATCCGCGACGACGACCGACTCGCCTCCGCCATGCTGCCCACCGGCGACGGCCTGCTCATCGCCGTCAAGAAGTAGGCGTCAGGAACCACGCGCCAGGCACAGGCAGGAGACGCACAAGCAGGGGACGCACAAGCAGAAAAGGGCGGGGTCCGCAGCCTGGTGGCTGGGACCCCGCCCTCTTGCGAAGCTCTTGGTGTGAAGCTATTCGGTGACGCCGACGAGGCATTCCTTGAGGTTTGTCGCCTCAGCAGCGTTGAGCTCGACCACGAGCCGCCCCCCGCCTTCGAGCGGAACACGCATGATCAAGCTTCGTCCCTCTTTCGTCACTTCCATAGGGCCGTCGCCGGTGCGTGGTTTCATTGCCGCCATAAGGAATATCCCCTCCATTAGTCCCTGACATACCAGCCCGGCCGGGCTGCGTCCGCTTGGTCAATCAAGCCGTCCGGCAGCGCTCCAGGAGGCCGCCGTGACAGACCCGCTCACAACCGCTTACGAATAAACCGCTTGCGAATCAACCGCTTGCCATCAAACCGCCCGCGATTAAACTCAGTGTGCTTCTTGTCCTTGCTTATCCTCTATTATCGCGTAACAATGCGCCCGGAGCTAATCGTTGGACTTTCCAGCGCGCCCCGGAAAGCCGGGGCGGCAACGCGAAATGGTGCCGTGGGTCACGGCGGATAGTCCCCTCCGCCCGGCAGCGGCGCCCACGCCCACAGCCACACAATCCAGACGATCTGCAGCAGGACGAACATGACCACCACGGCTCCCCGGTAGGCGCGGGAGCGCGAGAGCAGTGCGGCGCTGAGGGCGAGCGGGAACAGCGGCAGCAGCATCCGGAACGTGCTGGTCTGCGGTTGCAGGAAGGCCAGCAGGTAACCCATGTAGCAGCAGCACCAGAGCCTCAGTTCAGCGCCCAGCGCAACCACAGGCCGCGACATCATGAAAAGCGTAAAAGCGGCCACGAAAAGGAACGGGGCCAGCACTCCGAGCGTCGGCCCGAAGAGCATGATGCCGGTGTCGAACCATGGCTTGAACGGCACCAGGTCATCGCCGCGCCATGCGGTTTCGGTCTTGGTGTAGGCCCCGAGATCACCGGTTGCGGCCCAGGCGATGGCCGGCCACAGCAGCGCACCGACCCCGCTGACGGCTGTCAGCCCGCCCAGGGACCACAGCTGCGCGTTGGTGTGGACGGGAACCCCGCGCGGGGGGCGCCCTGCCAGGCGCTGCCAGAGTCGGTAGAGGAACAACAGCCCCATCATCACCGCAAACGGGACCCCGGTAGGCCGGGAAAGGCACATGAGGAGCACCACGGGCATGGCCCACAGGTATCGGCGCTCCATGACCGGCAGCAGCGCGGAGCCAAGGAGCAGCAGGTTGAGGGATTCGGCGTAGGGCACCTGCAGCACCGGCGCCACCGGGAATGCCGCCAGGAAGATGATCCCCCAGAGTGCCGTGCGGTGGGAGGCCCGGTGCCGGAAAATCCTGTAGGCCACGAGGGCTGCCCCCAGCCCGGCGGCCAGCGCAATGGCCGTCAGCGACCACGCCGGACCCGTGCCCGTCAGCCCGGACACCACCCTGCCCAGCACGGGAAACAGCGGGTAGAAAGCCCACGCGTTCTCCTGAACGGTGCCGGCCGCGTCTGTCGGCAGCAGCGCCGGATACCCGTTCTGCAGCGCTTCGGAGTACCAACGGGCGTCCCAGATGTTGATGAAGTTCCAGTAGTCCGGTTTCGCGGGAAACCAGGGATTCACGCCCTGGTGCAGCGCGGCGGCCATAAAGATGCAGGCGCTGACCAGACGGGCGGCGATGTACAGGCCGGCCACCTGGACCCACCACGGCCACCGCGACATCCGGGCGCCGGCCGCCGCGATGCTGCTCCACGCCGCCGCGTTCAGGCCCCTTTGTCCCCCGGCGTCAAGCGCCGGGACTGCCTCCGGGTCCTCCACGTGGCTCACGGACGCTGCTCTGTCGGCCGGCGGAGGCGTTCCAGTTCCTCCCCCAGCGCCTCGATCTTTTGGTCTTTGACGGTGATCTGGTCCCGCAGATCGTCAAGGACCTGGTCCACCTGGTCCATCCGGTAGCCGCGGAGCCCGACGGCAAATCGGAGATGGTCGATGTCCGTCGCGGCCGCACGGTCAGGCAGCAGGACCGGCGGCAGGGACGCGACCGGCTCATCGAAACCGTCCTCAAAGGGCACGTCAGCGCCGCCGGCCGTGTCCCGGCGGAAGATTTTCGGCGCCAGGCCGGTACCCAGAAGGATGGCGACGCCGATCAGCGCAATCGCAAGGAAGACCAGAAAGAGACTCACTAGACCATCGTGCCAGAAGCCGGACGCCGGTGCGCTCAGCCCGGCGCTTCAGCCCCGCGTTCCGCCGCCCTTTCCGTTGCCGTTTCCAGTGCCGTTCCCGTTGGTGGAGCCCCCGTTCGGGTTCCGATGACGGGCCGCGCCCTCGACGACGAGTTCGACGGCGAGCGCGGGATCGTCCACTACCTGCACGAGGTCAAGGTCCTCCTCGGACACCATGCCCTCGGTGACGAGGGTGTCCCGGACCCAGTCGAGCATCGGGGTCCAGAACGCGGTTCCCACGAGGACGATCGGGAAGGACGTGACCTTGCGGGTCTGGACCAGGACCATGGCCTCGAAGAGCTCGTCCAAGGTGCCCAGGCCGCCGGGGAGCACAATGAAGCCCTGGGCGTACTTGACGAACATGGTCTTGCGGGCGAAGAAGTACCGGAAGTTGATGCCCAGATCCACCCACTGGTTCATGCCCTGTTCGAAGGGCAGCTCGATCCCGAGCCCCACCGAAACGCCATTGCCCTGAACGGCACCCTTGTTGGCGGCCTCCATCGACCCCGGGCCGCCGCCCGTGATCACGGCCAGTCCGGCCTCGGCCAGTTTGCGCCCGACCTCGACGCCGAGCTCGTAGTTGAGGGTTCCGGGCACCGTGCGGGCGGAGCCGAATACGCTGACCGCCGGGCCCAGGTCGGCGAGGGCGCCGAACCCTTCCACGAACTCGCTCTGGATCCGCAGGACGCGCCAGGGATCGGTGTGGACGAACTGGCCCGGCCCCTTGGTGTCGAGCAGGGTCTGGTCCGACATTGTGACCTTGGCGGCCTTCCGGCGCAGCTCGAGCGGGCCTTTATGGCGGATCCCGTTCGGCGCCGGGGTGCTTCGGACCTCGCGGGCCGGCTTTCCGGCGGGGTTCTGTTCGGGGTTTTGCTCGGGGCCGTGCTGCGGATCGGTACTCATGCCCATAGGCTAGCGCGGAACACCGCGCCCGCGGCTTCGGCGCGGCGGCGCCACGCCCGGCGGCGGGCTGCGACCGCCTGCGGCCCAGAGGCGCAAAACAGCGGCCGGAGAGCGGGCAATGGCCGCGCCGGGGACCAGGGCGTACAGGTATCTCTTGAATCACGATCTGCACCAAACTGCGTGATTGCCGTCATATCTTGTCAATCTTCGTTAGATTCTTTATATGACTACTCAAGTGCCCGGCGATGCGCTCGTCTCCCTGAAGGCCGTGAACAAGCATTACGGCCAGTTGCACGTCCTGAAGGACATCAACCTGAATGTCCGCAAAGGTGAGGTTGTTGTTGTCATCGGCCCCTCGGGTTCCGGCAAGTCAACGCTCTGCCGCGCCATCAATCGCCTCGAGACAATCGACGACGGCGACATCAGGATCGATGGCAAGGAACTGCCTGCGGAGGGCAAGGAACTGGCGAAGCTGCGCGCCGACGTCGGCATGGTCTTCCAGTCCTTCAACCTGTTCGCCCACAAGACCATCCTGGAGAACGTCACCCTCGGCCCCATCAAGGTCAAGGGCGTTTCCAAGGCTGAGGCCGACAAAGACGCCATGGCACTGCTGGAGCGGGTCGGCGTCGGGCATCAGGCCCCCAAACTTCCCGCTCAGCTCTCCGGCGGCCAGCAGCAGCGTGTTGCCATCGCCCGCGCCCTGGCGATGAAGCCGAAGGTGATGCTTTTCGATGAGCCCACCTCCGCCCTCGACCCGGAAATGATCAACGAGGTCCTGGACGTCATGGTCCAGCTCGCCAAGGAGGGCATGACGATGATCGTGGTCACCCACGAAATGGGCTTCGCCCGCAAGGCTGCCGACCGCGTCGTGTTCATGGCCGACGGCCAGATCGTCGAGGACGCGACCCCCGAGGAATTCTTCACTAACCCCAAGAGCAGCCGGGCCAAAGACTTCCTGTCCAAACTTCTGACGCACTGAGTTCTTCACTCGCGAGTTCGCACCCCGGCCGCCGGAAGGCGGCCGACCAATGAAAGGAATGTCATGAAGGCATTTTTGACCCGGAGGAAATCCCTTCTGGTTGCGGCATCCGCAGCACTGGCGCTCACCCTGAGCGCCTGTGGCGGCAGCTCCTCCACTACCACCAACCCGCCTGTAGCCGAGAAGCCGAGCTTTGCTGCCGATTCCACCATGGCCAAGCTTTCATCCGCAGGAAAGATCACCATCGGCACCAAGTTCGACCAGCCGCTGTTCGGCCAGAAGGGCCTCGACGGCAAGCCTGTCGGCTTCGACGTCGAAATCGGCAAGCTGATTGCCGCCAAGCTGGGCATCCCCGCCGACAAGATCGAGTGGGTTGAAACGGTCTCTGCCAACCGCGAGGAGTTCCTCAAGCAGGGCAAGGTGGACATGATCGTCGCCACCTACACCATCAACGACAAGCGCAAGACCCAAGTTGACTTCGCCGGCCCGTACTACGAGGCCGGCCAGGCCCTCATGGTGAACAAGGACAACAACTCCATCACCAAGCCCGAGGACCTCAAGGGCAAGAACGTCTGCTCTGTGACCGGATCCACCCCGGCCGCCACGATCGTGGAAAAGTACGGAGCAGTCCTGGTTCCTGCCGCGACTTACTCCGCCTGCCTTGAGCCGCTGCGCAACCACCAGGTTGAAGCCGTCACCACGGACAACGTCATTCTGGCCGGGTTCGTATCCAAGGAACCGGATGCCTTCAAGCTGGCCTCCGACCAGACCTTCACCAAGGAGCCGTACGGCATCGGCCTGAAGAAGGACGACACGGCCTTCCGCATGTGGATCAACGACCAGCTGGAAGCCTTCGCCAAGGACGGGTCCTACAAGAAGGCCTGGGAAGACACCGCCGGCACCGTCATCAAGACCGCGCCCGAGCTTCCCACGATCGACCGCTACTAGCCGACTGTGGCGGCTGCCGGGCCCGCGGTTACCCCGCAGCCCGGCGGCCGCCACTGCCGTCTTTCGCTTGGAATCCCGTCAACGCAGCTGAAGGAACTTATGGACGTCATCATTGAAAACCTCCCCCAGTATTGGGACGGTTTTCTCAGAACCCTCTTCCTGTCCGTGGTCTCGGGGATCATTGCCCTGATCGTCGGCACCGTGCTCGCGGCGGCCCGAGTCTCCCCCGTCGCCGCGCTGCGCGGCTTCAGCATGGTGTACGTCGAGATCGTCCGGAACACCCCGCTGACCATTGCATTCTTTTTCGCGGCAGTGGTCCTGCCCCGCCTCGGCATCACGTTCCAACAGTTCGAGGTCGCCGCCATCATCGCCCTGAGCGCCTACACCTCGGCCTTCATTGCCGAGGCCGTGCGGTCCGGCGTCAACAGCGTCCCGGTGGGCCAGGCCGAAGCGGCCCGCAGCATCGGCATGAAGTTCAGCCAGGTGCTCACCCTCATAATCCTCCCCCAAGCCCTGCGCACCGTGATCCCGCCGCTGATCAACATCCTGATCGCTTTGGTCAAGAACTCCTCCGTTGCAGGCGCGTTCTATGTACTGGAACTCTTTGGCTACGGCAAGCAGCTGGCCAACGCCAACGGCGACGCCGTCGTGTGGGTCCTGGTCGGCATCGCATTCTTCTACCTGCTGATAACCGTCCCGCTTGGCTTCCTCGCCAACTTCGTTGAACGAAAGGTGGCAATCGCGCGATGAGCTCTGTTCTCTACGACGTCCCCGGCCCCAAAGCCCGCCGGATTTCGCTGATCGGCTCGATCATCGGCGTCATCGTGATCGGCGGCCTCCTCGTCCTGGCGGTCATGACCCTGGCCCAGCAGGGAATCTTCGACCCCAAACGCTGGGCGGTCTTCCAGATTCCCGATGTCTGGGTGCTGATCGGCAACGGCATCGGCGCGACGCTCGCCGCCGCGGCCGTGGCGGCCGTCATTGCCTTCCCGCTGGGCCTGCTCGTGTGCCTGCTGCGCATCTCGGACAACGCCTGGGTGCGGGTGCCCATCAGGGTGGTGCTGGAATTCCTGCGGGGCATGCCCGTGGTGCTCATGATGCTGTTCGTTCTGCTCGTCTTTGCCACGAGCTCGTTCGTCGCAGTCGTGGCCGGCCTGGTCCTGTACAACTCCGCAATTTTTGCCGAGATCATCCGCGCCGGCATCCAGTCGCTGCCCAAGGGCCAGCGCGAGGCCGGCCTGGCGATCGGCCTGACCAGTTTCCAGTCCCGGCTGACCATCGAGCTGCCGCAGGCCATCCGCCGCATGCTGCCCTCGCTGGTCGCGCAGCTCGTGGTGCTGCTCAAGGACACCTCGCTGGGCTACATCGTCGCCTACGGCGAGCTGCTCCGGGCCGTGCAGGTCATGGCCGACTTCCTCGGCCCGCAGTACCTGTTCCCGGTGTTCTTCGTCGCCGCGGCCATCTACATCGCGATCGACCTGGCGGTCTCCCGCCTGGCCATCTGGCTCGAACGCCGCGGCTCCAAGCGTGCCG
>NZ_BAAAQB010000038.1:0-5059 GCF_039531445.1 Arthrobacter humicola | reverse complement strand
GTCCCGGTCGCCGGGATCCCGACCAAGTAAGGCCTTTAGACGCTGAAAAGGTCCGGAACCCCACGGGTTCCGGACCTTTTCTGCGTCCTGACATGCGCGGTCCGCGTGCTCCGCCGCGTGCGCGCGTTGCGCGTGCTGCGCTGTGCGGTCAGGCGCTGAGCCAGGTCCGCAGCGCCCGCAGGCATTCCCGGATGGCGTCCGCCTCGACGTGCTCGTTGTCCTTGTGCGCCAGCAGAGCATCGCCGGGCCCGAAGTTCACCGCCGGGATGCCCAGCTCGCTGAACCGTGCGACGTCGGTCCAGCCGTACTTGGGCTTCGGTTCCGCGCCGACGGCGGCCACGAAGGACGCGGCGGCCGGGTGGTTCAGTCCCGGCCGCGCCCCGGCAGCGCTGTCGGTGCGAACGACGTCGAATCCGTCCAGCAGCTCCCGCACCACGGCCTCGGCCCCGTCCGGGGTCTTGTCCGGGGCGAAACGGTAGTTAATTTCCACGACGCACTTGTCCGGGATGACGTTTCCGGCCGTGCCGCCGTGAATCTTCACGGCGTTGAGGCTTTCCCGGTAGTCGAGGCCGTCGACCGTCACGGTCTGCGGCTCGTACGCCGCCAGCCGGGCCAGGATCGGGGCGGCCGCGTGGATGGCGTTGCTGCCCATCCAGGCCCGGGCCGAGTGGGCGGCCTCCCCGAGTGTGGTCGCCTCGAAGCGCATCGTGCCGTTGCAGCCGCCTTCCACCGTTCCGTCGGTCGGCTCGAGCAGGATCGCGAAGTCACCGCCGAGCAGGGACCCGTGATTGCGCACCAGCCGGCCGAGGCCGCTCTTCACCGCCTCGACTTCCTCGTGGTCGTAGAAGACGAACGTGACGTCCTTGTCCGGCTCCGCGCCGGCGTCGAACATGGTGGCCGCAAGCGCCAGCTGCACAGCGACGCCGCCCTTCATGTCGGTGGCGCCGCGGCCGTAGAGGATGCCCTCCCCCGGCGCCCCGGAGGGCCAGTACGCCGGCACGGTCCCAAGCGAGCCCTCCGTGATGGGCAGCGGCACGGTGTCCAGGTGCCCCGCCAGGATCACGCGCTCGGCGCGGCCGAGGTTGGTGCGGGCGATGATCGAATCGCCGTCGCGGACCAGCTCCAACTGCGGCAGCAGCCCGAGAGCATGCTCCACGGCGTCGGCCAGCACCTTTTCGTTGCCGGAGACGCTGTTGATGTCGATCAGGGCGGCCGTGAGCAGGGCGACATCCTGGCGGAGGTCCAAGTGGACAGGGGCATGCCCTGAACTGCGGTGAAGGGCGCTGGCAGGGGTGCGGGGGTTCGTCGGGGTCACCGTCCCACTTTATCCGCTCGCCTGCCTCTCAACTGACCCGCAGCAGGGGCCGTTTCAGGCGTCATAACGGCCCCTGCCGCGAGTCACTTGGGCGACTCACGTTTCAGCGCGCAAGGACGCTCTCGTTAGACTTGGGCCATGACTGAAACTGCTTCTTCCGCCGTGCCCGCCGACGCCCGCTCTGACGCCCGCTCTGCCTACGGCTATGGATTGGCCACCGTATCCACCCGCAATGGTGAAGCCACCGTGTTGGACGTGTGGTTTCCGGCTCCGGCGCTGGGAGTCGCGGCGCCGAGCCTGCGTGACGTGGCCAACGCGGACCAGTCGCTGATCGATATCGCCGCCAACGGCACCGACCCGGACCGCGGCACCGAGCAGAAGGTCGTCTTCGCCCAGATCCACCTGGACGAGGCACCCGCGGACACCGCGGACGCCTACCTCCGCCTCCACCTGCTCTCGCACCGGCTGGTCCAGCCCAACAGCATCAACCTTGACGGCATCTTCGGCAAGCTCCCCAACGTGGTGTGGACCAACTTCGGTCCCGCGGCCGTCGAGGACTTCGAGCTCACCCGGGCACGCCTTCGCAAGCGCGGCGCCGTCACCGTCTTCGGCGTGGACAAGTTCCCCCGCATGGTGGACTACGTGGTCCCCTCCGGCGTCCGGATCGCCGACGCCGGCCGTGTCCGGCTCGGCGCGCACCTCGCCGAAGGCACGACGGTCATGCACGAGGGCTTCGTGAACTTCAATGCCGGAACCCTGGGCACCTCGATGGTGGAGGGCCGCATCTCGGCCGGCGTCGTCGCCGGTGACGGGTCCGACGTCGGCGGCGGTGCCTCGATTATGGGCACCCTTTCCGGCGGCGGCAAGGAAAAGATCGCCCTCGGGGAACGGGTCCTGCTCGGCGCCAACTCCGGCGTGGGCATCAGCCTGGGCGACGACTCCGTGGTGGAGGCAGGCCTTTACGTCACCGCCGGGACGCGCGTGCGAGTCATTAGCCCCCGGGATGCGGAAGGCGAGGACACCAGCCGGGTAGTCAAGGCCGTGGAGCTTTCGGGGGTTCCGAACCTGCTCTTCCGCCGCAATTCGACCACCGGCGCCGTCGAGGCGCTCCCCCGCAAGGGCCAGACCGTGGAGCTCAACGCGGACCTGCACGCCAACTGACCGGACCGGCTGGTACGGTATGGCGGGCGGTGAAGGCCGCTCCGGCGGGGCGCCCGTCGATGAAGCAGCCGATGACGCAGCCCGCTAGGGCCTGAGGGAGTAAGTTTCGTGGCACGACGTGGGAGCTGGCGACGCCGGATCGTCCTTCTGCTGACCCTTGCGATGGTTGCAGGAGCAATCTACACCGCGGTGGCGTTCCTGCAGCGTTCGGAAACGCTGATCACCGAACGCTGCACGGCGGTGGGCAGCGGAGGCGATGACCTCGCCACCGACCAGGCGGCCAACGCCTCCCTCATCACGGCTGTGGCGGTCCGGCGCGGGCTTCCTGCCCGCGCCGCCAGCATCGCACTGGCCACCTCCATGCAGGAATCCAAGCTGCGCAACATCGGCCACGGCGACCAGGCCGGCCCCGACTCACGGGGGCTCTTCCAGCAGCGGCCGTCCCAGGGCTGGGGCACCACGGCGCAGGTGATGGACCCATACCACGCCAGCAATGCGTTCTACGATGCGCTCGTGGAGATCTCCGGCTACCAATCGCTGGACATCACCGACGCCGCCCAGCAAGTCCAGCACTCGGCCTACCCGGGTGCCTACGCCCAGCATGAGGGGATGGCCCGCGCGTTCGCCTCGGCACTGAGCGGCCAGACGCCCGCCGGCCTGGATTGTTCGCTGCGGTCTCCCGACACCGCCGGGGATCCGGCCGCCGTCACCGCAAAGCTGACGGCGGCGCTCGGTGACGTGCCGACGTCGACGGACGGCCGGACCTTGATCGTGGAGGCCGACGGCACCCAGGCCTGGGCTATAGCCCAATGGGCCGTGGCCAACGCCAAAGCGCTGTCCATCACCAGCGTCGAGGTGGACGGCCGCGCATGGAACCGGCAGTCCCGCGATGGCTGGCAGCCGGCGCAGGTCCCGGCCGGGCAGGTCCGGGTGACCGTCGCCGACGCGCCCGCCAGCTAGCGGCGGGCGGCCGGCTCACACGAGGAGATCGACCACCGGCTGGACATAGCTGCGGAACAGTTCCGGCTCGGACAGAAGCTCCTGGCTCATGAGAATCTTGTCCGGCTCGAGGTACCAGGCCCGCGGCTCCGCCAGCGGGAGTTCGATGATCGTCAGGCTGAAATCCCGGGCCGGGCGGCCCACTTCCAGCAACCGGTCCTCCACCATGTCGGCCAGGAGCTCATTGTTGCTGTTGGATTCGCGCTCCGCTTCCAGGGCCAGGTATTCCGCGCGGCGTTCCCGGGCCCACGTCAGCGCGGCGCCGAAGTGCGCCTGCAGCACGCGGCGAAGCGCCGGTGAATTGCTGAACGACCCGAAGCCCGGCGGGGTGAGCTCGGGCGACATTTCCGGGTGGGCCTTCAGCAGCTGCTCCCACCAGGCCTCCCACTCGGTCTTGAGCACGGCCGTGCCTCCCACCTCTGCGATCAGGTGTGTATGGTCCGAGGCTCGGATCTTCGGCGCCACGTGACACAGTGCCGGATGCCCCGCGGTGTCCAGTCCGGCGGCGTCACGAACGTAGAGGGCAATGAGCATGGGACCAGATGTATCCATGGTGATCCGCCAGCCCGGTCCGCCGGTGTGGTGCATCCAATTGCCTCCCTTGGCAAGACGTACTATCTCAGTCTATTCCTGTTGTTAGTGCACGTTAACGGCTGGGGCCCGGTCCGCCATCCGGCGGCTCAGGCCCTCGAGATGGGCCTCCAGCACATCCTTGCACATGCGGGCCGTCATCCACTCCGGCTGCAGGAGGGCGTGCATCGTCAGCCCGTCCAGGACGGCCAGCAGCAGCTCGGCTTCAGTGACGAGCACCTGCTGGTCCATCCCGGCCGCGGCGTCGTCACTGTCGCGGCCATTTGCCCCGGCGGCCAGGCCGAGGATGAGGCCGCCGACTATTGCGGCCACGGCACGATGGCTGCGGTCGGCCTCGGCGGCCAGGAACGGCCGGGTCCGGGCGGCGTTCTTGAAGGCCATCCACACGCATGCGTCGACGGCCCGTTCCTCGTCCAGCGGAAGAAACTCATCCAGCAGCGCGGCTACGGCGTTGTGGTGCTCGGCCGAGCCGGGCGGCAGTTCTCCCACCCGGGCGTCCGCGGCGGCAAGGCGGCCAAGAATCCGGTCCACCACAATGGCGAACGCGTGGGACAACAGCTCGTCACTGCTGGCGAAATAGTGCCGCACCGAGCCGACGGCCAGCTGCGCTTCGTCGGCAACTTCGCGCAGGGAGGCCCGCTCAAGACCATCCGTAGCAATGATCCTGAAGACTGCGTCTACTACTTCCTGGCGCCGGATTACGGCGTCGACAAATTTAGGCACTGGTCTTTTTTAGCACGTCCGTGCCGTTGCCGCCCCGGGGCACACCGGTTCCCCCGTGCACGTGGCGCGGGTCACAACGGCCCTGGTCACAATGGAGCGTTGGCACGGAGCGTTGGCATGGAGCGTTGGCACGGCGCGCCCCGAGCACGACGCCGGCCGCGCACCTCAGCGGCGGTTTCTAGCGGTCGTTGCAACACCCATAGATTTTGGGAGTTGCAACGACCGTGCCGCATTTAAGCGACGCTTCATCGGAGTTCCGGAAGTATGCGA
>NZ_BAAAQB010000037.1:130058-356658 GCF_039531445.1 Arthrobacter humicola | reverse complement strand
CGCAGCCACGCCCGGTACTTCCGCTCGATCTCCTCGTCCCCGGGGAACGGCGCTTCCTGGTCCACCGGGATCGTGTTGACGTAGTCCGTGGTGGTCACCAGCGGAACACCCACACTCTGCGCCCCGGCCCGCTGAAGCAGGCTCCGCATGATGTACTGGGCACGCTCGGTGCCCTGTTCCTGAATCAGGGTATCCAGGGACTCCAGCCACTCGGCGGTCTCTTCCGGATCACGATCAGGCAGCTGGTTTGTCAACCCGCTGAGGATATGGGAGGTATCTTCTCCTGCAGCCACGTCCAGCCTCTTTTCATCGTTGAATGGTTGGCTCAAGTTTTCATTCTATGAGAAAACTTTCTTGCAATTCGAGATTATCGATGCGGCCCGGGGCTCGTCAACACCAACGGCGCATCACCGCGGCCCTGCAGTCACAATCGAGCGGAAGGACCCCGCGTTGCTTGTTAACCGCGGAGTCGCTCAGGCCGAGGCGAGCAGCCTGCCCCAGCGCGGGGAGAGCAGCGGGGCGCCCGTCATCTTGAGGCAGCTCCACAGTGTCACGGCCACCGAGTCAAGCACGGGTACGCCCATAGCCGCTTCGATTTCCTCGGCAATGTTGGCGCCGTAAAGGTTGGTGCAGAGGTAGACGAGCGCGTCCGGGTTCGAAGCCGCGAGTTCCAGCGATCCGGGCCGCATTTCGGCGTCGGAGACCCGGGCAAATGATTCGTTGTCGCTCAGGCCGAGGAACCGGTGGTCAAGCGTCTTGATCCCGTCCCGTTCGTACGACGCCACGATCGCGCGGTTGACGTCCTCCGTATAGGGGGTGAACAGTCCGATCCGTTCGGTGCCGAAGGCTCGGAAGGCCTCCATGTACGCCAGCGTGGAGGTGGTGGCGGGGATGCCGGTGGCGTCCTGTATTTCCTGGACGAGTTCGCGGTCGTGACCGGCGCCGAGCCACGAGCCCGAGGTGCCGTTCCAGGCGATGACGTCGACGTCGGCGGTGGCCAGGATCTCGGCGGCGGCCCGCATGACCGGGGCATCGAACTGCTTGTCTGAGGAATCGTCGAGGGCGATCCTCGTGACCTGGATCCTCGCGAAGTGGATGGTGACGTCGTCGCGGTCGCCCAGGATGCGGTAGCTCTGCGGTTCGAGGCAGGTGTTGGAGGACGGCACGATCATGCCGATGCGGGTGGGGCGGTTTGCGGAATGCACGGGAGCTCCTAGCGGGTGGCGGGGACGGTGATGGGTGCGGAAGCGGCGCCGGCCGCGGCCTGGTGTTCGCGGAATCCGTTGCGGGCCACGAAACGGCCCACCGGGCCGGGGTCATGGAAGCCGTCGGCGTCCAGCACCACCCGTCCGGCTGACACCACGACGTCGGGCCAGCCCGTGAGCGTCCGGCCGTCGAACGGGGAGAAATCGGTCCCCATGTGCAGGGCGGCGCCGTCGACGGCGCGTTCCTGTGCCGGGTCGAACACGACGAGGTCGGCGTCGAATCCGGCAGCGATGATGCCCTTGCCCGGGAGGGCGTTGATCCGTGCCGGCCCGGCGGCGAACACTTCCACGAAATCCTCCACCCGGGCCGCTCCGCCGGCGGCGTCCATCATGGCGGTGAAGGTGACCGGCATGCGGGTTTCCACCCCGGGCAGGCCGTGCGGCATGGCCCGGATGTCATCGGTCCGCTCGCGCTTCTGCGCGAGGTCGTAGCAGGAGTGGTCCGAGGCCACGGTGTGGATGGCGCCGGCGGCAAGCCGGTCCCGCAGCGCGGCGACGGTCTCGGGGCTGCGCATCGGCGGGCAGCAGGCGTACCACTCGGGGAAGGACGTGCCGTAGACGGTGTCGTCCAGGGTGAGGTAGTGCGGGCATGTCTCGGAGTACGCCTCCTGGCCGCGGCTGCGGGCCTCGGCGACGAGATCCACGGCTCCCGGCGTGGACTGGTGCACAAAGTAGACGGGGGCGTTGGTATATTCGGCCATCGCCAGGGTCTCCTTGACCGAGATTTCCTCCGCGAGTTCAGGCCGGGTCCGGTGCAGGTGTTCAATGCTGATCCGGCCGTCGTCCGCGTGCTGCCGGGTGCAGTCGGCAATGATGGGGTCGTGTTCGGCGTGGATGTAGGTCAGGCCGTCGAGCCGGACCATCTCGCGCATGACCTTCAGGATGGTGTCGCCGTCGGCCATGGTGGTGCCCCGGTTGGTGGTGTACATCTTGACGGAACGGACACCTTCGGCGGCAAGCTGCTCGAGCTGCCAGGGCACGGTTTCGTCCCATTGGACAACCGAGCCGTGGAGGGCGACGTCGCAGCGGGACTCGCGGGCCAGTTCCTTTTTGTGCAGGACCGCGGCCAGCGGGGTCTCCCGGGCGTCGCGGGGGATGCCGAAGTCGATGATCGTGGTGGTGCCGCCCCAGAGGGCAGCGGTGGAGGTGGTGCGGTAGTCATCCAGGGTACGGAACCGTCCGGTTACCTGGGCGACGTGACAGTGGCCGTCCACGCCGCCGGGAATCACCATCCGGCCGGCGGCGTCGACGGTCCGGGCGGCGGCGGGGACGGGCTCGGAAGCGTCCACGAGCTGGACGATCTTCCCGCCGTGCACCACGACGTGGGCAGCCTGGCGGCCGAAACTGTTGACCACGGTGCCATGGGCAATGACAAGGTCTGGGGCGTGGGACATCGTTGTCCTCCTTCGAGGAAGAAGCTAGTGGGGCGGGGTTGTCAGCGGGGCCGGATTATCAGTGGGACCCGGCGACTGCCCGGGCGGCGTTCTGCGCCGTCGTGAGGGCGGCGTCGAGGTTGTCCGAGAGCCCTCGGCGGGGCTTGACCGGAGGCGGCGCGAAGGCGCCGGCCCGGTGCGGTCCGGACTGGAGGTTGACCACCGACTGTGCCATCTGGATGCCGGCGGAAATGCCGTCCACCACAGGGACGGGGATCTGGCCCGCCAGCTCGCGGGCAAGGCCGGCAAGCGGCGCGCCGGCGAGGATGACGACGTCGGCCCCGTCCTGGGTGACGGCCTGGCGGCTGAGTGCCAGCAGGGTCTCCTTGAAGTCCTGCTGCACGGAGCCGATGCCGGTGAGGGTCTCGTTGATGGACCGGATCGAGGCCAACCGGCCGCCGAGCCCGAAGCGTTCCACGCAGTCCAAGTACCAGGGCCGGATCCGGTCCGAGATGGCGATGATCGAGAACCGGTGACCCTGCAGTGCCGCGGCGCACAGGGCGGCCTCGGTGATCCCGATGACCGGGACGTCGGCCAGTTCCTTCAGCGCGGGCATGCCGGGGTCTCCGAACGCCGCGACCACGACGCCGTCGATCCCGTTTTCGGTGCCGGACCCGTCGCGGGTGTACTCGGCGATGATTTCGGCGACGGCGCCGGCGGCGATCAGGGATTCAAAGCGGGTTTCAATGTATTCGACGCCGTGGCCTGCGGTGCGGACCAGCAGTTCCGTTCCGGGCGAGGCGGAGCGCCGGGCTTCGGATTCGATCAGCGCGGTGACGTCGTTGCTGATGTTGGGGTTGATGACGAGGAGTTTCATGTGTTCTTCCGATGAAGGGCGGGTTCCGTCCGGCGGAAATCCTCCGGAAACTGTTCCCGGTATTTGTCGATGTGCGACGCCGACTGGGCGGCCGCGCGGTCCGGGTCACCGCTGGCGATCGCGGCGTACAGGGCCCGGTGTTCCTCGATGAGTTCGGGGAGGTCGCTTACATGCCGGAACAGCCAGTGCATCCGGCCTTGGAGGGGTTCGAGCGCGGACTTGAGGAAGCCGTTGTCCGCGATCCGGGTGATGGCATCGTGGAATTCGCTGTTGGCCCGGTGGGCTTCCATGACGGCACCCTTGGCAAGGCAGCGGTCTGCTTCGTCCAACAGGGTTTGCAGCGCGCCGAGGTCTTCCGGCGTGGCGCGGGTCGCGGCCAGCCTGCAGGCCAGCACTTCGAGCGACTGGCGGACGTCGAAGAGATCCTCCACGTCTTTGGGGCTGAGCGTGCTGACTTCGGCTCCCCGCGCGCCGCGGTCGCTGACCAGGCCTTCCTGGCGCAGCATGCGCAGCGCTTCGCGGACCGGGAGGCGCGAGACGTTGAATTCGGCGGCGAGGTCGCGCTCCACCAGCCTGGTGCCGGGAACGTAGTGCCCTTCAAAGATCCTGGTGCGGAGGGTGTCCCGGACAGCCTCCCGGAGGGGGCGTTCCTTGTCCTGGGGTTCTTCAGCGGTAAGCATGGTGCTCCATTCGGGTTCTTTTGGCACTGCGTTCCCGGCTCCGGGAACAGGTGTTGCGTGGCCTAGCTTAGACAGGGAGCCGCTTGTTGTAGTTCAGCGTCAGTACGGATGCTCCCATGATGATCGCCGATCCCACGAAGTACAGCAGCGCCCACGTGTACGAGCCGGTGGCGCCGACGATCAGGCCGACGGCGATCGGGGTGACGAAGCCGGAGATGTTGCCGCTGAAGTTCATGGCGCCGCCCAGGACACCGGCGTTGGTCCGGCCGCCCAGGATGGAGGGGATGCTCCAGAAGAGGCCCACCCAGCGCAGGAAGAACATCACGACGGAGAGGAGGACCACCGCCGTCGTCGGGTCTGGCACGACGGTGACGCCGACAAGGCCGCCGATCACGACGACGCTGGAGATGCCCAGGAGGGTGCGCATGACCCGGTTGGCCGAGGCGCCGGCGGCCCTCCACTTGTCCGCGATGGTGCCGCCGAGGATTTCGCCGACGAATCCGGCGCCGAAGATCACGAAGGTGGACCAGCCGATGGTCTTCAGGTCAAAACCCTTGGCCTGTGACAGGTAGAGCGGGCCCCACGTGAGCAGGCCGTAGAAGACTCCGTTGAAGCCCAGCCAGCCAAAGCACATGGCCCAGAAGGAGCGGAATTTCAGGTAGGGGAGCAGGGCACGCTTTCCCTTGCTGCCCTCGAGTTCGGCTTCGGCGTCCTCCGCGGCGTGGGAGGCCTCGAGGTACTCGGCCTCGGCGTCGTTGACTCCGCTGTGCTGGCGCGGGTTGTCCCGGACGTACCACCACACGGCGAGGCCCATGAGGACGGTGGCGACGCCGGCGATGATGAACGAGCTCCGCCAGCTGCCCGTCGATGCGATCAGGCCTGCGATGAGGATGCCGCCCAGCCCGGCGCCCAGCGGGGCGCCGGCGTCAAGGATGGTTGCGCCGCGGCCGCGTTCGGATTTGTGCATCCAGATGGCGTTCAGCTTTCCGCCCGCCGGCATGACTCCGGCCTCGGTGACGCCGATGCCCAGGCGGGCGATGAACATGCTGAGGAAGCCGCCGGCCAGGCCCGAGGCTGCCGTGGCGGCGCCCCAGCCGACGCAGGACGCGGTCATTACCTTGCGGGGGCCGAACTTGTCGATCAGCAAGCCGACGGGGATCTGCATGAGGGCGTAGGTCCAGAAGAAGGCCGAGAGCAGGAGGCCCACGAGCTCCGGGGCCATGTTGAATTCCTTCTGGATGATGGGCAGGGCTACAGAGATGGAGCCCCGGTCGATGTAGTTCACGGACACGAGGACCAGCAGGAGGAGGAACATTTTCCAGCGGACATTGGTGCGCCGTTGAACGCGGTCCTTGGGGCTTGCGGCGTCAGCGTGTGGTGCTGACGCTTCCTGTACGGGGGGTTCGGTATTTCGAAGAGACACAACTTCTCCTTCAGAGAGAGGAAAAATGCCGGCGGGTGAGAGATTCAATTCGTTCGCGGGCCAGGAGGCCGGGGTGTGGGGCGTCCTGTGCGCGGGCTTCCCGGTGCTGCTGTGGGGCTGATATCTGGCCTGACATCAGGTGCGGAACCCAGGGGAGTCGGGGCTCGGCAAGCTTGCCTGTTTTGGGATCCCAATTTGGGATCCCAAAATTGAGAATAGAAGTGACGCGGGCCACTGTCAAGGGATGCGGGTCTGCCGGTTGCGTTCGCGCGAAAAATGCCGTTTGTGACTGGGGCGGGGTTCCACTGTGGGGCGCCGGGGCGCTGGGGTTTCGGCGATCCTGTGCGGGCCGTGCGTGGGCATGGCTTCGCCCCGCCATCCGACAGGGAGCCTGTTCCCGGTGTGATTCGGGGTGGATGGCGGGGCGGGCGTGTAGTTAGCTGCCGCGGTATGTGGAGTAAGCGAAAGGGCTCAGCAGGAGCGGGACGTGGTAGTGGTCTTGGGATTCGGACACCGCAAAGGTCAGCGTGACCTCGGGGAAGAAGGTTTCGGTCCCTGCGGCCTCGTAGTAGCGTCCGGTGTCGAAGGCCAGCCGGTACGTGCCGGACGGAAGCTTGTCCGGGCCGAGGGATTTGATGCGGCCGTCGTCATCCGTGGCGCCTGCCGCGATCTTAACCCAGCGCTCGCCGTCGAGCCTGTGGAAGGTGACGGCGACACCGGCGGCGGGCTTGCCGGTGCCGGTGTCCAGGACGTGGGTGGTGACGTGGGAGGTGCTCATGTGCCGATCAGTCCTTCGAGTCGGAGTACCGCGATTTCGCGCAGCTGCTGGCCGATGATTGCTTGTTCCTGTTCCGGGGTGTGCGCGAGCCTGGTGTTGAGGGCGGCGAGGATTTCCTCCCGGCTGCGGCCGGCGGCGCGGATCAGGAAGACCTGGCCGAATTTTTCTTCGTAGCTCCGGTTCCCCTCGGCGATGGCCGCCGCAACGGCCGGGTCCGGAATTCCCAGGCCTGCCTGCTCCGACTGGGAGAGCCGGGCCTCCGTGCTGTTTCCTGCGGCCCGTTCGCCGATGCGTGGATGGCGGGCCAGGGCGGCCTCCACCTCCTGCCCGGTAAAGGGTTCCGCTGCACGGTTGGCCGCTTCCAGAAGGCTCGCGGCGCTGCCGAAGGGCCGGCCCTGGACGATCTCCTCGATCCAGCGCTCTATGTCCAGGCAGGGTCGCAGCGCGGCCGCTGCCTCGGCACGTCCGGCCGCGTTAAAGTCTTCCAACAGCATGTGCCAGATCCTTTGTGTCAATGCTGGCATCCACGGCGTAGGGCTATACGGACAAGATATTCGTATCGTGGAACTGTTATTTCAGCATATGCAAAAGATTGAACCGTACCGTGTGCCGGGTGTCAACCGGCAGCCGGATTCCGGTGACCGCTACGGAAACGGACAGGCGCACCCCGGATCCGGGGTGCACCTGTCCGAAATCGCCGCGAAAACGGCTGGGCTCAGCCGTGAATCGTTGCAACGTCGCTCTTTTCCCGGTCCCCGCGGTGCGCATTCCGCCCTGGTGTGTTGTCTCCGGTGCCTGCCGGTTCTCCCGGTTTTAGCTCGCCCGTGCGGAACGGGCGGCTCGCCGCCGGATTCTGCCCGGCGTAGGTGCGGGGTCCGGTACTTCCGTCGCCTGCCCGGAACCGCCCCAATCCACCCCTCGTGAGCGACTTCTTCCTGGCGCAACGGATTTGCTGTCCATATACCCCTGGGGGTATGCTGAACACCTTAGACCCACCGACAGAGGAGTACCCGGATGTGCCGTGCAGTTGCCTGCAAGAAGTGCGGAAAGACCACCTGGGCCGGTTGCGGCCAGCATGTTGACCAGGTCATGCGGGGCGTCCCCAGTGCCGACCGTTGCCGCGGCCATGAGGGCGAAACCAGCGCCAAAACCACCACCAAGACCGGCTTCTTCGCCAAGCTGTTCGGCCGGTAGACGCCAGCAGAATCCGCCGGCGAGTGCTGCCGGCTGTGTAAGCCGAGGGCGCTACCCCAGGCGGTAGCCGGCGTCGCGGGCGGTGAGGATGCGCTCTGCGCCGATCTTCAGCTGCAACTGCCGCACATGCACGTCCACCACGTTGGACGTGCCGTCGAAGTCGCGGCCCCAGACGTGGCTGAGCAGTTGTTGCCGGCTCAGGACCTGCCCCGGGTGCAGCAGGAACATTTCCACCAAGGCGAATTCGCGGGCGGAGAGCTCTACCGTCCTGCCGTCGACGCTGACCGTGAGGGCGTGCAGGTTCAGCTCCAGCGGGCCGTAGCGCATGATGCTCCCCGTAAGCGGATCGCCGGTGTCGGCTGTGCGAAGCCGGGCCCGGACGCGGGCCTCCAGTTCCTCGAGGGGAAACGGCTTGACGATGCAGTCGTCGGCGCCGCCCTCCAGCGCTGCGAGAGTGTCCGCGGCTGACCCGGGGGCCGCGAGGAAGATGACCGGGATCCCCGCCTGCCCGTGGCGGAGGGCCGCCAGGACGGCGAAGCCGTCAAGCCGGCGAAGCCCGGCAGCCAGGAGCAGGAGATCGAATTCGCCGCTGGCCGCGAGGTCCGCTGCCGTGACGGAGTCGGCGACCACGCTCGGGGCGTAGCCAGCCACGCGCAGGCCCTCTTCGATGAAGCGGGACATGCGTTCGTCGTCTTCGGCTATGAGGATGCGGATCATGGCGACTCCCAGGAACAGCCCGGCTCCGGACGGTCCGCCACGTCCGTGCGCATCGGCGCGGTGCAGTCCGCGCGAAGCCTGTCGCTGCAATTTTGCGCCGTCGCTTACGTGAACCGGGAGGGCTTCCGGAGCCTTCTTTCATCCTGCCCCTGTAACGGTGCGTGCGCCACCCTTGAACGGTTGATATTCGGACTATTAACCGTCCGCGTGCTGCTACTGCCCGAACAGGGCACCGGTGAGCTGATGCGTCAGCTCGTGGATGAGTTCGAGACGGGCCGCGCTGTCGGCGTCGTTCGGGCCCCACGTGTAGATGACCACCGCATAGGAGCGGTCGCCCGCACTGAGCAGCGCGGCGTCGTGGACGTATCCTTCCACCACGCCGTACTTGTGGTGGACGGTGATTTCCGGGGAGACCGCCGCCGGGATGAGGTCCTCGTCATTGGTGTGCTGCATGTAGCCCAGCAGCTCCGCGGTGTGCCCGGTGTTGAGGAGCTTGCCCGTGGAGAGCTGCTGGAGGAGCCGGGCCATGTCGGCCGGGGCCAGGAGGTTTTGCTCGGGATCGTAGGTGATGCCCAGGGTGGCGGCGTAGTCGGTCAGTCGGGGGTAGCCGATATCCCGCATCAGCAGGATCCACGAGTCGTCGCTGCTGGTGTTGATCATGGCCTTGAGCTGGAACGCGGCCGTGAACGCGCCCAGTTGAGTATCGAGCGACTTTTCGCCGGTTTCCACGAGGTGGTAGTAGGCGGCAGCCGTCAGGACCTTCGCCGTGCTCGCCGCCGTGTATGGTGCCACATCGCCGTAGCTCTGCAGCGCTCCGTCGCTGGTGTCCATGATGGCGACGCCGATCCTGTGATCGGGGTGTCCGCCGATGATCCGCTGGATCTCGGCGGGGAGGTCGACGGCGGCGCGGGGCGAGGGCGACGGCGGCGCGGCTGACTGGCTTTGCGCCTGCCTGTGGCTGACGGTCAGGAAGTCGCCCTCGGGCGACGGTCCGGTGCGGATGGCACCGAAGACGACGACGGCGGCCAGCACCAGCGCGGCGGCGGCCCAGATCAGAATCACGTTCCGGCGGTGGTGAGGCGCGGCCGGCCGCGGGCCCGGAGTCGTCATGTGCGTGGGCCCTCCGGACTTAACTGGGTGCTCAGCACACGCGTGCTGGGGCGGATCGTTTCGACAGGTTCTTGACTGGCAACGGTGGTGTCTCCGACGTTAGGCGCGGCCGCAGGCGAAGTCCACGGACCGCGCGGGGCGCCCCCGAAGTCTTTCCAAAGTCCTAGGAGCGCAGCCGGTGCGGGGCGATCTGCAGGTGGTGCTCCAGGACGTAGTCGGCGATCGCCAAGGCGGAGGTCGCCGCAGGGGAGGGCGCATTGCGCAGCAGTGTGACGGCGCCCAGCCGGTCCACGGCGAAATCGTCCAGCAGGGAACCGTCGGCAGCCCACGCCTGGGCGCGGACCCCGGCGCCGGCCTTCCTGGCGAGGTCGCCGGGTTGCAGTTCGGGCAGGAACTGCCGGGCCTGCCGGAAGTACAGCGGCTTGAGCAGTGACGCCGAGATTTCCCGGGCACCCATCCGCCAGTGCTGCCGGGCCAGGGCCGCGGCGCCGGGCCACCGGAGCGAGGCCAGGGTGTCCGGCAGGGACACCCGGGCCCACGAGTAGCCCTCCCGGGCCAGGGCCGGCACCGCGTTGGGGCCCACATGGACGTCGTCGTACACGCCGCGGGTGAAGTGCACGCCCAGGAACGGGAAGCGCGGGTCCGGGACCGGGTAGATCATGCCCCGGACCAGGTGGCTCCGGGCGGCGGCCATCACCCAGTACTCGCCGCGGAACGGCAGGATCGCAGGCGACGGGCTGGCCCCGACCATCCTGGCCACGACGTCCGACTGCAGTCCGGCGCACACCACCAGCCGGTCGAAGATGTGCGTGGCGGCCGGCGTGGAGACGTGCACGGCGCCGCCGGCATTGTTGACGGCCGTCACCTCCTGGCCCAGGAGCACGGATCCGCCGCCGCTCCGCACATCCTGCGCCATGGCTTCGGTGATGGCGGCGTAGTCCACGACGGCGGTGTGCGGTGAGTGGACGGCCGCGACGCCCGCGGCGTGCGGCTCGACCTCGCGCAGTTCCGCCCGGGTGAGCCGTTTCATGTCCGGTACGCGGTTCTCCCGGGCGCGGCGCTCGATCTCATCGAGCCGCGGCAGTTCCGCCTCGGTCACCGCGACCACCAGCTTGCCGAGCTCGCGGTACGGCAGGCCCTTGTCCCGGCAGTAGTCACGGGTGAGGGCCCGGCCGCGGGCGCACAGGACGGCCTTGAGGGATCCCGGCTGATAGTAGAGGCCGGCATGCACCACGCCGGAGTTGTGGCCTGTCTGGTGCGCGGCCACCCGGTGCTCCTTTTCCAGGACCGTGACGTGGAAGTCCCCGGTCCGGACCAGGGCACGGGCAATCGCCATGCCCACGATCCCGCCGCCAATGATCCCGATCCGAGCCGCCACGCGCGCCGCCTTCCCCTGCACTCCAACGCCTGTTGTTGTGGACCCTATCCCGAACGGCGCCCGGATGTCAGGGGAGTCCGCGCCGTGAGGCACGGCCGGCGGTTCTACTACGCTGGCAATCATGACCCGGAATATTACTGTCAGCCTGCCGGACGCCGCATTGCGTGAATACCTTCAGCCGCACCCGGACGTCACCGTCCTGGAATGGGACTTCGCCGGTGAGCCGCCCCGCCCGCGGATCGACATCGTGGTGCCGCCGTACATGGGCGGCCCGCAGGTCCTGCAACGCCTGGAAACCGTGGACACGGCGCTGGTCCAGAGCCAGTCGATCGGGTACGACGGCGTGGCGGACTTCCTGCCCTCCGGCAGGGTCTTCGCCAACGCGGCCGGTGTCCACGAAACCTCCACCGCGGAGCTGGCGCTGGCCCTCATCCTGGCCAGCCAGCGCGAGTTCCCCCGCCTCATCCGGAACCAGCAGGAGGGCCGGTGGGATGCCCGCCCCACCGCCAGCCTGGCCGACCGCCGCGTCCTGATCGTTGGCTACGGCGGGGTGGGCAAGGCGATCGAGGACCGGCTCCTTCCGTTCGAGACCAGCGTGACCCGGGTGGCCAGCAGGGAACGGACGGACGAACGCGGCCCCGTTCACGGCATCGCGGAGCTCCACGCGCTGCTGCCGGAGCACGACATCGTGGTGGTGGGGGTTCCGCTCAGCGACTCCACCCGGCACCTCGTGGACGACGCCTTCCTCGCGGCCATGCCCGACGGCGCCCTGCTGGTGAATGTGGCCCGAGGCCCCGTAGCGGACACCGACGCCCTGGTCCGGCACACAGCCACTGGCCGGATCCGCGCCGCGCTGGACGTCACCGATCCCGAGCCCCTGCCGCAGGACCACCCGCTGTGGCGGACCCCGGGCGTCATCATCAGCCCGCACGTGGGCGGGGCGAGTTCGGCGATGCGGCCGCGGATGGGACGGCTGCTCCAGCGGCAGATCGAGCTGATGCTGGCGGGCGAACCGGCGGCCAACGTGGTGCTGGGCGGCTGACACCTGCCGGACTCCGCAGCCCGGGCCGGTTACTGCCGCGGAATTCTGGAGGGGGTGACTGGGATAAGCTCGCTCGGGACCGGGGCAGGCATCGGTTCCAACTCAAAGACGTAACGGGCGGGCATTCCTTGGATTTATTGAGCGGTATGAATCGCGACGAACTCCGCATCCTTTCCTGGGTTACGGCCGCCATCTTCGTGGTTGTGGCCGGCGTGTGGCGTCCACGCAGGCTTCACTGGACCGTGCTGGGTTCCGTCCTGCTCTTCGCGGCCCTCAACGTAGGTGCCGGTATCTACGTCCTGAACCATTTCGAAGATCCGCGCTGGTCGCCGGGGGGAGAGCCACCGCTGAGCGCTCCATCGTTTGCCGGGACGCCTGTGGTGGGGCAGTTCCTGGGCCCCTTGGACTCCGCCCTTAACGGAGTGGTGGGCGGGGTGAACGAGTTTCTGGCCTTCAAGCGGGCGCTTCCCATCTCGCTGGACTTCCTTGCCGCGTCCGGCTGGGCCCTGCTGGTGTCCTTCCCGCTTGCCATTCTGGCTGCCTCCGTCAGTTTCGCCGTGGCCAGGCGCCGGACGGCGGACTTCGCAAGATACCGGGCCACCGTTGACGTGCTCCAAGATGAGCTTGAGCAGGTCAAACGGCAGATCTCGTCGGGGAATGCCGCCGGCACGGACCCCGCGAGCGTGCCCCGCGGGCAGCTTACCGCCACGGATTCGCCCTGAGAGGAACCCGGCCCGCTCACGGCATCCGGACGTAAACTGACCCTCACATCGTTCTGTGTGAAACTGTCCGAGACGCGTGAACTGGAGAGCGGATGCTCTGGAAACTGCTCGTCGAATACCTGCGGCCGCAGCGGCGGCTGCTGCTCGCCGTCGTCGTCTACCAACTGGCGGCGTCCATCGCCTCGCTGTACCTGCCCACCCTGAATGCGGACATCATTGACCAGGGCGTCGCGAAGGGGGACACGGACTACATCCTGCGCATCGGCGGCATGATGCTCATGGTCACGCTGCTGCAGATCGCCTGCACCATCGCCGCCGTCTATTTCGGCGCGAAGGCCGCGATGGCGCTGGGCCGGGACGTCCGTGGCGCCATTTTCACCCGGGTGGCGGAGTTTTCCGAGCAGGAAGTCACCCGCTTCGGTCCGCCCAGCCTGATCACCCGCTCCACCAACGATGTCCAGCAGGTCCAGCAGCTCGTCCTGATGTCCGCCACGCTCATGATCACGGCGCCCATGCTCTGTATCGGCGGGGTGATCATGGCCATGCGGCAGGACCTGCAGCTGTCCTGGCTGATCGCCGTCAGCGTGCCCGTGCTGCTGGCCGCGGTGGGGTCGATCATTATCCGGATGGTGCCGCTGTTCCGGCTCATGCAGACCCGGATCGACACCGTCAACCGGGTGCTGCGGGAACAGCTCACCGGCATCCGGGTGGTGCGGGCCTTCGTCCGGGAGGACGTGGAGACCGCCCGCTTCGCCCGCGCCAATGAGGACGTCACGGATACCGCGCTGCGGGCCGGCCGGCTCATGGCGCTCGCGTTCCCCACCGTGATGCTGGTGCTCAACGTCTCCAGCGCGGCCGTGATCTGGTTCGGGGCGTTCCGGATCGAGGACGGCTCCATGCAGGTGGGCACCATGATCGCGTTCCTGAGCTACCTGATGCAGATCCTCATGTCCGTCATGATGGCCACCTTCATGGCCATCATGATCCCGCGGGCCTCGGTCTCGGCGGACCGGATCAGCGAGGTGCTCGGGACCGAATCCAGCGTCCGGCCACCGCTGCGTCCGGTTTCGCGCGCGGCCGGGCGGGCTGCCCGGGGCGAACTGGAGATGCACGACGTCGGGTTCGCCTACCCGGGCGCCGAGCAGCCGGTGCTCTCCGACGTAAGCTTCACCGCCCGCGCGGGGCAGACGACGGCGATCGTCGGCAGCACCGGCTCCGGCAAAACCACCCTGGTGAACCTGATGCCGCGGCTCTTCGACGCGACGTCCGGTTCGGTGCGGATCGACGGCGTGGACGTGCGCGAGCTCCACCCGGACCTGTTGTGGGGGCACATCGGCCTGGTCCCGCAGAAGCCCTACCTGTTCTCCGGCACGGTGCGCAGCAACCTGCTCTACGGCAAGCCCGACGCCACCGAGGCCGAGCTCTGGCAGGCACTTAGCATTGCCCAAGCACAGGATTTTGTGCAGGAGATGGAGGGCGGGCTGGACGCGCCGATCTCTCAGGGCGGCACTAACGTCTCCGGCGGCCAGCGGCAGCGGCTCGCGATCGCCCGGGCCCTGGTGAAACGGCCCGAGCTTTACATCTTTGACGACTCCTTCTCCTCACTGGACACCGCCACGGACGCCCGGCTGCGGCTGGCCCTCAAACAGAGCACGGCCGGGGCCACCCTGGTGATCATCGCCCAGCGGGTCTCCAGCATCGTGGACGCGGACCAGATCCTGGTGCTGGACCGCGGCAGGATCGTCGCGCACGGCACCCACGAGGAGCTGCTGGCGACGTCTAAGACGTACCAGGAGATTGTTAATTCCCAGCTCGCAGCGGAGGAGGCCGTATGAGCCGCACCGACAAGGCTCCGACACCCTCCGCCACCGGGGCACCCGTCGCCGCACCCGGCACGTCCACGCCCGGCGCTTCCGGCGGCGCTCCCGGCGCGCAGGCCCCGCTGCGGATTCCCCGCCCGGCGGGCGGCCCCGGCCGTGGCGGCCCGTTTGCCGGGATGAACATTCCGGCGGAGAAGGCGATGAACTTCTGGCCGTCCGCGAAGCGGCTTCTGGGGGAGCTGCGGCCTGAGCGGCTGTGGCTGACGCTGGTCCTGATGCTCGCCGTCGTGAGCGTGACGTTCTCGGTGATCGGTCCCCGGCTGCTGGGCGAGGGCACCAACCTGATCTTCGCCGGCGTCGTGTCCAAGCAGCTGCCCGCCGGGGTAAGCCAGGAGCAGCTGATTGCCCAGCTGCGCGCCGCCGGGGAGAACCAGAAAGCGGACATGCTCAGCGCCATGACGCTGACGCCCGGCACCGGAATCGACTTCACCGCACTGGCCACCGTCCTGCTGTGGGCGCTGGTGCTGTATGTGCTGGCCTCGGCGTTCGGCTGGATGCAGGCGTACATCCTCAACGGCGTCGTCCAGCGCACGGTGTTCCGGCTGCGCGAACGGATCGAGGCCAAGATCAACCGGCTGCCGCTGCGCTACTTCGATTCCGTGCAGCGCGGCGAGCTGCTCAGCCGGGTCACCAACGACGTCGACAACATCTCGCAGAGCCTGCAGCAGTCCATCAGCCAGGCCGTGACCTCGCTGCTGACCGTCGTGGGCGTGCTGGTGATGATGCTGCTGCTCTCGCCCACGCTGGCCATCATTGCGCTGGTGACCATTCCCCTGACCCTCGTGACCACCGCGGTGATCGCCAAGCGCTCGCAGAAGCTGTTCGTGGCGCAGTGGAGGCACACCGGCGAGCTCAACGGGCAGATCGAGGAGACGTACACCGGGCACGCGCTGGTGAAGGTCTTCGGCCGGCAGCGCGAGGTGGAGGAGCGGTTCCGGCAGAAGAACGTGGAGCTGTACCAGGCGAGCTTCGGCGCGCAGTTCATTTCCGGGCTGATCATGCCGGCCATGACGTTCATCGGGAACCTGGTCTATGTGGGGATCGCCGTGGTGGGCGGCCTACAGGTGGCCGCCGGGGCGATGCAGCTCGGCGACGTGCAGGCGTTCATCCAGTACTCCCGGCAGTTCACCCAGCCGCTGGCCCAGCTGGGGTCCATGGCGAACCTGCTGCAGTCCGGTGTGGCCTCTGCCGAGCGGGTGTTTGAGCTCCTGGACACGGAGGAGCAGTCGGCCGATCCTGTGCCCGGCGAGGCTCCTTCCGATGGGCGGGGGCGGCTGGTGTTCGAGGACGTCTCCTTCTCCTACTCCCCGGACAAGCCGCTGATCTCTTCCCTCAGTCTCGTGGCCGAGCCGGGGCAGACCGTCGCCATTGTGGGCCCGACAGGAGCGGGCAAGACCACGCTGGTGAACCTGATGATGCGCTTCTACGAGCTCGACGCCGGGCGGATCACGCTCGACGGCGTGGACGTCACCGCGATGACCCGCAACGAGCTGCGCTCGCGGATGGGCATGGTGCTGCAGGATACCTGGCTGTTCGGCGGGACCATCCGGGACAACATCGCCTACGGCCGGCCCGGTGCCTCGGAGGAGGACATTGTGGAGGCGGCGCGGGCGACGTACGTGGACCGGTTTGTCCGGTCCCTGCCGCAGGGCTACGACACCGTGCTGGAAGACGAGGGTTCGAACGTGTCCGCCGGCGAGAAGCAGCTACTGACCATTGCCCGGGCGTTCCTGGCCCGGCCTTCTGTGCTGATCCTGGACGAGGCGACGAGCTCGGTGGACACCCGCACCGAGGTGCTGGTGCAGAAGGCCATGAGCGCCCTGAGGTCCGACCGGACTTCGTTTGTCATTGCCCACCGGCTCTCTACCATCCGCGACGCCGACCTCATCCTGGTGATGGAGGCCGGCCAGATCGTGGAGCAGGGCACGCACGCTTCCTTGTTGACGGCCGGCGGGGCGTACGCGGCGCTGTATGCGGCGCAGTTCGCGGCTCCTGTGGCGGAGGTTTAGTAACCTGCCGGGCAGCTAGGAAGTCATTTTTAATTCAGCAGACTTAGTTCGCCGAGACGTGAATCCAACTTCCGAAATTGCTCAGATGGTAAAAGGTCGTTCAATGATTTCCAGCTATCAAGGATCCGATGAACCATCTCTTTGGCTCGGATTCTCGCTTCCTTGTACCCAAAGCCAGTGGCGCCCCCTAGCCGTTCGAAACTTTCAGCATTGATAGCCGCAAATTCCTTTGTTCCATTCAGATTCAGGCCTAAATCGTCCTTGGGAAGATATAAAACTGTAGGAACGATATCGTAGGCTGGGCTAAGCGCTGGAATGCGGCCGTCTGGATATATAAGTGACCAATTTTTCAGGTGAGCATCACCATTGCCAATCATGATGTTGAAAACTATGCGATCTATGACCTCACCCACCACATCAACACCGACAATTTTAGAAATGTAGTTTGCGATGGATTCGAAATTAGCATTACTGTACTTCGCATTAATGCGCGCAGTTGGAATGTCAAGGACTTGAGCTAGTTCCTCGGCATGCACGCGCTGTCCGTTGGGAAGTCGATCGTATCTTTCAATAAGTAATGAGTTCCCGGGAAGTTTCGAGGACCATCTGCCCAACCCCTGAATGTTTGAGGCGTCAACCAAGGATACTGGCGCGACATTCAGGCCGACCAATTTTGCCAAGGTCATGGCTGCGAATTCGGCTTCTGGTACGCCCCCGAAGTCGGACCGACCGTCGGGCATCTTCAGGATCGCATCTCCCGACTTACCCGAAACCGGGACGGTCGGCCCGCGGTCGGTGGTTGCCACGGAAAATTTCAATTGCACGCCGGCAAGGCTGAATTTCAGGAGTGGTTGCAACTCCTCATCTTCGTCGGGCGAGATCGATAATTCTGGGACCTTATGCTCGCCGTCTTCAGATAGTAGGGTCGCCCGAACTGCGCCAGGGAGGTCATCCGCACCAAGTCGAGCAAGAAGCTGGAATTCCCGGACCGGATTAATTTGAGCCGCAGCTGCCGTCTCTAGCCGGAGTATTCCCTCCGGAAGTAGATGAGAAAACCAGCGGGGAATGGCGGCCGTGGCTCTTGGGGACCAGTGTTCGCCCTTCTCTTCGAAGATCTGACCCAAGACTGGTCTATTTGCCAGACGCCAATATTCTGGTTTCGACTCATACCAGTTCGTGTCGTTCTGACTCCTCAGGTAGCCAACGCTCTCCCATATGCCGTCTGGTTTTTGAATCTCTACCAATAGACTCGTTGTTTTGGGATTATTCGTCATCGTTAGGGACCGTCTCGGGATCGCTGACCATGAGGTTAGAAAGGGGAGGCCTAGCCGGAAGCCCAATGTCCATTTTACTGTTCAGAAACGACAGTGTGGATTCCAAGATGTCGCGCTCGCGTTGAGCCAGAAACCCGTCAGGATTGAACTGGCGTAGCTCTGATGCCGCAGCTGAAGAGATGTTGTGGGACTTCAGTATTTCTCGAGATTCGGCACCTGTTAGCTTGGGCCACTCCGGAAGCCAAAAAGCTCGATTTGCTACTAACGATCTCGGGCCAGGCACCAGTTGGCCGATGGCGGACGTCCCTCTAGATTCCAACACCTGAGGTACGTCTATGGCCTGACCGGCAGGGTCCAACGGGCCGAGCGCATTCAGGGCCAATAGGAAAAGTCGTCCATTTCCTCTCGCCGTCATGAAGCTGTCCAAATTCAGGTTAGTCAATTCACTATCGCCAACATTGTCCAGTAGGCGCTTAGCCGCCGTAAATGGGTCAGGAGCGAGTTCAGGCCTTCCCTTCTTCGGATTGACCACTTGGATCGCCTTGCGTAGAGCAGGTGTCTGGCCAGCCTCCCTGCCGAACCCATGGACCCATCCTCGCCATAGCCACCTCCCTAGCAGTTCAAGAATCCACTCGTCAGGCTCGGGGTGAAGGTCAAAGAAAGCGGCGAGAACGGGGATGGGGAACGTTGATGGCAGGAGCAAGAGATGTGGTGCTCCTTGGGTATTCAAGAAGGAGAAGACCCGACTCAGTGCGCGTTCTGTGCGGTCATACCAGTCAGCGAGCTCATCTCCCTCGTCGAACTCGTCATGAATGTCCCTCTGGACATCCCCTCCTCTAATGGCCAGAAGACTCTGGACGACCTTTCCCTCGTCAAGGCGCCCGAATCCTCTGGAACGTAGCTCCTCTACAACGGTTGCGGGACTCCCCTCTTCGGCACCTTGTGCGAAAAGCGCGTGGAATACCTGTGCTCGAGAGATGGGCTTTCCGGCGCTGTTGACCCGATCGAAGACTTCGCGGAGCAGGCTTTCGTCGTTCTCCTCGACGATGTACGCCGGTATCTTGTAGTCGCGAAGGGCGCCACCCAGACCATCCGCCGTCTCGAGGTCAGCGTCTTCTAGGTCGTCGCCGTGGGCTCGCAGCCAAGCGAGCAAGCGGCGAGATTCGAGTGCTTCACGAATCGGTATGGATCTCGGGGGACGCATGCCTCGAAGAGGTCCAACAAATCGCTTGCGAGACAAGTCAAAAAAGACGTCGAATCTCTCATCATGTCGGTGTTCAATAGGTGAAAGGCTTGCCACAAGAGACGTGACTCGCTGTTGACCATCTACGATCCAGAGTCCCTCCGGGTCTTCAGGGACGTCAAATTCTATGGGGCCAAAGCGGCTGGTGCCTGGCTTAAGAGGTTGCTGCCAGAGTAGCAATGTTCCGACTGGGAACCCGCGGTACAGGCTGTCGAAAAGTCTTAGAACGTCCTTCGGATCCCAGACAAAGGAGCGCTGAAAAGTCGGCACCCGCAATTTGCCAGACATCGCCTGACTGACGATCTTGGGTATGTCCCAAGTTGTAGTAGTTGACGCCGACCGGTCAAGCGGCTTTTCGTTCCTTTGCATGATTCCCATTGTCCTTCAGGCTCAGCCTTCGACCGTATGATTCTACGTGTCAGTTCGAGCCTATATGAGGTGTCCGGCCGACATAGTCCATCATCCGCGGAAGCGAAGATATCGTTAGCTTTAGTCCCGGGGTTGCCCGAGGCGACGGATACTGACGGCGGCCGCGGCCTCATTCTCGCAACATCGCGGTCGACTGGGGGCGAGGCTTGTGCCGAACGTCTCTGCCCGCTGGTGCCAGGCCACGGTTCCAACCCGCGCAGCCTCGGCGCGCCGGCCGACTCCACCACGATCTTACTGCCCAGCACCAGACGGCAGATTCTACGTACTCGGCATCTGACGAACAGATTACGGTCCTGGGGAGCGGGCTTCATTCAGCATTTAGGAGGCGCAGAAGCGAACACGTTGTGGCATCTGTGGCCCTCGGTCGATTATTGCCCGTTCGCGCGCCAAGACGAAGCCCACAGCGTCGAGAACCGCAGCGAACTTCCCGCCTCCGACGCCAGGGAATATCACGTTCAGCAAGGGTCGGATAGATTTTTCTGAGGGACCATGGTTGCTGGTCAAGGCTAGGAGAGTTCCTGACCTGAAGTACGTACTGGCAGGCTCAAGCGAGCTTCTACACGAGCGGCCAGGGTTGCGCCTACGGGTCAGGTCAACAAGTAGCACCCGTGCGTGGAGCAGGCGCTCGACGCGGTGCTGCAGGGCGGCGACTTCTTCGGCGTCGAGGAGGTCGGCCACCTCAGCCGTCGACCGGCAAACGGGCGGCCGGCTCTCGCCTCGGCGCTAGCAAGCGTGTTCGAAAGGTAAGCCCTATGGCGATTGACCTCAATTGTTCCACCTACCTCATCGACGAATACGTCGCGCTGATCGAGCGGCTGTCGGGGACGCAGCGGAGGCTCAAGTGCGAGCACTGCGGGCTTGAGTGGCTCCGCGGCGAACCGGAGCGGAAGAAAATCCCCTTGCCAACGCTCGAGGACATCAAGAAGCGGTCACCGAAGCCCGGGGACGTCGATCCCGCGAAGCTCGCACGGGGTAACGAACTCAAGGCCGCGTTCCTCAATCGTGAGCCCGAGCCTGAGCCGAACGTCGTCCCGTATTGGGCCAAGTATCAGAAGGTCTTCAGCGCCGAGGGCTTGCCGAAAGCGGACCCTCTGGATCTGAAGGGTTTCGCCAACTCAAACGTTGGCGCCAACCCAGGAAGCATGTCCGTCCTCAATGAGGCATGGAAAGAAATGGGCCCCGAGGCCGGCGCTGCACAGATCCGCATGGCAGTCGAGTATCTGCTTCGCGGCACAACACCCGTTGATCTGGAGGACCGTCTGACCGCCCTCATCAAAGACACCACACCCTTCGCCATGAAAGGGTTCAAGGAGTCGCTGCTCACGAAGGTCCTCTGAATCGTCGGCCCCGAGAGGTACCTGACGATTCTCATGTCCACCGGCATGGCCGGCAAGCGGGAGATCGCACGGTCGCTCTGGGGTCTCGAACTGCCCGACCCCGAAAAGGTTAACTGGACTATTGGACGCCTCATGCTGTGGAGCAACGACTTGCTGATTGCCCTTCTCGGCGAGGGATTTCGGCATCAGCAGCACGCTGTCGAAGTCCTGTGGTGGGCCAAGGACAAGGCCTAGACATGATGGTTTCGGCGGCAGGAGCGGTGACGTCCGGTGGAGGGATCCACTCACGGGCGCTCAATGCTGCCACGTCTAACATCACCCGGTTAGGGCCTACACTCGGGGCTATGAGCACATATGAACCCGCCGAACTCGCTCGGGAACTCGGATACACCAACGAGCACCGACCGGGGAAGGTCGTCCGGGACTATCTTCGGAAAAGATACCCAGAGCACCCGAAGTACCAGAGGTGGGTGCTCGATGAAGCCCAGGCCGCCGACGTTCGCGTCAACGTCCCACGGAAGCGCTGACTGTTCGCCTTAAACGGAACGGCAAACCGCCATTTCAACTGCGACCTAACCGCCGGTCCCGGCCCCACCATCATGTTCCTGCTCAGCAGCCACGGCGCAAGAGTCTGTTAGCCGACAGGGTCTTCGGGAGGGTGGTGGCCGACCTCGATCATGGCGTTGAACCGCTCCGGGTCTTCCAGATAGTTCAGGGATGAGACTTCGCCGGTTTTCTTGTCGACAAGTGTGGAACCTCGGCCCATGAGCTGGCAACTGTAGTCACCGTCGATGACGAGCCGGCGGCCACCGTCCACAAGGCACCAAGCGCGGTCGTCTTCGAAACCGTAGTCGGCAACGACATATTCGCCGCAATCGTCCGTTACCCACGTGGGACGGATCGTGTCGAGGGCGATCTGCCGCGCCCGTTCAAAAGTAATCATGCTCCGGAGCCTAGTCCGTCCGGTGCGGGGACCGCGTCCAGATGCAATCCGATGCCCAGGCCGATGGGCGTCGAAACTGTTTCAATAGAAAGCTGTTCGAGATGCAACCGTTGACCGATTAATCCACCCCTCGAGGGAGCCTGGAGGAGGAGGTTCATCGTCTCCAATTTACCGGTCGGGGTCTTGAACTATATTCGGACAAGGGAAGGCCGGACTGCATTGCCGGCAAAGGAAGGCGGATTTCTGAATGGCCCGAATGCCGCCAGCCACGGTGGAAGTGAGCAACGCGGTGGTCCAGCGCCTTGTCCGGGACCAGCGGCCCGACCTCGCCGATTGTCCTATAGAGCGGGTTGCGAACGGCTGGGACAACGCGACCTTCCGGCTCGGTGACCGCCTGGCCGTCCGGCTGCCGCGCCGGGCGGAGGCCGTTCCGCTGATACTGCAAGAGCAGCGCTACCTTCCCGACATAGCCCGCCGCTCCCCGGTTGCGGTTCCCGTCCCCGGCCGGCCGACGTCGGACTTCCCATGGCCGTGGAGTATCGTGCGGTGGGTCCCCGGAGCCGCTGCGGCCGACGTCGGCCCGGCGGGCCGCGCGTCGGCGGCAAAAGGCCTGGCCGATTTCCTGCTGTCCCTTCATGTGCCCGCCGAATCCGGCATCCCGGTGAACCCTTTCCGGGGCGTGCCGCTGACAGACCGCGACGGTGTGCTGGTGGAACGGCTCAAGGACCACGAACGCTACCCGCAGTCGGCCGCGCTGAGAGCAGTGTGGGCGCAGGCCTGTGCCGCCAAAGTCTGGGGTGGTCCGGCGATGATGCTCCACGGGGACCTCCACCCCGGCAACATCCTGCTGGCGGACGACGGCTCCCTGGCCGGCGTCATCGACTTCGGCGACGTCGGGGCAGGGGACCCCGCTGTCGATCTTGCGGTGGGGTGGCTGATGTTCGACGCCGGCACACGCCGCCGCTTCATGCGCGCCTTTGGCTCCGCCGTGGACGGGGACACCTGGATGAGGGCGCGCGGCTGGGCTCTCATCCTGTCCACCGCCATGCTGAGCAACTCCGACGACAATCCGCGGATGTTCGCCGTAGGGAAATTCGGGATCAGGCAGATCCTGGGTGACGGACCTATCCTGTATCTCTGACGCCGGCGTTATTGTCAGTGCCTCCTCATATGCTGTGAGTGTGGAAAGCAGAGCAGCTGCGGAGACGTTGGAGGCCATGGAGGCCTCCCTCACTGCGATGGCTGCATGTGCCGGTCGCGGAGCCGGGAACCCCGCCTCGACTGACACTGACTTTCTCCGGGACGAAGCGGACGCGTGCCTGGACGGCATGGCTGAGGTAGGCCGCATGGAGGCCAGGCTTGCCGCGCTGAAAGTGCACTTCGCCGCCGGATATGCCCGCGCTGCCGCCGCCATGGCGTCCCCGGCCGTTTCCCCGCAGGAGCGCACCGCCCAGGAAATGGCGGTGACAGCAGAGGTGGCCTGTGTCCTGACCGTGAGTGAAAGATCGGCGGCGGCGCTCCTGGCTGAGTCAGCCAAATTGACCACCAGGTTGCCCCTCACGCTGTCTGCGCTGCAGGCAGGAAGCATTTCCTGGCAACACGCGCGGGTGATGTGTGATGAAACGTCCGGGCTGGATCCCGCCGCGGGCGCTGCTTTGGAGGCTCATTTCCTGGACCCCGAAGCTGACTTTGCCGCGCGCGGCTGCCCGGCAGGGGAGCTAGTTCCGGGCAGGTTCCGGGCCAAAGCGCGCAGATGGCGTGAGCTGCACCATCCTGTCAGCATCGAAGCGCGGCACCGCAAGGGTGAGGAGGACCGTCGGCTGGAATATGTGCCGGACCGGGACGGCATGGCCTGGCTCTCGGCCTATCTGACTGCTGATGTGGCGGTGGGTGTATGGTCCCGTGCCACGGAGGCGGCGCGTGCCCTGCAGGGGCCGAATGAATCCCGGACCCTTACCCAGCTCCGTGCGGACGTCGCCGCTGACTGGCTGCTGGCGGGGGTGGCGGAAGGAACTCCGTCACCCAAGGCGCAGGTCCTGGTGACCGTGCCGGCGCTGTCTCTTTTAGGCGCCGCGTCGGAACCGGCCACGCTGGACGGGTATGGTCCCATTCCTCCGACCATGGCCCGTCGGCTTGTGGGGGATGGGGCCGGATCGTTCCTGCGTGTGCTGACCGATCCGCGCAATGGAGCGCCGCTGGAGATCGGGCGGACCAGTTACCGGGTTCCGAAGGCGATGCGCCAATGGTTGCGGCTTCGGGATGGCCGGTGCCCTTTTCCAGGCTGCAATAACCATTCTCTGGATAACGAAGCGGATCACGTGTTGGCCTGGTCCGAGGGAGGCGGCACCGGCATCACCAACCTGGGTCAGCCATGCCGGCGGCACCACCGTCTCAGACACACCACAGCATGGAGGCCGGTCGACGCCACCCGGGACCAGCCACCCGGCTGGATCTCACCCGCGGGACGCTCGTATCCCAGCGAACAACAAGACTGGGAACCGCCACACTGGCCGCAGTCCCTCGGGGACGCCGGTGAAGGCCCCGCGGCGGAACCGCCCGACTGGGAATTGGAACCGCCCGATTGGGAAACGGATCCGCCCGAATGGCCGGACGTACTTGCCGGTGCCGTCGGACCCGGCGAGACCGAGCCGCCATTACCGGTGGATCCCTTTCCCGGCTGGGCACTGTTCATCGCGGCGTAGGATCGGCGCTTCCTAGATTCGGCGCTCCATGCTCCGACGCCCCTCCATGCTCCGATGCCCAGGGGAGCACGTACACACGGTGGGCGTTCTCGTGTGCGACGAGTTGCACAATCCTGCGGGCGTCTGCGTCGGAACAGTCGTCGTCGTCGATCCATCCGCTCACTACCTTGGTGATTGCGGTGCGCCACAATCTCGCGCCGAGGTAGTGAAGTTCGGCCGGGCCGTATGCGTCGGAGTGATAGGGCAGCTGATGACGGCAGCGCCGACAGCCAGGATTCTGGAAGAAGTGGCCCGCGAAGGCCAGGGCGCGGGCTGACCGCTGAGAATCCGGTAATCCCCGCCGGATGAGTTAGCCGCGACAACACAGCCGCCCTGGCCCACCATCACTAACAGGTTAGGTGCCCCGGGCGAGGTGGACCGGTGCCGGGTGGCTGTTCAAACCTAAGCACGGCCCTGAAGGATCAGGTTCCTGTCGGCCCCGCCCTCACTTCGCCATCACGGTGCGGGCTGCTGGGCCGTTTTCGAACTCGAGGACACCTCGGGCTGCGGGGTCGGTTCGGTCGTGGGGGCGGGGTCCGGGCTCTGGCCGGTTTCGGGGACGACGTCCGCCGGCATGGTGACGCTTGGTTGGCCGGCTCCCGGCACTGCGGTTCCGGCCGAGCCGCTGTCCGCGCCACTGGGGCTACCGTCCGTGGTCAGGCCATCTTTTTTGTTGGCGCCTTCCTGGACTTGCCCCGGCACTTGCGCGACTTGCCCAGGCGCGTCCTTCACGTCCTTGGTGGATGCGTCCGTTTTGTCCGGGGCGGTCGGAGTGCCGCTCAGCGCTGTGCCCAGCGTCGTCGTGGGCCCGGCCACACCACCCTCGATGCTCGACGTCGACGAGACAAGGCTGGAGATGGGCTTATTGGTTCCGAATTCGAATGCAGTGACCCCGACCATCGCGATAACGAATGCGGCAGCACTGACCGCCCCGACCTTGATCCAGGTCTTGGGGGTGAACTGCATCCTCACCCGTTTGGCTCGAGGTCTCTCGGCCGGAGCGCTGGCGGCCAGCACGTCGCCGTCGTCAGCGGGCAGTCCACCCACGCGTCGCTGGGGCATTTTCCTCAATGCCACGGCGGCGGCCGAGCTGAGTGTTCGGGCATAGAGAGCGGCGCCCACCGTGGCAACGATAGAGCCGAGTGCGGCGCCGATAAGGGTCCCGGCGACGCCGAGGAAGGACCCCACGAAGGCAGAGGTCACCGCGGCCAACGCCGAGCCAATAGTCTGGGTGCCGCTTAGCCCGAGGAGCTGTTTCGGCTTGTCTTCGTTAGCGGAGTCTGCAGGCATCTTCAAACACATTTCAGTCAGGTAATGTTACGAACAGATAACTTTACCTGCCTGCGGCTCACTCCCGGCTGCGGCCGTATTTATTTGTGACGCTTCTCACGGATGAGGGGGCAAGGTTCATGCCGCTGCGGCCTACGGGCCGGCGCTAGTCCAGGGGCAGCGTTATGGTCACACATGTTCCTGCGGCGGCGGACGAATCGATCATCACCTCTCCGCCAGCAAGGTCCACCGCCAGGCGCATAAGGCGTAGCCCCATGCCGGTGTGCCGGCCAATCATGGCTGCCGGTGCGTCGAAACCACCGCCGTTGTCGGTCACTTTGAGCTGAATGCCGTGGGTCATGCCGTGGGAGACGCAGCTGAGCCGGACGGTGACAACTGATGCCTGAGCGAACTTATAGACATTGCTGAGGAGCTCCTGCGCCGCCCGGTACAGAAGAGTTGCGGACTGTCGGTCCACTTCCATCCGGTGGCGCGGAGTCTCCAGATGCACCACGATGCCGCGTTTGCGGAGGGGGAGGGTCAGGCGGTCAATTGCGCCGGTCAGTCCAAGGGCATGGAAATCGACCGGGTGTGTATCGGTGAGGACGCCACGTACGGCGACGACTTCATCGCTTTGTAGTGATTTCATATTCTTACTGTGCGCCTGTGCCGTTGGCATTTTCCGGTGACGCGCCGAGAGCAGAGGCAGGATGTCTCGCCGTCGTCTGCCTGTCAGAGGTCATCCGGCCCGCGGTGTTTAGGTGCCTGCGGGTTGGAATAACTCGACCACATTTCCGGACGGGTCCTCCAGCAGGATCTGCTGACCGCCTGGGCCTTCGACGATGTCGCTTCGGAACGTGAGGCCGGCCGCACGGAGTGCTGCAACTACCGCTAGAACTCAAAGTCCCGCCGTCGTCCGCTTGTTCATGGCGGCCTTCCCGACGTCGGCGAGCCTCTTGAGCGGTCCGGTCGGGAGCGTTATGAGGGGCGTCGGGGACTAATTCGGTGAAGGGTGCGGTTATGCAGTCGGGGCCGGAACCGGTTCTGCGCGCAAAGCGCCCTGCACGCGGATGGGAACGAGATCACATGACGACATCGACTGCCGACGGAGTCGGCTTCCGCTCCAAACGCGGACCTGTCCTCATTGCCCTGATGCTCTCCACGGGTCTGGTGGCGATCGATGCGACCGTGGTGGCGACGGCCGTGCCGTCGATCGTGCAAGACATCGGCGGGTTCGCGTCGTTCCCGTGGCTCTTCTCCGCCTACCTGCTGGCGCAGGCCGTGTCAGTACCTGTCTACGCGAAGCTCTCCGACACCATCGGCCGCAAGCCGATCATGCTCATCGGAATTGGCCTGTTCCTGCTCGGCTCGATCCTGTGCGGCGTCGCCTGGAGCATGCCGGTCCTCATCGCCTTCCGCGTGGTGCAGGGCCTCGGTGCCGGAGCGGTCCAGCCGATGGCCATCACCATCGCCGGCGATATCTACACGCTGGCAGAGCGGGCAAAAGTGCAAGGCTACCTTGCGAGCGTGTGGGCAGTTTCCTCGGTGGTTGGCCCGACGCTCGGCGGAGTGTTTGCCGCGCTGGGCATCTGGCGTGGCATCTTCCTCGTGAACATCCCGCTGTGCCTGGTGGCAGGGTGGATGCTGGTCCGGTCGTTCCACGAAAATATTGAGCGCGTGCAGCACCGGGTCGACTATCTGGGAGCGGGGCTGCTCACAGTTTCGCTCACCCTGCTCATTCTCGGGGCCCTCGAGGGCGGCCAGGCCTGGGCCTGGGATTCCGCCATCAGCATTGCAGTCTTCGCGGGCGGCGCCCTCTTGTTCGCCGCGTTCCTCCTGGTTGAACGGAGGGCGGCGGAGCCGGTCCTGCCGCCGTGGGTGGTGTCCCGGCGGCTGCTGGCCACGACGGCGATGATCGCCTTCGGCGTCGGAGCGGTCATGCTTGGCCTCACTTCTTACGTTCCCACGTTCCTCGAAGGAGCACTCTCCACCTCCCCGATCCTGGCCGGGCTCGCCTTGGCGGCCCTGACCATCGGCTGGCCGATCAGCGCGTCCCAATCGGGCCGCCTGTATCTTCGGATCGGGTTTCGGAATACGGCCCTGATCGGCATCACGGTCACCGTCATCGGCACAGCAGTCCTTGCCCTCACCGCCTCCGTCCCCAGCGTTGCGCTTGTCGCGGGCAGTTGCTTCATCGTCGGGCTGGGTCTCGGGCTCGTCGCGACCCCGACACTGATCGCCGCCCAATCGAGCGTCGAATGGAACGAGCGCGGTGTGGTCACCGGCACCAACCTGTTCGCGCGGTCGATCGGCAGCTCCATCGGCGTCGCCGTTTTCGGGGCGATAGCGAACGCTGTCTACGCCGGCACTCCGCACGGCGAGACGGACCCCCAAACAGTCGTCGCGGCCTCCTGCGCCGTCTTCCTGGCCGTCTTGATCGCCGCCGTGCTCACCGTCGTCGCCGTCATCGGCATGCCCGCCACAAAACCCGTCAAGCAGGTCCACGCAGCAGCGCGAGAGTAATTCAGAGCCAGATGAGCCCTTGACGGGGCGGGAGAGCCCGCCGCCGGTCCCGCTGGTCACATAGTTGCAGCCCGGCAGCCACCGTCATTGCCGCTGCCCGTACCGGATCGACCGGAAGCGGAGTAATGTGCGGATTCTCAGCGAAGAGCGGGCTCCGTCCCGTTCCCTGACGCACTTCAGGAGGTCCGGAGATGTACGATACGGGCGATGCAGGGGGCGATGTCCTCGTCGATGCGCCATGGCTTGAGGAGCATCTGCACGATCCAGGGCTTCGCCTGATTGAGATCGACGTGAATGCGACGGCTTATGACCGCGGGCACATTGAGGGTGCTGTGCTGTGGAACGTCTACCGGGACCTGAAGGACGGCAACTACCAGCTCGTCGATGCGGCCGCCGTCCAAAAGCTGATCGCCGGTTCCGGGATTGCCCCGGACTCAACAGTGGTCTTCTATGGCTATGGACCGGCAATGGGCTTCTGGCTCATGAAGCTCTACGGCCATACCGACGTTCGCGTTCTCGACTGCTCTCGAGACACGTGGCAAGAGGCCGGACGTCCGTGGACCACGGAGGTGCCCGCACCGGCTACGACCGACTACCGTCTGCCCGGCCAGGATGAACGGCTCCGCGCCGACCGGACGCGGGTGCAGAGCGCGATTGATGACCCCTCGGTCACGATTCTGGATGTGCGCAGTGATCTTGAATTCCGGGGCGAGCGGTTCTGGCCGTCGGGTGGACTCGAACCAGGAGGTCGCGCCGGCCACATTCCCTCGGCCGTTCACTTGTCGATCGACGCCTTGCGCGACGACGGCGGGGCGTTCCGAAACGTCGAAGAATTGCGGGAGATATTTGCGCCGATAGACCCCGCGGGCGCTCGCGAGGTGATCCCGTACTGCACTATCGGTATCCGAGCCTGCACGGCGTGGTTCGCGCTGACCTATCTGCTGGGTCGTGAAGACGTCCGGGTCTACGAAGGTTCCTGGGCTGAATGGGGACGGATGCCCGAGTCGCCGGTGGAAACCTCGTGATGCGGGCCTTGAAACTTCTGAACCCCTGATTCTTGGTCGACATCTCTCTGTGCCGCGCGCCGAGGGCGATCAGGCGCTCGAGTTCTTCTGCCGTAGATACGCCATCAGCCGGAGTTCTCTCAGCACTGGCCCGAATGCTCCGCCCCTTTCACCGCCGAACGGAAGTATCGTGTGGCCAGTGGCCACTAGTTTCTGGCTCAAAGAATGAATCCTCTGGCTTTTAGGTTGAGATCTCAGCCAAATGGAGAGAAGCGCGTGATTGCCGTGGATATGGTGACTGGCATGGAACCAGTTCTGAAATATGTCCGGCGTTGGGGCGCCCTCGTGGCGGCCGTCATCTTCTTCTCCCTGTGGTGTGTGGCCGAGGCCGGCCGAATGGGCCCGACCGGTGGGTACGGGGTGAGCAACACGGGTCTGGACAGCTGGTCTGGATCTTGGCCCCTGGTGCTGATGACCTTGGCCATTGCGACAGCTTCCTGGAAGCCGCTGGTGTCCCTCGGGTTCACGGTTGCACTCCTTGCCGGACAGCTAAGTCATGCACTGCCGCCGATGGCTTCCAATCACTGGGCCATCTATCTGGGCTCCTTTGTCGCTCTTGGCTTCATCTTGTGGACCGCACCGCAGCGGCTGCGCTATATCGCTGCGGGCGCCAACGTGGTCGCAGCTGCCATCATGGCGTTCCTGATGCTCTCGTGGAGGTACGGCAACGGCGTCGGCTGGTACCCTCCTGCGTACGCCGGCGACCGCTGGATGCTTCAGGACTACGGCTGGCAGCTATTTGCACTCCTCCTGTTGATAGCCGGATCCTGCGCCGCCGTCGGACTTCTGTTGGCGCTGTACCAGGAACGGGGCAGCCTGTTCCGGGCACGGGAGCTGGCGCAGAGCAGCCTGAAGGAAACCGAGATCGACCTGATTGTCGAGCAGGAACGGACGCGCATCGCCCGGGACTTGCATGACGTCCTCGCCCATTCCCTGGCAGTCATCGCCGCCCAAGCCGACGGAACCCGATACCTGAGCAAGGACCAGCCCAAAGCTGTCCTCAACGCCCTGGACACCATTGCCCGGTCAGCCCGCAGCGCACTGGTCGATGCACAACGCGTCATCGAGGGAGTCCGTGATGACGGCATGGTGACGCCCCAGCCGCGACTTAGCGACATTCCGGCTCTCATCGAAGGGATGCAGCGCGGCAGTTTGAAGGTCCACCGCAGCGAGTCCGGGACATCCGTGGAACTTTCAACTGGCCAGCAGATGGCGGTCTACCGGATCGTCCAGGAATGCCTGACCAATGCGCTCAAACATGGCGGGCGCGGCACGGACGTGCGGCTCCACTTTGACTGGAGCGGCCCGGGCCTGACCCTGCACGTGGCCTCGGCGCTAGACCCCGGCCAAGCAGGCGCCGGCGATCCGTCCTCCTCCCGGGTCGGGCGGGGACTTCCCGGCATGCGCGAACGCGCCCATCTGGCCGGCGGCTGGCTCACGGCCGGCCCCGACGGCGAACACTTCCGTGTGACGGTCTTCGTCCCCTACGGAACCCGGGAAGCGAGGGAAACGGACGATACAGTCTGCGCTGAAGCCCCGGGCTCCCTCACGGAAATCGCGGATGCGGAAGCCCAGCCGCTGCTCGCCGCAATCGGACTGCAGCAAGCAGCGATTGCCCGGGAAGTGCACGACCGTGGCTGATGCCGGGGCGCTCATCGCCGTCGCCCTGGTGGATGACCAGCCTCTGTTCCGTGCAGGAATCCGCATGCTCATAGAGAGCCAGGAGGACATGGAACTCTCCGGAGAGGCGAACGATGGGGAACAGGCGGTAGCCCTGGCAAGCGAACGTCGTCCGGACGTCATGCTGATGGACCTGCGTATGCCGGTCATGGATGGCGTCGAGGCCACCCGGCGGATTGTGCAGCGCGCCGATGCTGTGGGCACCGACAAGCCAAGAATCATCGCACTGACCACCTTCAACCGGGATCAGGCCGTGGTCCAGGCGGTGCAGGCCGGGGCCAGCGGGTATCTCCTCAAGAGTGCGGAACCGGAGTTCCTCCTGGCAGCCATCCGCACTGTTCACTCCGGGTATTCGGTCATCGCGCCAGGATCCATCCACTCTCTGTTTGAACATGCGGCCCGCAGTGCTCCCGCGGCGGGCCCGGACCTGTCGGTCCTCAACGTCCTGTCCGCGCGGGAGCGGGACGTCTTCCTGCTCGCGGCCAAAGGCCTCAGCAATGGCGAAATGGCGGAGAGCCTGTTCGTCTCCGAAGCAACCATCAAGACCCACCTGCGCAGCGTGCTGGACAAGCTGGAGCTCCGAACCCGGCTGCAGCTCGTCGCCTTCGCCCACGAACGCCGTCTGCTGGGCACCTGAACGGGCAATTCGGCCCGGTGAAACCTAGCGGCTGCTCACCTGACCGAACAGCTTCGCGATTGGCGCGATGATGAGCGGGCGGGCGGCGTACCACCCGGCCGCAGTGATGGCGATTGCGGCCGCGAAGAGCCAGAATCCGACCCAGTTCACCACGTCGGTGCCGCCGAACACGTGGTTCAGGTTGCGCAGCGCGCCGGTCGCGAACACCAGGAACACGTGGATGAGAATGAACAGCACAAAAAACAGCATGGTCGGGAAGTGAATGGCGCGCGCAACCTCCACCGGGTAGATCTTGTTCAGCCTCTTCGCGTCCTTCGGCCAGAACTCGCTCATGCGCACACCCGTGATCGCCGCCAGCGGGGCCGCGATGAACACCACGAGGAAGTACATAATCTGCTGCAGGCTGTTGTAGTTCACCCAGCCGCTCTCAACGGGCCAGTCGAGTGTCATGTACTGCAGGAGCGCGGAGAGTGCGTTTGGGACCGACTCCCAGCTGGTCGGGACGATTCGCATCCAGCGTCCCGAGGCAAACAGCAGCACCAAAAAGATGAGTCCGTTGACAAGCCACAAAATGTCGAGCGACTGGTGCAGCCACAAGTTGATGCTGATCTTCTTGCCACCGCGCTTCGGCGTCCAGAACGCCGGCGGCTTCTGCTGAGTGCGCACCTGATAGCCGGAGCGAATGATGAGCACCATCAGGAAGATGTTAAAGAAGTGCGCCCACTGCGCCCACCAGGGGAAGCCGGGCTCCACCGTGTCGGGCAGGGGATACGCGCCCGGGTACCTCTCGAGGAACTCCGGCACGCCCGGCAGCGTCGTCACGCCGCGCGCGGCGAGCACTAGAATCCCTGCGGCGGCCACGGCGCCGACCGCGAGGAGCACGACGAGCTTGATCCACTGCCCGCGGGTACGCGACCCGTAGAGCCTGGCCTCGGTTTTTGGCCTGACGGGCTTTTCAGCGGCGACGACGGGCTGTGCCGCCGGGGCGACGACGGCGTGTGCCGCCGCTGCCGGGGCGGCCGCGGCCGCGGGTGCACTCGCCGTTGCCGAGGGCTCAGCCTCGGCGACGGCCTCCACCACGCTGGCGGCCGGGGCCGGGGCCTGGGCAACGTGTTCGGGAACGGCCTGCGCCGCAGGGGCGGCGGCGACCGCCGGAGCGAGTCCAGCCGGCGGCCACGGTTCGCCACCGGGGACGCGGGGAAGCCCGCGACGCAGCGAAGTGGTTCCCAGCGTCACTGCCGCGGGTGCGGCGGGTGCGGTGGCCGGAACAGCTGGAAGCGCCGTCGACGTCGGCGCCGTCGCTACTGCAGCCGCCGTCGCCGCCTCTGCCGCTATTGCAGCCGCAGCAACATCTGTGACCGGCGCGGGCGTGGCGCCTGCGGCGGGAGCCCCGGACCGAGCCCCCTCTGACACCGGAGCCTCGCCCGCGGGCGGCCACGGCTCGCCGCCCGGCACGCGCGGCAGGCCGCGGCGAAGCGGCCGCGCCACAGCGGCGCCTGGGTTCACTGCCGGGACCGGAGCGGACAATGCCGCCGGTGGCGTTTCCAGGGCAGCGGCAGCAGCGGGGGCGGAGGGTGCGGGGGCGGAGGGCGCGGCGGTGACCGATCCCTCCCCGGAAACAGACGCGGACCGGGCCGCCGCTCCTGCCGTCACAATGCGTGCGGGCGCCTGGCCTGCTGCGGGCCAGGGCTCACCACCTTCGACGCGCGGCAGGCCCCGCCGAACAGACCGAGAAAAAGTTGCCATGACTACTTCTTCCGAGCCTCAAGCGCGCTGATCAGCTGCGGCACAACCTTGAAGAGGTCGCCGACCACACCAAAGTCGGCGATCTCGAAGATCGGCGCGTCTGAATCCTTGTTGATGGCGACGATCGTCTTCGCGGTCTGCATGCCGGCCCGGTGCTGAATCGCGCCGGAAATGCCCAGCGCGATATACAACTGCGATGACACCGAAACCCCGGTCTGGCCGACCTGCTGCGACTGCGGGATGTAGCCCGCATCCACTGCGGCACGCGAAGCACCAACGGCAGCACCGAGCGCATCGGCGAGCTGTTCGACCAGTGCGAACTGCTCCTTCGACCCGAGGCCGCGACCACCCGCGACAACCTTCGCGGCACCACGCAGCTCCGGCCGCGAGGTGGCGGCAACCGCCTCCTCGAACGAGTCGATCCGCGCGGCCGGCTTCTCGGAGCGCGTCACGGTCAAGGTCTCCGAGGCTTCCGGCTGAGCCGCAGCCCGGGCATCGATGGAGCCCTGCCGAACCGTGATTACCGGCGCCCCGAACGTGGACGATGACGTCACATTGTAGGCACCGCCGTAGACGGAGTGGTGGGCGACGACGCCCTCGTCATCACGGGACACACCGACCGCATCGGCAGAAACCGCTGCACGCGTGCGGGCAGCGTAACGGCCGGCGAGGTCGCGCCCGTTCAGAGAATGCGAAATCAGGATCGCGTCCGGCTGCACCTGCTCCGCGGCGGCGGCAAGGGCGTCAACGCCCGGCAGCCCGAGCACGGAAGGATCCGGAGCTTCCGCGATCAATACGTGCGCGGCACCCAGGCCCGCGGCCTCCGCAGCGGCGGCGCTGCCGGCGCCGGGTGCGGCAAGAACCAAGGCGATGGGCGTGCCGACCGCAGCGGCAGCGCCGAACAGCCCGGGTGCTGCCTTCTCGAGTTCACCGGTTGCCCGGGTTTCGACGACGACGAGGATGGCGTCAGGAGGGAATTCAGTCATGTCGTTTCTCCCTAAGCCAGTCGGTTTTCGACAAGGAAGTCAGCGAGCTTCTCGCCGGCGTCACCCTCGTCAATGATCTTTACGCCCGCCGCATGCGGGGGCTTCTCTGCAATGGTCAGCATGATCGAATGCGCCGCCTCCGGGTTGTCGGCCGTGATCCCGAGGTCTGCGAGGGTAAGCACCTCAAGGGGTTTCTTCTTCGCGGCCATGATTCCTTTGAAGTTCGGGAAGCGCGCGCCGGGAAGCGCCTCGGTAATGGAAATCACCGCGGGCAGGTTCGCTGACACCTTCTGCACGCCGGATTCAACGGGCCTGGTGCCGGACACCGCGCCGTCGCTGATTTCCACGGAGCTGAGGCCGGTAGCGTGCGGCACGTCGAGCAATTCTGCGAGCATCGCGGGAATCATCCCGCCGGATCCGTCGGTGGAGACGTTGCCGGTGATCACGAGGTCAAACCCGGCGCGACGGATCGCTGCTGCGAGAGTTTCGGCGGTAAGTCCCAGATCCGCACCCCGGAGCGCCTCGTCAGAGACGTGGATGGCGCTCCCCGCGCCCATCGCAAGCCCCTTGCGGATCGTTGCCGTCGCACCCTCGGGAGCGAGGGAGAGGACTGCGACCTCGGTGCCCTCGTGCGCGTCGGCGTACGTCAGTGCCAGCTCCAAGGACCGCTCACCGATCTCATCAATGACTGCTTCGCTGGCTTCCCGATCGGCGAGGCCTGTTTCCAGGTTCAGTTTTCGGTCCCCGTAGGTATCGGGGACCTCCTTTACTAGAACGACAATCTTCATCGATGGCTCTTCCTGTGGCGGGCTTGTCTCTACAGAGGAGACGGGTCGGATCTCCATCGAGTCTACGAAAGTGAGGCCCTTCCTGACTGATCGGGCCCGTGTCGTGACTCGAAGGTCTCAGGAAGGCGACCCCCGCCGTCGTAGTACATGGAAATACAGCGCCCTGCATACTGCCCCGCCCGTAGTCTGTTTAGATGCCTCGTTTTGCGCTTGATATTGAGTCCGTCCCCCGCCCAGTCCGTTCGCAGGAGCTGCTGGATGCAGTGAACCACCGGGTCGTCATTGCCGATGGAGCGATGGGCACCATGCTGCAGGGGCGTGAGCTGTCGCTCGAGGACGACTTCCTGGGCCTTGAAGGCTGCAACGAGATCCTCAATGCGACGCGTCCGGATGTTCTCGCGGACATTCATGACGCGTACTTCGCCGTGGGTATCGATGCGGTCGAAACGAACACTTTTGGCGCGAACTGGTCCAACCTCTCCGACTACGGCATCGATGACCGGATCGAAGAGCTCGCCCGGAAGGGCGCGGAGATCGCCCGGGACCGTGCCGAAGCGGCAGAAAAAACAGACGGGCGGATGCGGTGGGTACTGGGCTCGATGGGGCCGGGCACCAAGCTCCCCAGCCTCGGCCACACCAGCTACGACTACCTCAAACAGACCTTCGCGCTGCAGGCCGAGGGCCTCATCGACGGGGGAGCGGACGCCTTCCTCATCGAGACCAGCCAGGACCTCCTGCAGACCAAAGCCGCGGTCAACGGCTGCAAGCAGGCGATCGTCACCCGCGGCATCCGGCTCCCGATCTTCGTCGAGGTGACCGTCGAAACCACCGGAACCATGTTGATGGGCTCCGAGATCGGCGCCGCGCTCACCTCCCTCGAACCGCTCGGCGTCGACGCCATCGGCCTCAACTGCGCCACCGGCCCGGATGAGATGAGCGAGCACCTGCGCCACCTCTCCAAGCAGTCCACCGTAGCCATCGCCTGCATGCCCAACGCCGGCCTGCCCGTCCTTGGTGCCAACGGCGCGCACTACCCGCTCTCACCCACCGAACTCGCCACCGCGCACGAGCAGTTCGTGCGGGAATTCGGCCTGGGCCTCGTGGGCGGATGTTGCGGTACGACGCCGGAGCACATGGCCGCCGTCGTCGAGCGTCTTGCGCCCTTGCGCGCCAGCGTCGCTGTCACCAGCGGCGGGAGGGGCGCCGACGGCAGCCGCGTTCCCACCGAGCGTGAAGCCGGCATCGCGTCCCTCTACCATCATGTGCCGTTCGACCAAGAGTCTGCGTACCTCGCGATTGGCGAGCGCACCAACGCGAACGGTTCGAAGGCGTTCCGCCAGGCAATGCTCGACGAGCGTTGGGACGATTGCGTCGATATCGCCCGCGAGCAGGTCCGTGTCGGCGCGCACCTGCTCGATGTGTGCATTGACTACGTGGGGCGCGATGGCGTGGCCGACATCAAGGAGGTCGTCTCACGTTTCGCGTCGGCCTCCACCCTCCCGTTGGTCATCGACTCCACCGAACCACCCGTCCTGCAGGCCGGGCTCGAACTCATCGGCGGACGCCCGGTGGTCAACTCCGTCAACTACGAGGACGGTGACGGCCCGGACAGCCGCTTCGCGCGCATCATGCCGCTCGTGAAGGAACACGGCACCGCCGTGATCGCCCTGACCATCGACGAGCACGGCCAGGCACGCACAACCGAGGGCAAGGTGGCCATCGCCTCGCGCCTCGTCGACGCCCTGGTGGGCGAATGGGGCATGCGCGTCGAGGACATCATCGTCGACTGCCTGACCTTCCCCATCGCCACCGGCCAGGAAGAAACCCGCCGGGACGGCATCGAAACGATCGAGGCCATCCGCCAGATCACCACGAAATATCCCGGTATCCAGACCACTCTCGGCGTCTCCAACGTGTCCTTTGGCCTGAACCCGGCAGCGCGCATGGCCCTGAACTCGGTGTTCCTGCACGAGGCCGTGCAGGCGGGCCTGACCAGCGGCATCATTGACGCCGCCAAGATTGTGCCGCTCGCGTCGCTGCCGGAAGAGCAGCGCAAGGTGGCGCTGGACCTCATCTGGGACCGCCGCGAACACGACGCCGACGGCAATGTCACGTACGACCCCCTGAACAGCATGCTGGACCTGTTCGCCGGCGTCGACACCGCAGCGCTCAAGGACCAGCGCGCCGCTGAACTCGCCGCGCTGCCCACCGGCGAACGCCTGCAGCGGCGCATCATCGACGGCGAAGGCAAGGGCCTCGAAGAGGACCTCGACCTGGCGCGCGCCGAAGGCATGACCCCGCTGGGCATCATCAACGACCAGCTGCTCGAAGGCATGAAGGTGGTTGGCGAACGCTTCGGCGCCGGCGAGATGCAGCTGCCCTTCGTGCTGCAGTCCGCCGAGGTGATGAAGAATGCGGTTGCCCTGCTCGAGCCGCACATGGAGAAGTCGGATTCCTCCGGCAAGGGCACCATGGTGATCGCCACCGTGCGCGGCGATGTGCACGACATCGGCAAGAACCTGGTGGACATCATCCTCACCAACAACGGCTACAAAGTGATCAACATCGGCATCAAGCAGGGGATCGCCGAGATCATGGCCGCAGCCGAGGAGCACAACGCCGACGTGATCGGCATGTCCGGCCTGCTGGTGAAGTCCACCGTGGTGATGAAGGAAAACCTCGCCGAACTGCAGTCCCGGGGGCTCGCGAAGAAATGGCCAATCATCCTCGGCGGCGCAGCCCTGACCCGCGCCTACGTGGAGCAGGACCTGGCGGAGCAGTTTGAAGGAACCGTCCGGTACGCCAAGGACGCCTTTGAGGGCCTGGCACTCATGGAGCCCCTGGTGCAGGTGGCCCGCGGCGCCGACCCGGACGCCGTCGGCCTTCCGCCGCTGAAGAAGCGGATCCATAAAGGCGGCCCGAAGTTCACGGTGACCGAGCCGGAGGCGATGCCCGGCCGGTCCGACGTCGCCTCCGACAATCACGTGCCTTCGCCGCCGTTCTGGGGCACGCGCATCGTGCGCGGCGTCGCACTCCACGACTACGCTACTTTCCTCGACGAACGGGCGACCTTCATGGGGCAGTGGGGGCTCAAGCCCGGCCGCGGCGAGGACGGCGCCTCCTACGAGGAACTGGTGGAACGCGAGGGGCGGCCGCGCCTGCGGTACTGGCTGGACCGCATCCTCGGCGAGGGAATGCTTGACGCGTCCGTCGCGTACGGCTATTTCCCGGTGGTCTCCGAGGGGGAACAGGTGGTGGTGCTGCACCACGGGGAGGACCGCGACGGCGTCCTCGGCACCGCGGGACTGCTCGCCCCCGACGGCGGCTCAGGCGGCCCGATCGGCACCGAGCGGCTGCGCTTCGACTTCCCGCGCCAGCGCCGCGACCGGCACCTGTGCCTCGCCGACTTCGTCCGCTCGCGCGAATCGGGACAGGTGGACGTGCTGCCGGTGCAGCTGGTCACCGCCGGCTCCAAGATCGACGAGGTGACTGGCGAGCTGTTCAAAGGAAACCACTACCGCGACTACTACGAACTTAACGGCCTGGTTATGCAGCTCACCGAGGCGCTCGCGGAATTCTGGCATGCGCGCATCCGCTCGGAGCTGGGCTTCGCTTCCGAGGAGCCCAAGGACAAGGCCGGCCTGTTCAAGCTCGACTACCGCGGTGCGCGGTTCTCGCTCGGATACCCCGCGTGCCCGGACATGGAGGACCGCCGCAAGGTAACGGAACTGCTGCGTCCAGAGCGGATGGGCGTGGTCCTTAGCGATGAGCTGATGCTGCACCCGGAACAGTCCACCGACGCGTTCGTGTTCCACCACCCGGAGGCGAAGTACTTCAAGGTGTGAGTTGAAGCCTGTCCCTCTTCTGGGCGGGGTGGGCCACTGCGGCCTGTCCGCCCGTGCTGGAGACCGGCTTCACCCGCCGGAGTGCGGCGAGAATGGCCCGCCCCACCAGGGTGATTCCGATGATCGTCGTGATGGCACGCAAGGTGTCCCATCCGGCGGTCGAGGTCAGGAGCGTGTATAGCAGGAAGCTGCTGAGGTTGGTGGCCAGCGGCGCGCCGGGCACGTAGGAAATGCCGGTGCCGGCACCCACCGCGAAGGGCCAGAACCACAGATTGGTCAGCAGGCCGAACGCGTAGGACGCCAGGGCCCCGTAGCCGCACAGCATCCATAGCTCGGCTTTGCCGCGCACCCTGCGGGGGAGCAGGCCTGCCCCGGCGCCCACCCACGCGCAGGCGAAGATCTGGAACGGTGACCAGGGCCCGATGCCACCCCACAGGACGCTGGACACGGCGATGGTGGCGGCGCCGAGGAGCAGGCCGAAACGGGCACCGAAGGCGCGGCCGGCCAGGATCAGCAGGATAAAGACCGCCTCCACACCGCCGACGCCGGTGCTCGCCACCCGCACCGCCGAGCCAATGGCGGCCAGCACGCCGAGCAACGCCACCGTATGCGCGGAGCGGACCGAGCCGTCGAGCGACACCACGACGGCGACGGCGGCGAGCGGCGCGATGGCCAGTGCCGCGTAGGGGAGGGCCGCGGCGGCATCCTCCGGGAGGGCAGCGGCGAGCAAAGGCCAGCAGAACGCTGCCAGGGCAAGAAGGTTTGCGGACGCGAGGACTGCGAACTCTACGCCCCGCGGCATCCGGATGTGGCGGACTCTTGCTGCCGCACCCGGACTGTCCGGCCGTGGGTCGATGAACCGTGGTTCTGCGGTGCGTTGTGCTGTGCTGCTTTGTGTTGTGGGGACACTGGCCGGGGCGGCTTCTGTCACGAATGATGGGGCGACGCCGTCGCGCATCGGGAGGATCCGGGCGCCGAGGCCGCGGGCAAAGTCGAGGTCGTGGGTGGCGATCAGGACCGCCGCGCCGTCGTCCGCTGCGGCCCGGAGCGCCGCCGCGACCGCTGTGCGTGCCTCGTAATCGAGCCCGCGGGTAGGCTCGTCGATCAGGAGTACCTGCGGGTCGTCCGTGGTCTGTAGGGCGATGGCAAGGATCCTGCGCTCCCCGGCAGAGAGATCCCGCGGATGCTCGTGTCCAATGGGCATCCGGACGTCTCCCCGCAGGCGTGCAAGGCGCGATTCCGCCGGCCTTGGCGGAAGCCGGTCACTACCCGGGCGGCGACGGTTGGAACGACGGGACGCCCGGTCCCGCCGTCGTTCCGCCGCTCCAAGCTCTGCCGCGACGGTGTCCCTCGTGAAGAGGTCGTCGGAGGCGTCCGGCACAAGGGCGACGCGGCCGCCGTCGACTGTGATTTCACCGGGCGTGCCTTCCCCCAGGGCGAGCGCCACGAGGAGGGACGACTTCCCGGCCCCGTTCGGCCCCACCAGGGCGACCACTTCACCGCGGTGCAGGGCCAGGGATGCGTCGCGCACCAGCGGCTTGCCCTCGCGGTGCACCGCGAGGTTTGTCGCAGTAAGTACGGGTGCATGCCCCGTTTCCGGAACAGGCATTGGGTAGGCAGCAGCCGGGGCCGAAGCGGACGGCGCGACACCGGGCACCAACGTGCCCTCGTAAATGGTCCACCACGAGTCGGCAACGGGTACGAGCGAGTCCGCCCGGTGCTCCGCCACGATGACGCAGACATCCCCGTCGCGGGCGAGGGCGTCGAGGACGGCGATGACGCGTCCGCGTGCTGAGGTGTCAAGGTCGGCCAGGGGCTCGTCAACCAGGAGCAGGACCGGATGGTCCACCACCGCGGCGGCGATGGCTACGAGCGTTGCCTCACCCGCCGAGAGGGTGCTGACATTCCGGTCCAGCAGCGCCGACACTCCGATGCGCTCCGCGACCTCCAGCACCCGGGCCTTGGCGACACCGGAAGCCACGCCGCGCAGCTCAAGTGCGAGGGAGATTTCGTCCCGGACCCGGGTGGTGGCGAATGCGGCGCGGGGATTCTGCAACACTACGCCGACGAGGCGGGCGGTATCGCGCGGCGGCGTGGCGGCACGGTCCGTTCCGGCGACGTGCAGCGTGCCGGAAATGTCTCCACCGTCAACGTGGGAGAGGAGGCCCGCGATACCTCGCAGGATCGTGGACTTGCCGGAGCCCGTCGGCCCGGTAATGACCGTCATTGACCCGCTCGACGGCGTGAACCCGGTGACGCGCACCTGCGTGTCACCAATGCGGAATTGTGCGTCCGGGATGAGAACCGGTGCTTCGGCACCGGGGGCGGGCTGATGTGCTGCCCGGCTGCCGAAGCCGCGCAACTCCAGGGCCGCGGCCACCCGTCCCGCGTGCTCGAGGGTGCGTTCGAGCACGGGAACAAGGGCTCGGGGTCCGAAGCGTTCGCCCCGCAACCGGAACGCCAGGCGTACGGAGGTCACTGCGTCGGAGAGCGCCGGGAGCGCCGCCCAAGCCACCACAAGCGTCCGGGCCGTACCCTGCAGGGGGCCGCCGCGGGCCAGGTGCCGGAAGCCGCGGGCCACGTCCACCCAGGCGTTGAGCATGCCGAAGCCGAGGATCATTCCGGCGATCGGCAGGGCGGACAGGACCGCCGCCCACAGGCCGGGTGCCGTTACCGGGCCCAGGAGGACCACATGGGCATACGGGGCAGGCAGCGGCACCGGCGGCATGTTCAGCAGGACGGGTTCACCCGTGCCCGCCCCGTTGAAGAGAATGCGGTAGAGGACCCGCGCCGCGATGAAGACGGCGGCGAGAGCCGCCGCTGCGCGTAACGGCGCGGGTCGAAAGGTCATGCTGCGGGTGCGGCCGGTGCGTCGTCGACCGTGAAGAGCAGTTCCAGGCTCTCTCCCGGGCTGACCTTCAGGGTGCCGAGGCCTTCCTGCGCGTATGCCCAGGCGCCGGAGGCCGGCTTGACCCAGAGAGCCCAGTAGGCAAAGGCGGCGGGCATCTTGCTGCAATCTTCCCGGTACGTGCCGCCCTTGTGGGCGATGTCGAAGTCTGCGGCGGGTACACCGTTCACACGGCACACCAGTTCCTTGGGATATGCGGCAGTGCCCTCGACCTTCACCTTTGCATCTTCGAGCACCTTGGAGGCGAGAGTCGGAGCGTCCACGGGAACGCAAACGGACGTGTCAGCGGCAGCCTGCTTCAGGGCGCCCGAATCGGTGATGACCTTCACGCCGGTGCAGGGCTCGGAGGCGGCGCTGGAGGAAGTTGCTGCCGGGGAAGCCGGTGCAGAGGAGGTGGGCTGGGTGGCGGCCGGCGTCGAACAGGCGGCGAGGGAAAACAGGAGACCTGCGGCGGCGAAGGAGCTCGCGGCGGCGGTGCGGATTCGAGTCAAAGTCACCTGTCAAGGGTAGGGCGTTGCCTGTCCGGAACCGGATGCCGTCGCGTTGTGTGACGTGAGGCCCCTCATGAATCAAGGTCGCGGGAGCCGCAGTTTTGTCGAATATACGCTAACTTAAGTATAAAAGTGACGGAATGATTGTTACTCTGGATTCTGCACCTAGAGAGAGTGAGCAATGATGCTTCTCGAAAGAGACCTCATCCAGTCCGTCGGCTTCCGCAACGTAAAGGACGGCGGACGTGTAACCGGCTTTCAGTTCCGGGTTCGAATGCCTTCCTACCGGGGCATGGCCGCGTCCCTCATCGACGGCATCGCCGTTCGCGTTGGCACCATCGTCGACGTCGGACCTGACGTTCCGCTTTGGACGTTCGGTGAGCGGACCTACACCCTGCAGCAGCTCTGGGACAGCGACGGCGTGCGCTGGCCCCTTGAAGAAGCGGCCGTGGTGACCGTACCGCTCGACGGCGGCCTCCCCCAGGGCGTCCACGAGCTCTCCATCGAGCTGCGGCTGCGCATGTCCTATATCCCGCTGGAGCACCAGCCCACCGTGCACCGGACCAGCCGCAAGGTGACGCTCGCGCCGGAAGGCCGCGAAGGCACCTTCCGCTACGGCGTTTCCCTGTACAGCTTCATGGGTGACTACGGCACGGTCATGGACCTGGAAACGGCGCTGGCCGCCGTCGCGGACGTGGGCGCCACCGGCGTCGAGATCCTCGGCGAGGGCCACATCCCCGGCTATCCTGAACCGTCCCCCGCCTGGATCGACAGCTGGTTCGGCCTCCTGGAGAAGTACTCGCTGGAGCCCACGAACTACGGCTCCTGGATTGACACCCGTCTGCACCCGGGACGGAGCATGACCGTTGCCGAGGGCGCCGATGCCCTGCAGCGGGACCTGCGGCTTGCCAGCCAATTGGGTTTCGGGTTCGTGCGCCCCAAGATCGGCGTCGTGTCCAGCGACCTGGTCCCGGACCCCATCTGGACCGAGTCCGTGGAACGCTCCCTTGATCTGGCCCACGAACTGGGGATCATCATCTGCCCGGAAATCCACTCGCCAACGCCCATCAAACACCCCGTCGTCGAGGACTACATCGCGCTCATCGAGCGGACGGGCACCAAGAACTTCGGGCTCCTCATCGATACCGGGATCTTCCAGGACCGGCCCATCCCGCTGCGCGAAGGGGAAACCCGCGAGACACGGCCCGCCTTCCTTGACGGCATTGGCGTCAATCCCGCCGACTTCGCGGATATCGCACAGTACGTTGTGTTCGTCCAGGCGAAGTTCCACGACATCAACGAGCTGCTGGAAGACCAGCAGATTCCGTGGCTGCCCGTGCTCCAGGCCCTCAAGGGCTCCGGTTACACCGGTTACCTCTCCAGCGAATACGAAGGCGAACGCACTCCCTGGCGTGCCATCGAGCAGGTGCGGCGCCAACACGCCCTGATCCGCCGCATCGCCGGCGGACTTACCTAACCCATCCCACCTCCCAGCAAAGAGACAACCATGCCAAACGGACTTCTTGACGATGCAAGCCTCCGCACCCACCCCGAGGGCCTCGCGCTGGCCCTGACGCTTCCGTGGTACCGGAGCCTGTGGCTCTCCTCGGTCTCCAGCCTCCGGCTCATGGTCGACGGCCGGGAAATCCCCGCCGGGGACCTGACCCTGGAACTGGACGGTATCCGCTATGCGCTCCCGGACCTGCCCGCGCAAAGCGAAACTCTCTGGTTCCTCCAGGAACATCCTCTGCTCATTGCCAAAACGGAGAGTCCTGTTGCCTTGGGCGAGCAGCACACAATCCAGATCATCGGTGAGCTGCGCCTGCCCTACATGCAGATTGCCCCCGGCCAGGACGGCGGTCCCGGCATGTACGTCCCCAATTTCGTCAACCAGACATTGGAGCTGACCGTCACGGACAAGGCGGCGGCGGCCCCGGAGCTGACGACGGCGGTCACCCCGCCTCCGCCCAAAGCTGAGGGGGATCCTTTCGCCCTCGGGCTCACCCTCTACTCGGCAAGTGCCGAATTCCGCGCCGGCTGGTACGACTTCGACGGCCTGCTGAGCCGGGTGGCGGAGCTGGGCATCGGCCCCGGGATCGAGATCGTGGCCTCTCAGGTCCTGCCTACCTATCCCAACGTGACGGACGACTTCGCGCGCTCGTGGCAGGAGGCCTTCGACAAACACGGTTTCACGGCCAGCTCCTTTGGCGCCAACCTGGATATGGGCAGGCGCCGTGACCGTGACATGACCCCGGACGAAGAGTACGAGTTCACGCAGACGCTCTTCCGCGGCGCCAAGAAGCTGGGTTTCCCGCTCGTCCGCATCCAGAGTGCGAAGCCGGAGCTTCTTCGCCGGCTCCTGCCGCTCGCCGAGGACCTCGAACTCAAACTTGCCTACGAGATCCATGCCCCCTTGGGGCCCAACTCGCCGGAGATCATGAAGGTCCGCGACGTTTATGCGGAGCTTGATTCGCCACTGTTGGGTTTCGTAGCTGACTTCTCCTCGACCATGCACAGCATGTCTCCCACGCTCCTGCGTGCCGTCCGCCGTGCCGGGCTGGACGACGAAGCCGTCCAAAGACTGCAGGCTATCTGGGCCACTGACGCCCCGATGCGGGTGCGGCAGGAGGAGTTCATTGCCTACCTGCGCGGACGCGACTTCGATCCTGCCCGGCTTGGGTCCTTCGCCCACCTGGCCTTTAACATGCACGGCCATGTCAGCCCCCAGGAGTGGGCTGACATCATGCCGCAAATCATGCACGTCCACGCGAAGTTCTACGACATTGATGACCAGGGCAACGAGCCGGCCATCGATTATCCGGAACTGGTCCGCGTATTCGTAGAAGGCGGCTACCGAGGCTACTGGTCCAGCGAGTGGGAAGGCCACGCCTTCGCCGAGCTCGGCGAGGTGGATCCGCTGCTGCTGGTCCGTCAGCAGCACGACCTCATCCGCAAGAGCATGCGGACGGCGCTGGCATCAGCCTGACGCTGCAACCGAACGTCCCATAGCCTCGATGCCCGTCCAGAAATGGGCGGGCATCGAGGCATTTAAGGGGCTTCCTTTGTTGCGGCGGCTGCCACGATGTCAGCGGCCTCTTTGAAGAGGCCCCGCATCCACTCATGTTCCGAATCGCGGTTGTGCACGGGGTGCCACCACAGGGCATTCACCAGCGGAGTGGCATCGAAGGGCAGCGGCAGGATCCGCACCCCGCCTATCCGCAGCGCGAACGGTACCAGCGCCGCCTGGATGAGCGCGATCCGGTTGGTTCCCACCACAAAGTGCGGCAGGGACTGGAAACTTTCAACAACCACGTCCACGCGCGGCTCAACACCCAGCTGCTGGATCTGCCGTTCCGCCGACGTTGAGGCTGAGCGGGTCTGATAGGTCATCACCCAGGGAAGCTCGGCGATGTTCTCCATGGTGATGCGATCGCCGACGGCGTCGTTGGACGAGGAGACCACGGCCACCCACCCGTCCCTCCATAGATCCAGGTAGGGGAGCCCGGTAAGGAACCCGTGGGGGATCACCATGCCGTCTACGGAACGAAGGCGGTTGGCGGCATCCTCCACCACCATCGGGTTGTGAAGCATAAACCGGAAGCGGACCCCTGGCGCCCGCTCAGCGGCAAGTTCGGAGGCAACCCGGCCAATGGTCGTGAAGCCGTAGTCCGAGCCGTAGATGGAGAACTCACGCTCGGATTCCGTGGGCTCCCAGGTGGCCTGGCTCTCGAAGACGCGGCGTGCGGCCTCGAGCGCGGTGGTGGTGTGCTCCGCGAGCCGCAGGGCGAAGGGGGTGAGCTCGTAGGCATTTCCGCGACGGGCCAGGATCGGGTCCCCGAAGTGGGATCTGAGCCTGGCGAGCGAGGCGCTGAGCGCCGGCTGGCTGAGGTGGAGCCGCTCCGCCGCCCTGGTCACGCTGCGTTCGGTAATGAGGGCATCCAGCGAAATCAGCAAGTTGAGGTCGAGCCGGGATAGCAGAACATGATTCATCACGGCACGGCAATCCTTCAACGGTGAACTAAGTAGGGCCAGTGTATCAGCGGCGTCGATAAGTTGGGCGGCCGGCATCAGACTTCTCGATGTAAGTGCTTCCGCTCACCCCCCGCATGACTTATGTCTGTCATCGGTAAGACTTATGTGCGTTTTCGGCACATCTCTTGCATACTGATGAGTGACCGGGGTCACGGCCCCGGATATTTTCGACAACGAAGTCAGAAAGGCTGGACATGACACAGCACCGTCGCTATTCGGGCCTCAAGGTCGGCGCCCTCGCCGTCCCCACTATCGCAGCCCTCGTCCTTACCGGCTGCTCAGCCTCCGCTGGCAGCAATTCCTCCGCTGGGGGCTCACAGGAATTTTCCCTGTCGTTCGCCACCTCCAACACCATTGAGAGCCCCTTCCAGGTCTTGGCTGAGAAGTACATGAAGTCGAACCCCAACGTGAAGATCACGTTCAACCCGCAGCCCAATGACTCGTACGACCAGACCCTGCGGACCCAGCTCCAGGCCGGAAACGCGTCCGACGTCGTGGTGACCGCGCCGGGTTCCGGCACCGGCCGCAGCATCCTGCCCCTCGTTCAGGCAGGTTTCCTTGAGCCTTTGGACGACGCCGCCAAGAAGCTTGTTCCCACGGGCAGCGAAGCCCTCTTTGGAACGGACGGAAAAGTCTACGGCCAGGCCCCGGAGATCACGGTGGTCGGGATGGTCGCCAATGAGACCGCCGCCAAAGCATCCGGCATCGCTGACTTCCCGTCAGACTTCTCCTCACTCCAAGAGCAGTGCAAAACGCTCGAATCGTCCGGCAAGTCGTTCTTCGCGCTGGCCGGCTCCGCTGCTCCAAACACCGGCCTGATGGCAATGTCGCTCGCAGCGTCCCGCGTTTATGCGGAGGACCCGAAGTGGAACGAAAAGCGTACCGCCAAGGAAACCACCTTCGCCGGCTCGGACGGCTGGAAGGCATCGCTGGAGGCAGTCACCAAACTGAATGACGCTGGCTGCTTCCAGAAGGGCGCCGCAGGTGCCGGCTTCGACGCCATCACCAAGGGCCTTGCCAGCGGAACTTCCGTTGCCGGATTTATCCCGGGCCCCAGCTGGAAGCAGTTGAAGTCTGCGGCCGCCGACTCGGATTTCGATGTGCGCGGGCTCCCTGCAGAGCAGAGCTCGGATAAGGGTTTCGTATTTGCCAGTGCCAACTACGCGTTTTCCATCAACGCGGCGTCCAAGAACAAGGACGCGGCGAAGGCTTTCCTCGATTGGGCCGCACAGCCTGAACAGACGAAGGCCTTCGCGGAAATCGACGGCGCTCTCCCGGTCAGCGGCCTGGACAGCTACGACTTCAACAGCGGTGCGTACAAGAACGTCGGTGATCTCATCAAGGGCGGAAAGTACGGCCCGCTGCCGAACAGCCAGTGGCCCAACTCAGCCGTGTACGATGCACTCGCCACCGGCGTCCAGGGCCTCATCACTGGCCAGAAGACTGCCGACCAGGTGCTGCAGGCGATGGATGCAGCCTGGGACCAGTAACAGCTTCACATCACCAAGCTCCGAGAACTCAAAGGGATAAGCAAGGATTACCATGACTGCGACGATGCAACCGAAAAGCGAAGCAGCTGAAGCACCCCGGCGAGGCAAGCGCACTCCGGGGGCGGACCCAAAGGCCCGCCCCCGGGGCAGGGGCCTACAGTTCGGGCACTGGTGGTGGGCGCTGCCCGGGATTGCCCTTGTCATCGCCATCCACTACGTGGCGACCGGCATCGGCGGCTTCTTCGCCTTCACCAACTGGACAGGCATCGGCTCGTTCAAAATGGTCGGCTGGCAGAACTTTGAAGCCATTTTCAAAGATCCCACCAAGCTCGGCGCCCTGCTGAACACTCTCTTCCTGGCCTTTGGGTCGGTCTTCCTTGGCAGCGTCGCGGGCCTCATCATCGCCCTCGGCCTGAACCGGGTCCTCAAGACGCGCTACATCCTCCGCACTCTCTTCTTCATGCCCGTGGTGCTCAGCCCCCTCGCCACGGCCTACATCTGGAAGTACATCTTCGACTTCGACGGTCCGATCAACGTCTTCCTGACCTCGATAGGCGCCGGCGACCTCGCGAAGCCCTGGCTCGCGGACCCGCAGTGGGCCATCTGGACGGTGCTGGTGGTGCTTGTCTGGAGCTCTACCGGCTTCGCCATGGTGATCTTCTTGGCCGGACTGGCCGGCGTGCCGGTGGAAGTCGAGGAGGCGGCCGCCATTGACGGCGCCAACCTGTGGCAGCGATTCCGGAACGTCACGCTGCCAGCTATCCGCCCCGCCATTGCCATTGCGACCACCCTGGGAATCGTCCAGGGGCTTCGGGTCTTCGACCCCATCATGGCCTTGACCGGGGGAGGGCCGGCGGGTGCAACCGAAACGCTGGCCACCCAGGTCTACAAGCAGGCGTTCGCGCTCGGGAACTTCGGTGGCGGTGCCGCCCTGGCCCTAGTGCTGGCCGTCATCATCCTGTTCTTCGCCGTTCTCCAGCAGCGGCTGACGCGATCGAACCCCGAGGACTAACAAATGTTCCGCTACACCAAACTCACCTTGCTCCGGGAAATTGGTCTCTGGGCTTTGGCGCTAATCTTCCTCGCCCCGTTCTACTTCCTAGTGACCACGGCTCTTAAGCCTGACAGCGAGATGTATACGACGTCGCCCCTCGCGCCGCCTAAGAGCCCGGACTTCAGCAACTTCGTGGCTGTCTTGACGGCCACGGGCAACTCCAACGTGGTCATGGGCCTTGTGAACAGTGTCATCATCACGGCGGGCAGCATAGTCGGATTGATCGCACTGGGCTCAATCACCGGATACGTGATCTCCCGCAACACCCGCCGCTGGAGCAGGGGCGCGTACTATCTCTTCCTCATTGCCATCATCCTCCCCGGCCAGCTCGGCGCCGTTCCCCTCTATATGGGTGCGCGTGCCATTGGCCTCACGGGATCGGCATGGGGCCTGATCATCCTGTATACCGGCATGCTCCTGCCGCTGTCGATCTTCCTTTACGCGAACTTCTTCCGGGGTCTTGGCACAGATTATGAGGAAGCGGCAACTATCGACGGCGCCAGCAAGTCCCAGATCTTCTCCAAGGTGGTGTTCCCCATGATGGCTCCTGCCACCGGCACGGTCACCATCTTCGCCGGACTCATCGTATGGAACGACTTCTTCACCTCGCTGATCTTCCTGGGCGGCTCTGCGAACCAGACGCTGCCGGTGGCCATGTACTACTACATCGGCTCCCTGGTCTCGAAGTGGAACTCGATCTTCGCGATCGTGATCGTCTCCATGATTCCCATCCTGGCGCTGTTCCTGTTCGCCCAGAAGCGATTCATCCAGGGCTTCTCCGGCGGCCTGAAGGGCTGACCCGCGATGGTTGACAACCGCGCAGCGTTCGAACGCTTCGTGGAGATCTTCTACACCCAAAAACGGGTGCGTGAAGCCTTCGACTTCCTTGTGGCCGGCGACTACCGGCAACACAACCCGACTATTCCTGACGGGCCTGAGGCGGCTATCCGGATGCTCACGCCAAAATTTGATGGATCCCCGGACGCGAGTTTCGATATCCAGCGCATCCTCGTGGACGGTGACCTGGCGATGGTGCATGTACGCGCTTCAGGTCCAGGGCGTCCCGACGCGGCCGTCGCAGACATCTACCGCTTCGAAAACGGGCGGATTGTTGAGCACTGGGACGTGCTTCAACCGGTCCCGGAGCGTCCGGTCCACGACCACCCCATGTTCTAAACCACTCTTCAACATTTCAGGAGACACCCATGTTTCAACTTTCGCCAAATATTGACCTTTTGTTCGCCGAATCAAACGAAAGCGCCGCGAACCGGGTCCGTGCCGCCGCTGCCGCCGGCTTCGATGCGGTCGAGATGTGGGGCCCGACGGGCAAGGACATTCCGGCCCTCAAGGACGCACTCGAGGAAACCGGAGTCCAGCTCACTGCCCAGCTCGCGGAACCGCGCATGCAGTTCATGATCCCGCCCCGAAACCACGAGCCTTTCTACGAGGGGCTGGACGCCGGCGTGGCGGTAGCGCAGCAGCTCGGCTGCCCACGCATCGTGGTGGGCAGCGGCACCGGCTTCGGCGGGCGCAAGCGGCAGGACCAGCTTGACGAGCTGATCGAAATCTTCACCCGAGGCGTCGCGCACATCGAGGGCTCCGGCATCACCCTGGTCCTCGAGCCGGTGAACATCCGGGTTGACCACCCCGGGGCGCTGCTGGACCGGACCGCGGAAGCCGTCTACGTCGCCCGCGGCGTGAATTCCCCGAACTTCGGCGTCCTCTACGACCTGTACCACTCCACCGTCGAAGGCGAGGACGTGGCCGCCGAACTCGCCAACGCCGGCAGTCTCATCAAGTACGTGCAGATCGCCGACGCCCCGGGCCGCGGGGAGCCGGGTTCAGGATCCATCGACTGGCCCGCCCGGCTCGCAGACCTGCAGAACAGCGGCTACTCCGGCCCCATCGGGCTCGAGTACTACCCGACTATTGACTCGGCAAAGTCCGTGCGCCGCATCCAGGAACTGGTGGCGGGGCGATGAGCAGCCGCCGGTACCCCGACACCGTCGACGTCGCCATCGTTGGCAGCGGACCGACGGCATCAACGTACGCGCGAATCCTCAGCGAGGAGGCGCCCGGCGTCACCATCGCCATGTTCGAAGTGGGTCCCACGGTCAGCAGCCCGCCCGGGGCGCACGTGAAGAACATCGGGGACGCTAAACGCCGCAGTCTTGCCCAGCGGGCATCGGAAGGCCCCGGAGCCGGCGCGGAAACGGTGAATTCACCCGGCGCCGTCAAAAGCGGGGAGCGCCGCGCCCGGCCCGGGACTTACCTGCTGCCGGACGGCTATGCGTTCCCCGGAGAAGACGGGATGCCAGTCGCCGCCATGTCGAGCAACGTGGGCGGCATGGCTGCCCACTGGACCGCCGCCTGCCCGCGCCCGGGCGGGCAGGAGCGCATCGCATTCCTGCCGGACCTGGAGCAGCTTCTCGAGGACGCCGACCGCCTGCTGGGCGTGACCGCCCATGCCTTTGACGGCGCCCCGTTCTCGGACCTCGTCCGCGGACGCCTTGCAGCCGTTGTGGATGAGGGCCGGGACCGGGCCTACCGCGTCCAGCCCATGCCGCTCGCCGTGCACCGCCGGAAGGACGGCGGCCTTGTCTGGTCAGGCTCCGACGTCGTCATGGGGGGCGTGACCCGGGATAATCCGGAGTTTGAACTTTTCGACGAGTCGCTGGTGACCCGCGTGCTCGTCGATGACGACGGCAGGGCCGGCGGCATTGAAGTCCAGGACCGGCGCAGCGGAGAGAGCCATCAGGTGGCCGCCCGCTACGTTGTGGTGGGCGCGGATGCCCTGCGCACGCCGCAACTGCTGTGGGCTTCCGGAATCAGGCCCGCCGCGCTGGGCCGTTATCTCAACGACCAGGCGCAGGTGGTGTTCGCGAGCAGGCTGCGTGACGTCGAGGCCGAGCATAGCCCGACGGCTGCGGACGGCGCGCTCAGCGAGCAAAGCGGGGTGGCGTGGGTTCCGTACACTGACGACGCGCCATTCCATGGCCAGATCATGCAGCTGGATGCGTCCCCTGTCCCGTTGGCCGAAGATGACCCTATCGTCCCGGGATCGATTGTTGGGCTGGGCCTGTTCTGCGCCAAGGACCTTCAGCGGGACGACCGGGTGGCGTTCGACGACGACGCCCGCGACTCATACGGAATGCCCGCCATGCGCATCCATTACCGCCTCACGGGACGCGACCATGACGTGCTTGAACGTGCCAGGCAGGAAATTGTCCGGCTGGGCAAGGCGGTGGGCGAACCGCTCGACGAGCGCCCCTTCGTCCTCCCGCCGGGGTCTTCGCTCCACTACCAGGGCACAACGCGCATGGGCGCGGCGGACGACGGCGAGAGCGTGTGTTCCCCGGACAGCCAGGTCTGGCAGGTCCCCGGCCTCTTTGTGGCCGGCAACGGCGTGATCCCCACCGCCACGGCGTGCAATCCCACGCTGACGGCGGTGGCGCTCGCGGTGCGCGGTGCGCGGAGGATTGCGGAAGAAATCACCAGCTCTTTACTTATGTCTAAATCTGACATTAGACTGACTAAATAATGAAGAAGTGGCCCACGCCACTCTGTTCAAGCACAGGCAAGACATGCCGCAGACAAGGAGGTCTCGATGATCGCCGACCGCATTATCGAGCAGGGAACACTCACCACCCAGGACGGCCGCACAGCCGTCGAAGTCCGCATCCCCTGGTACAGGGCCCTGCCGGGTTCGTGCATTGCCGGGGCAGCGTTGAGCGTTGACGGCGTCAGCGCACCGGAGGGCTCGCTGCGCTGGACCATGAACAACCGCACCTTCAGCTTCGAGGAACTCGTGGACGAGACCGGCGAATGGTGGTTTCCCCTGGACTCGGCCGTTCTTTCGGGCGACGTTCCCGTCCCGGATCAGCAGGCTGAGCACGAGGTCCGGGTCGACCTGAAGCTCTATATCCCGTACATCATCACCGACCACGGCGTGCTGCACATCGAAGAGCACGACACCAAGACCATGAAGGTGGCACAGCGATGACCAGCCTCGGCACGCCGATACAGGGCGTCACCCTTTACAGCTTCACCCGGGCCTCCCACGCCCGGCAGTACGACCTTGATGGCCTGATTCGAAAGGTGGCGGCCGAAGGCTTCGGCCCCGGCCTTGAGGTCATCGGATTCTCCAGCCTGCGGGGCTTCCCGGACCGGATTGATGACACCTTCGTTGGGCAGTTCCGTGACCTTGTTGCCGAGGTTGACCTGGTGCCCACCTCCCTCGCAGTTAACGTTGACACGGGCATCCGCCGTGACCGGCTCATGAACCACGACGAGCTGGTCGAGTACATGCGCAAGCAGATCGAAGTGGCCGCCCGGCTCGGCTTCCCGATCGCCCGGGTACAGATCTCGCTGACTCCCGACGCGATGGAAAGCCTGCTTCCCGTGGCGGAGCAGTACGGGGTCACCCTGGCCCTGGAAGTCCACGCGGACCAGCACGGCGCCCATGAACGTGTCCTGGCCCTGCGCGACCGCTATGAAAGACTCAATTCCCCGCTGTTGGGCTTCACCGCCGACTGGGGCGCCACGGTCACGGGCTTTGCTCCCTCCCTGCTGGAGGCCTACCGCCGCCGTGGTGCTTCCGAGGAGCTTCTCCGGCAGGTGGTTGAGCTGTGGAACGGTTTCCATGCCGAAGGACCGCCCAACACACAAAAGGTCCATGGTGAGCGCTTCGGGGCCTTCATCGGCTTGGCAGCGCGCAACGGCCGGCCGGACCTTGGCATCGACTTCGCCATCAACGGAACAGGGCTCTTCGGTCCGGCGCCGCTGGACACGTGGCTGGAAATCATGCCGTGGGTACGCCACGTGCACGGCAAGTTCTTTGGCATCGACGAGAACGGCGAAGAGCCCTCGGTACCGGTACGTGACCTGGTCCGGCAGCTCGTCGAGAACGGCTACTCCGGTGCAATCTCCAGCGAATACGAAGGCTGGCACTGGAACAACTGGCAGGACCCGTTCGACATAATCCGCGGCGAGCAGGCCGTCCAGCGTTCGGCCGCGGCCAACGCCGGTTCGTCCATGATCACCGACGCCTCCGAGGCGCGCCGCATCCTCAACAGCCATCTCGCCCAGCCCGTCCGCGGCTGACAACGAAGGAACCAAAAAGACATGTCAGAAGGCATCGCAGGCTCGGGTATCGAGCTAGGCATTACCCTCTATTCACTCACCTCCGAGTTCGCCGCCGGGCTTTACACGCCCGAGACGCTGATCAAGGCTGTTGCCGACGAAGGCCTCGGCCCCGGCGTCGAATTCAACATCGCGCAGATGCTGCGAACCTACCCCGACGTGGACGATGACTTCATCCGCCTCTGGCGCGACAGCATGGACCGCTACGGCCTGACACCCAGCGCCGTCGGCACCAACCTGGACATGGGCCGCCGCAAGGACCGGGACATGACGCCGGACGAGGAGTACGACTTCTTCGCCGCGCAACTGCGTACCGCCAACAAGCTCGGATTCCACCGCGTGGTAATCCGCTCCGCCGGCAAGGAACTACTCCGCCGGCTGCTTCCCCTGGCCGAGAAGTACGACCAGAAGCTCGGCTACGAAATCCACGCGCCGCAGGGCCCGAACGACCCCAAGATCCTGCAGATCCGGGAAATGTACGAGGAACTGGGAAGCGACCGGCTCGGTTTCACCGCAGACTTCAGCTCCACGATGCACAGCCTTTCCCCGACCCTGTTCCGCACCCTGACGCAGATGGGACTGCCCGAGGAGCACTTCGCCGTCATGCAGGACATCTGGCGCAAACCATTGCCCATGCACGAACGCAACCAGGAGTTCGAGGACTACCTCAACGCCAACAACTTCGATCCAGCACGCCTCGGCCCGTTCACCCGGCTGGCCTTCAACATGCACGGCCTGGTTCCACCGGAGGAATGGCTGGACATCATGCCGCAGATCTTCCACGTCCACGCGAAGTTCTACGACATTGACGAGAACGGCAATGAACCTGCGATGGACATTGCCCGGATTGTGCGCCAGTTCGTTAGGGGCGGCTACCAGGGATACCTCTCCAGCGAGTGGGAGGGGCACGCGTTCGCGGATCTCGGCGAATCCGATCCGATCGACCTCGTCAAGAAGCAGCACACGCTGATGCGGAGTGCCATTGAAGCGGCCGTTGACCCTAATGCACCCGACTCCCACCCGACCTTGGTCGAGACCGTTAAGTAAGGAAAACCATGGCAACTCACAATTCCCTGTTCCAGGACACCGACGTCCGCAGGCACCCCGAGGGCATCGCCGTGTCGGTGCAGCTGCCCTGGTACCGCAGCCTCTGGCTGTCTGCCGTTGACGACGTCGCCGCAACAGTTGACGGCGTGCAGATACCCAAAGCGTCCCTCCGCTTCGAATTGCAGGGAAGGTCCTACTCCATAGCTGAGCTTCCGGAGCAATGGGAAACCCTGTGGTTCGTCGCAGACAAGCCCGACGTCATCATCCCGCTGGACCGCGTCCCCGACGCCGGCGAGGAGATCGACGTCGAAGTCATCCTCACGCTCCGCCTGCTCTACATGCAGATCGCACCCATGCGCTACGTGGGCAACCGCGTGGCGGTCGAGCGCAAGGTAGTGCTCGCATGAGCACCCTGCGTGTGGCCATGATCGGCTATGGCTTCATGGGCGCCGCCCACTCCCAGGGCTGGCGCACGGCACCGCGGGTGTTCGACCTGCCGGCCGAGCCGGAAATGGCGGTCGTTGTGGGCCGGAACGCCGAAGCGGTGGCTGCCGCCGCCCAAAAGTGGGGCTGGGCAGAATCAGCCACAGACTGGCGGGAAGTGATCGCGCGGGACGATATCGACGTCGTCGACATCGTCACGCCCGGTGACTCCCACGCCGAAATCGCGATCGCGGCGCTTGCGGCCGGGAAGCACGTCTTGTGCGAAAAGCCGCTGGCCAACACGGTGGCGGAAGCCGAAGCGATGGCCGAGGCTGCGGAGCGCGCGGCAGCCAGGGGCATCCGGGCGATGGTGGGCTTCACCTACCGCCGTGTCCCGGCCGTCACCTTCCTCCGCAACCTCATCGCCGAAGGCGCAGTGGGGACGATCAACCACGTGCGCGCCTCCTACCGGCAGGACTGGCTCGTGGACCCCGAAATGCCGCTGGCCTGGCGTCTGCAGAAGGAACACGCCGGTTCCGGGGCGCTGGGGGACATTGGTGCCCATGCCATTGACCTCGCCCAGTTTGTCACCGGGCTAAACCTGGCGAAGGTGTCCGGCGTCATCGACACCATCGTGAAGGAGCGGCCTCTCCTGAACTCAAGTTCCGGGCTGTCCGGCACTGGACTCTCCGGCGCTGCCGGGACCGGCTACGGCCAGGTGACCGTGGACGATATCGCCATCTTCACCGGCCGCTTCGAAACCGGGGCGCTGGCGTCGTTTGAAGCCTCACGCTTTGCCACCGGCCGCAAGAACGCGCTGGAGATCGAGGTTTCGGGCGACAAGGGCGCCCTGGCCTTCGACCTTGAGGACCTTAACAGCGTCCGGTTCTACGACCGCACCGCACCCGCGGACCGCCAGGGCTTCAGGAAGATCCTCGTCACGGAAGCGGACCACCCCTACGTTTCGGCGTGGTGGCCCGCGGGTCACATGCTCGGTTACGAGCACGGCTTCTCCCACCAGGTCAAGGACCTCGTGGAGGGCATCGTGGGCGGCACAAACCCGCACCCGTCGTTCGCTGACGGGCTGAGGGTGCAGCGGGTGCTCGACGCCGTCGAGCGCAGTTCCGAAAATGATTCCGTCTGGACACGCGTCGCTGCCGGCGTTCCCGTGCTGGCCGGCTGAGGAGGGGGGAGCAGATGGCTCGACCAATCACACTGTTTACCGGCCAGTGGGCCGACCTGCCGTTCGAGGAGGTCGCCCGGCTCGCCGGCGAGTGGGGCTACGACGGCCTGGAGATCGCCTGCTGGGGTGACCACCTGGATCCTTGGCGCTGGGATGACGACGCCTACGTGCAGGGCAAGCTGGACATCCTTGAACGCCACGGACTCAACGTGTGGACCATCTCCAACCACCTCAAGGGCCAGGCAGTCTGTGACGACCCCATCGATGAACGGCACCGCGGCATCCTGCCTGACGTTGTGTGGGGCGACGGCGAGCCCGAAGGGGTCCGCCGCCGTGCCGCCGAGGAACTGAAGAACACCGCACGGCTCGCCGCCAAGCTCGGCGTTAAGACGGTAACCGGCTTCACGGGATCATCCATCTGGAAGTACGTGGCAATGTTCCCGCCCGCCTCCGAAAAGATGGTCGACGCCGGCTACCAGGACTTTGCGGACCGGTGGAACCCCATCCTGGACGTCTTCGACGAGTGCGGCGTCCGGTTCGCCCACGAGGTGCACCCGTCCGAGATCGCGTACGACTACTGGACAACGCAGCGCACCCTGGAGGCGATCGGACACCGCGAGGCCTTTGGCCTGAACTGGGACCCGAGCCATATGGTGTGGCAGGACATCGACCCGGTGGGGTTCCTGTGGGACTTCAAGGACCGCATCTACCACGTGCACTGCAAGGACACGAAGAAGCGGCTGGCCAACGGCCGCAACGGGCGCCTCTCATCCCACCTGCCCTGGGCTGATCCGCGCCGCGGCTGGGACTTCATCTCCACAGGCCACGGCGACGTGCCATGGGAGGATGCGTTCCGGATGCTGAACGCCATCGACTACCGCGGCCCGCTGTCCGTGGAGTGGGAGGACGCCGGCATGGACCGGCTGGATGGTGCCCCCGAGGCGCTTGCGTTCGTCCGCCGGCTCTCCGGCTATGAACCGTCCGCAGCGGCCTTCGACGCCGCTTTCAGCACCAAGTAGCACACAGCGGAACGGCCGGTCCCAGGTACTTCGGGGGCTGGCCGTTCCGCTGTTCAGTTGTAGTTTTGAGCTTTGATCAGACCGCAGCCCTGCCGGTCGGCGCTGACCCCGCCAGGCAAGTCTCCGCCAGTGCCAAATGCCTGCGCGTCGTCTCCGTCGGGTCATCCTGCAGCCACTCGTGGCCACCCCATTCGCTGGTCAGCGTGCCGGTGAAACCTTTCCTGCCGAGCAGGCTGCCAAGGTCCCGCAACGGCTGCGAAACCCGGCCGCCGTCGTCGTCCAGGTCCCAGAACTTCAAATGGAAGGCACCCACCAAGGAGAGGATGCCCTGAAGGTCTGCGGCATCGCTGCGGCCGAACCGGATGAGCAAGTTCATGAAGAGGGTATGGATGTGCGGCGGAACCTTCCCTGAGCGGAGCAGGCCCGTGACGGCGTCGAGCGTGGCTGGGTCCCGCCAGTCATTCTCCAGGCGCACCAGAAGTTCCGCGGAGACGCCTCCGCGCCGCAGCTCTTCAAGGTAGGTCACGGGAAGGGCAGGCATCAGCATGCTGATATCCACGAGCACGCGCACATGGTCATCTGCCAGCCCGGCTATTGCATCCAGGGCTGGAGCCACGGAAGGGTTCCGTGGCGACTGCTGCCCTTGGATCTCTTCATACAGCACCAGGTCGAGCTCATGCAGCAGCGGTTGCAGCAGCGTCAGCAGTTCCGTGCCCGCCTGTCCGACCGGCAACCGGACTCCGCTCGCGCCCACCCGGCGGGCGGCGTGGAGTTGGGGGACCAGGAAGTCCAGACGTTCCTGAAGCGAACGGCGTTCGGTTGGCGATGTGAAGTCGTCCAGGCTGGCACCAACGATGCTGACGCGTGCCCCTCTAGCGGCCAGCGAATCCCGCAGTGCGTCCACCTCGGCGTCCTGCGGAGCGGGGAAGGTCCGCCACAGCAGTCCAGGCTCGAGCTCTATTGTCTTCACCGCGGAGTCTGCGATGCCAGTGACAATGTCTTGGGCCGTTCGCCGTGCTGCCGTGATCTCGGGGGCCCAGTTGAAGGAGCTGGCGCAGAGGGTCCAGTTGTCTGGAAATTCGGGGGCCATAGAGTGCCTTCCCATTTATGCTTATGAATGACAAACTTATGTCACTTTTAGGATAAAGGACGAAAGTCATGTTGCAAACCGCTTTGCGAAAAGATGCGCTGACGGCCACGCCCGCGGGCTTTGAGCTGAGGGTGGGTCTTCCCTGGATCCGCTCGATGCCCTTGTCCAGCTTGGGCGGCTTTGCAGTTGAGATCGACGGCGTAAGGGTGCCACCCGGGGAGTTGGCGGTAGTGCTGGGGGCCCGCAGTGTGCCGGCAGATTCGCTGCAGGCCGAGTCCGGCTGGTGGTTCGTGCAGGACAGGCTGGTCCTGGCCGGCAAACGCGAACTTCGCGGCGGTGCACACGCCGTGGCTGTCTGCTTCCAGCTCCTGGTGCCTTACCTGCAGGCAGGTCCCGGCTCGCCGCTGCTCCTGCCGTTCCGCCTGGAGGCCCTGCTGGATCCTGACCGGGTGCCGGTGCCCAGCGTGTCCCGCGACGTGGCCTGAGGGGGCCGGGGGCGCTTTCCCGTCATGCCGGTACCCTACGCCGGAATTTTACGCCGGAACGGCGGCTCGTTCAGGGGACGGCCGGCCCTCCGCGAACCAGCGGGGGAAAGTGACGTCGAACAGCTGCTCGCGGGCCAGTTCAGCTCCGCCGCGCAGCGGTTCGCGCTCATCGTTTACCGAGAGCGTGATGGTTAGGTCGCGGGTGGCGAGCGGCAGTGACAGTTCATAGACCCGCTGGCGCACCTCGGCCAGGAACACTTCACCGGCGGACGCGATGGCACCGCCGATCACAATGACTCCCGGATTGAACATGTTCACCAGGGCTGAAATGGTCTCGCCTGCCACCCGTGCCGACTTCTGGATGAGGGTGATGGCCAGGGGGTCCCCGTCGTGGGCTGCCAGGGTGATGTCCTCGAGGGTCAGCGCTCCCTTTTTCGCCTTCGGGGCCAGGGAGCTGCCAGCACCTTCCTTGATAGCCTGTTCGGCATCCCGGACGAGGGCCCAGCCGCCGGCAACCGCTTCCAGGCAACCGATCTTGCCGCAGCGGCATTGTGCGTCGGAATCGGAAACCCGGACGTGTCCGATGTCGCCGGCGGCCCCGTTTGCACCACGGTGAATCCTGCCCTTGGACAGCAGGCCCGCTCCGACTCCTGAGCCGATCTTGCAGTAGATGAGGTCCACCAGGGCGTCGCGCCGCCGGGCGCGTTCGCCGAGGGCAAGCAGGTTGGAGTCGTTATCTACCCATACCGGTGCGTTGAACCGTTCCTCGAATGGTGCGCGGACATCGTAACCGTTCCACCCCGGCATGATCGGAGGCGCCACGGGCTGCCCCGAGGCGAAGTCCACCGGGCCCGGAAGCCCCACCACCACACCCCAGACGGGCACCTCCGCGTCTTTCTTCAGGATGTCGTCAATCAGGGACATCGCCGCGTCGATGGTCTTCTCCGGACCCTGTGCGATATCCCACGTGCGGTGCCTGTGTTCCAGGATGTCGCCGTCGAGGGCCGCTACGCCAACCCTCATATGAGCCGCTCCGAGGGCGCAAATCACGATCCGCCCCCGCTCCGCGCGGAAACGTAGGGTCCGGGGGGCGCGGCCCCCGGACGAGGCTCCGAACTCGCCATCGCCGAGGAAGCCCATCTGGATTGCCTGATCCACGCGCTGACTGACAACGCCCCTGCCCAAGCCGGTGACCTTGCCGATTTCAGGGCGCGTGGTGGCCTCGCCCGTGCGCACCAGGTTGACGATCCGCAGGAGGCTCGTTACTTCATCCGTCTGTGCTCCAAAGCGGAGGGTGGAGTCTGTCGTCATGGCAACAATTCTCACACATTGGAGCGACTAAGGTGCGGCTTGATGTGACTATAGCCAAAACTTTTCCTACTTATGAATAATAAGAACATAAGAAGGGGGGGCAACGATGCCTTGGGGAGTAGGGATTCTTGGAGCAGGGCCGGGCGTCGCGGCCCTTCACCTGCCGGTGCTGGGAGGACTGGCGGAACTATTCACGGTGCAGCACATTGCCGATGCCGGGAGCGGTCGCGCCCGGGGGCTGGCGGAGAGGCTTGGCGCCCGCTGGTCGGAGGGGGACGCGGACCTCCTTGAAGACCCAACGGTGGAGGTGGTGGCCGTCTGCAGTCCGCCTGCGCAACATGCGCGCCAGATTCTGGAGGCAGTGGCTGCCGGCAAGCGCGCCATTTTCTGCGAGAAGCCGTTGGCCACCAGCCGGGAGGAAGCCGATGAGGTCATTACTGTGTGCCGGGCCGCCGGCGCCATTCTGGTGGTGGGAACCAACCACCTGTTTGATGCGGCCTGGGGACGCGCGAAGCATCATCTTGTGGCCCTCGAAGGCCGGGTCCAGGCAATCTCCGTGACGCTCGCGCTCCCGCCAAATGACAGGTATCACCGGCTGGTGGTCGAGGGCGGTCCCCTCCCGGCGGCCCGGCGGGGCCGTCCTGACCTGGACGATCCAGCAGTGGCGGCCGGCGTCCTGCGGCAGTTGCTGACGGGCCTCGCGATCCATGACTCTCCAGCCGTCAGGGACATTGCGCCTGGCGTCGACGAAGTGGTGTACGCGAAGGTGGCCAGGCCCATCGGCTACCTGGTGGGGTACCGGGCGGGTGACGTCTTGGTCCAGTTGGCGCTCACCATGCTTCCGGAAGGGCCGGACGCGCTCTGGCGGATGAGCGTCGCCACCTCCCATGACCGTATCGAGGTTAATTTCCCGCCGGCCTTCGTCCATGCCGGAAGCGCGGCCGTCCGCGTACGAAGCGTGGACGGGCAGTGGACAGAGTACCGGCGGGATCCGGAAGACGGCTATGTGGCGGAGTGGCGCCTGCTCGCGTCGCTCCTTGAGGGTGCAGCCCCGGTGGAGTATGACGAACTGCTGGCCGACTCGCTCCATGCAATTGACCTCGCCGATGCTGTCGTGGCGAAAGTTCTTGAAGGGGTGCCGCAGTGAATCCCGCAGTTCGAGGGTTCGGCGTCTGCACCGCACTGCCTGCCTATGTTGCCGCTATTGCCGAACTTCCCCTGAGCGCAGTGCGCACGGACGACGTCCGTGGCGCGGTGGCGGCGGTGCCTGGATCCGGCGATTGGTGGCAGGGCATGCTGGCCGCCCGGGCGGAAGGAGCGGTGGCTGTGGTGCTTGCGGACCCCGGGGTGCTTCCGCAGGAATCACTTGCATCCCAACCCTGGCCGGGCGATATTCCGCTGATCGCCGAGCGCCCCCGCCTGCGCCCCGACGTTGTTGCTGATGCTGTCCGGGCTAGGCGGGGAAGCCCGGCCCGGATCGTCACCGTCGAGTGTGCGGCTCCCGCTGCAAGCCTCGAAGCCGTTCTCCGGGACGGCTTTGGCTGGGAGCGGTCCCTGACCGGGCGGCCGCTGACTCCACAGGCCTGCAGGGCCACTACCCACGGCAGGATCGCGCTCCTGGACTCAGCGGGACCCGCCGGCGGGTCGGTTCCCGCTACCCTCGTCGGGACACTGGCGGGCGGGACTCACCTCGGAGGGCTGGTCCAAGTGTTGGCCCTCGGCGAGGTGAGGACGGAAGTAACCGTGGACCAACCCGCCGGGCTGACGCGCCTGGAGACGTCCACCGCGGGCGGGGCGTTGAGGGCTCCGGAACGCTACGAATCATCAGCCCGCCTTGCGCTCCGCCGGGCTCTTGTTGCCTGCTCCTCGGGCCGGCACGTCGCCGACCTGGATGAGCTGCTCGAGGACATGGCCCTCACCTGGGCCTTAAGGGGCACCTGGCGCGAATGATGTCGAATTCGGGCATTCTTTTGTTGTTTTTGGACTAAAGTGAGGTAGTATGGCTAGTGGCGCCGGGGTTCCCTCGGGACCCGTTCTCGTCCGTGATGGTGCGGCCGAGGCACAACACGTCGCGTCGACGGCCCGATCGTTCGGGTAGATCACTATGCCACTTTCGCCTTTGAGACTCCGTCTCCTTGTTATCTCCCTCCTTACGGTCTCTTTCCTCGGAGCCCTTGACCACACTGTGGTGTCCACATCCCTGGCCACCATTGCCGGTGAGTTGGGCGCACTGAAACTGATGAGCTGGGTCGTTGTGGGTTATACCCTCGCCAGCACCGTGCTGCTGCCCGTGCTCGGCAAGCTGGGTGATGTGCTCGGAGCGCGGCGGATCTTCCTCGGTTCGCTGGTCATGTTCCTGGCCGCCTCCCTTGCCTGCGGTTTCGCCCAGGACATGGCATGGCTCATCGCGGCGCGTGTCCTGCAGGGGATGAGCTCCGCGGGCCTGCAGTTGATGTCCCAGACCATCATTGCCCGGGTCACGACGCAGCGGGAACGGCCGCGCTACATGGCCATCATTGGTGCGGCTTTCCCTATCGCGATCCTCGTTGGCCCGGTACTCGGCGGCGCCATTACCGATTACTGGGGCTGGTCGTGGGTCTTCTGGATCAATATTCCGGTCGGCGCAGCGGCCCTGGGCCTCGCATTGATCGCTGTTCCGCATCTGGAACCGGGACCCATGCCGCGCCACTTCGACGTCGCCGGGGCGGCTGTTTTCACCACGGCCCTGGTGGCCCTCGTGCTCGCCGTCACGTGGGCTGCTGAACGGAGCGCCGGCCCTGGCACCGCTGCGGCGCTTGCAGTGAGCGTCCTGGGCTTCGTTGCCTTCTTCTTTATTGAGCGGCGGGCTCCCGAACCCATCGTGCCGCTCCACGTCTTCGCGAACCGGACCATTGCGGCAGGCACCGCCTTATCGGCGATCATCGGCGTCGGGCTTTTCTCCATCACGGCCTACCTGCCCACTTACTTCCAGATGGCCTACCAGACCACCGCCACGGTGTCCGGGTTCGTCCCCATCGCAACAGTGTTCGGCATGCTGATCAGCAACCTGCTCACGGGATGGCTGGCCACCCGGACCGGGCGGTACCGTATCTTCCCGATCCTGGGAACCTCTCTGGGAGCGGCCGGACTTTCTGTGATGGCGTTGCTGCCCGCGGGGCTTCCGTTGTGGGTGCCCATGATCGTTATGGGTGTGGTTGGTATGGGCACCGGTGCGTTCATGAGCTTGATCGTCGCAGTGGTCCAGGGGGCCGTTCCGGCCAGCCAGACAGGCACCATCACGGCAACCGTCAACCTGGTGCGGCAGGTGGGCTCAACGGTCGCGACGGCGATCATCGGCGGGGTGATCGGCTTCGGCGTGGCGGCCCTATTGCCAGTAGGTTTTGACGCTTCCACCCTTACCCCGCAACTGGTCCACGGGGCGACGCCCGCCGTCCGGGCCACCATCGCGCAGATATATGGTGCAGTCTTCACACCCATCTTCATCTCCCTGGCGGCCACCTACGCCGTGGGCATTGTCGCAGCGATCCTGCTCCCGCATGGCCGCCTCTCCGACGAACCGGTTCCCGCCCCCCAAACAACTTCCGAAACCCTTTCGGCCTGATTTTTTCGAAGGAGACACCATGTCCAATCCCACTATTGCCATCGTCGGCAGCGGGCCCATCGGTTCCACCTATGCTCGGGTGATCCTCGAGCGGGTCCCTGAAGCCCGGGTGGTGATGTTCGAAGCAGGACCACAGCTGACGAACCTTCCCGGCGAGAGCGTCCGGAACATTGCAGACCCTGGCGAAAAGGCCCGTGCGCGGGAAATGTCGCAGGGACCGCAGGCCGGCGCCTACCGTGAATCGCTCGGCATCCCGGCCGGGACGGTCACCGAGGGAATGTTCACCGCCCGTCAGGGCACCCATCTGCTCGATTTCGGTGGAGCCGGCTCCGCCCACGCTTCCTCTTTTCCCGCAGCGGCTGCGGCCACCAACGTCGGCGGCCAAGGTGCGCACTGGACCTGCGCCACGCCGTCGCCGGCGTTCAGCGAGAAGATTCCGTTTATCGTCAACGAGGAGTGGGATGAGCTGATCGGCCAGGCAAAGGAGCTCCTGCACGTCCAGAGTGCCGCGTTCGCCGATTCCACCGTCGGTGAAGCCATTAGGTCACTCCTTGACGAAGAGTTCGGCGCGGAACTGCCAGAGGGGTACGGCGTTGGCACCCTTCCGGTTGCCGGAGACCCGCAACCGGACGGCTCCGTGCGCTGGGCGGGCGCCGACGTCGTCCTCGGTCCGCTCATCGATAAGGACAGTGCGCTCTCAAAGAAGTTTGAACTCCGTGACCTCACCCTGGTCCGCCGCGTGGAGCTGGACGGACACCAGGCTAGCGGGGTCACCGTCCAGGACCTGCGCACGGGCGAGACGTCATTTGTGGCGGCGGACGCCGTTGTCGTGGCGGGGGATGCCTTCCGCTCACCGCAGCTCCTGTGGGCGTCGGGCGTGCGACCGCAGGCGCTGGGCCACTACCTGACCGAGCATCCCGTGGTCATCTCCACGGTGGCGCTGGACGCCGAAAAGATGCGCCGCTTCGCCACGGAGGAGGACCTCGACGCCGAACTGGCCCGGCGCGCATTGAACCCGGCAGACCCTGTTGCGGCAGTGAACCGCATCCCGTTCTCCGAGCCCGAGCACCCTTTCTCGGTCCAGGTGATGTATTCCGAATCGACTCCGTTCCCGATGGAGCCGGGAACCCCCTACTCCGAGAACCGCTGGGGTTACGTCAACATGGGCTACGGCATGCGCAAGCACCCGCGCTACGAGGATGCCGTCACTTTCGACGACAACGAACCGGACTACCGCGGATTCCCCAACATGAGCATCGAGTACGCGCTCACTGAACGGGAAAACGCGGAAATCGCCGAGGCCACTGAGCGGCTGCGGCGTGCCGGCAAGGCCCTTGGCGCCTTCGTTGCCGAGCCCCGCCTCATGCCGAACGGCTCGAGCCTGCACTATCAGGGCACCATGCGCCTGGGTGAAACCGACGACGGCACCTCGGTGGCGGATCCGTGGTCACGTGTGTGGGGCTACGACAACCTGGTGGTGGGCGGAAACGCTCTCATTCCGACGGCAACGGCCATGAATCCCACGCTGATGAGTGTGGCCATCGCCGTCCGCGGCGCCCGGAAAGTTGCCGAAGCGCTTGGATCGGAGGGCGCCTGAGCTGACAGCTCTTGGGAAGCCGGGTGCCACCGACCGCTAAGACGGCCGGGCTCGGAGCACGGATAACCTATGGGTATGAAGAACCTGGACCTGAACCTGTTGCCCCAACTGCAGGTCCTGCTGGAGCTGCGCAACGTTTCCCGGGCGGCTGAAAGGCTCCAGCTCAGCCAGCCAGCCACCAGCGCCGCGATGGCCAGGCTCCGGCGCCATTTCGACGACCAACTCCTGGTGCGGAACGGCCGAACGTATGACCTCACGCCCTTCGCGCAGTCCCTGGTCCCGCTGGTTGATGAAGCAATGCTTCACATCCAGCGGGCCACGCGTGTACGGTCCAGGTTCGACCCCGCCACGAGCGAGCGTGAATTCATCATCGCAGCCTCGGACTACGCGGCGGCGCTGATTGTGGGTCCCCTGCGGGGGATCCTGCGCGAGGCCGCCCCCGGCGTGTCTGTGGATTTCGTTCCCACAGCCAAGTCCGGGATCCAGGGCCAGATGGCCGACTACTCTAAAATCGACCTTCTCGTCGGGCCCACGGGATACCACATGCAGGGAGCCAGCAAGCAGCTCTTCCGGGACAGCTTCGTGGCTGTGGCTGACACCGGAAATCCCCTGCTCCAGCAGCCCCGGCTCACCCTGGGGGACCTGGCCACCGTTCCCCACGCCGTCGGCTATTTCGGCGAGGGAATCAGCACCCCGGCGGACAAGCTGTTCGAGTCGCGGGGCATCCAGCGCCGCGTGGCGGCTGTGGTGGCCGGATTCCTGTCCCTGCCACTCCTGGTGGAAGGGACAGACCTTGTGGCGTTGGTCCCGGGAATGCTGGCAGCACGGGCCCAGCGCGGTGCGGAAATCGTTGTGCTGGAGTTCACGGACGACGCTGAAGCGTCCCTTGTGGAAGCGATGTACTGGCACCCGTCCCAGACGGAGGACCCTGCCAGCGTCTGGCTGCGTTCCGTGGTCCAGCGGGCCTGTTCGCGGCTGCACGAACTTTTCCCCGTCGCCGCCCACCCGGTGACTATTCGTGCGGCGGATACTACCTAGAGCCAAAGCGCCATTCCCCGTCCGGACCAACCCTGCGAAAGTCGAAGAAACGTACTTTCAGAAGGGACCCCCCATGCCTGTCTCCAGCCAGCGCCTGGCCGGCAAAACCGCCGTCATCACCGGAACGTCCAGCGGCCAAGGCAGGGCGGCGGCGCTCGCCTTCGCGGAGGCAGGGGCCATAGTGATCGGCTGCGACATGGACGACGCCGGCGCCGCAGCCACCGTCCGCCAGGTCACCGCAGCCGGGGGCCGAATGAGCAGCAGCGGGGTAGACCTGACGGACGAGCCCGCTGTGGCGGCATGGGCGCAGGACGTAGCCGCAAACCATGGCCAGATCCACATCCTGTACGCTAACGCGGCGGTCACCCGCTTCGCCCCGGTGGAGCAGCTCACGTTTGCCGACTGGAAGTGGAATGTTGAACACGAGATGGACGTGGTGTTCCTGCCGGTCAAATACTTCTGGCCACAACTGATCCGGGCGCAGAACGCCGCCATCGTGCTGGTGGGATCCACGGCAGGAGTTACCGGTTCCATGACCAACGGCCGGCTGGCCCACACCGCCACGAAAGGAGCCGTGGTGGCCATGACCAGGCAGCTCGCGGCCGAAGGGGCTCCGCATGGACTGCGCGTCAATGCTGTCAGCCCCGGAATGATCCGCACTGCAGCCACCGAGGGCAACCTCCTGGCCGCCGGCCACCCCATGCGTTCCATCGCCGGCAGCATCCCGCTGGGCAGGATCGGCTCGCCGGAAGAAGTGGCCAAGTGCGCGCTGTTCCTGGCCTCCGACGAAGCGTCATACGTGACGGGCGCCAACCTGATGGTCGACGGCGGCTGGTCGGCGGTGCTGCCGGGCTAGTTGGCATCGTGCTGCAGGGCTAGCGCATGGCATCGGAGACAGACTTTGCTCCGCCGTGGCCTGACTGGCCGCCGTCCACGGGGATCTCGGCACCGGTCACGAACGAAGAGAGCGGGCTCAGGAGGAACAACACGACGCCGGCCACCTCCTCCACGCTTCCAGTGCGCCCCAGCGGGGTCTCGGCCATGGTCGCCTGCCTGAACTCGGCCTTGGCGCTCGCCGTCATGGGCGTTTCGATGAAGCCCGGGTGGACAGAATTGACCCTGATTCCCCGGGGGCCAAGTTCCATGGCAGCCACCTGGGAGAGGCCCCGCAGTGCCCATTTACTGGCGGTGTAGGCCTCCGGATAGTGCGCGGTCAGGCCCGCCACGGAGCCCACGTTCACAATCGCGGAGCTACTGGCCATCAGCGGCGCGAGGGTCTGGATGCCGAGCAGGACTCCGGCAACGTTCACCTCGTAGACGTTCTGCAGGTCAGCCACAGAGGCATCCAGCAACCGGCTCCGCTGGGTGATGCCTGCATTGTTGACCAGCCCGTCCACCTGCCATCCCTGGGACCGGATCCATTGAGCGAGATCGGACCAGCCGGAGGCATCGCTGACGTTCAGCTGCCGGTACACGAGCGCACCGGGCGACGTCGATGACACGACGGCCAGCCCAGCCGGCATGTCCGCGGCGAGGTCTGTGGCGATGACACGGGCCCCGGCCTCCACCAGCATGCGCGCCTCCGCCGCGCCCTGGCCCTGGCCCGCGCCGGTGACCACCACAGTCCGGCCATCGAGCTGAAGGGAGACCACCCTAAGTCCCGGAAATAACCGGGGAGGCAACCCGGTTGCGTGGACGCTGCCGGGCACTCACCCGGGTCCCGGCGTTGCGGCGTTCACCCACCGTGTTCTCGATGCTGCCGATGCCTTCCACCGTCATGCGGACCACGTCGCCGGTCTTCAGCGGCGGGGGAGTCTGTGAGCCGTTACGGCCCCAGAGTTCGGCGAGGCAGCCGCTGCCGCACGTGCCGGAGCCCAGCACATCGCCCGGGCGCACCACGGAATCCTGCGAGGCGTACGCCACCAGCTCGGCGAAGGGCCAGCCCATATTGGACAGCAGGTCCTGGCCGATGGTTTCGCCGTTGACTTCCACGGCCATGGAGATCGGCAGGAACCCCTCCGCGTCGTGCAGGTCCTCGAACTCATCGGCGGTGACAATCCAGGGCCCCAGCGTGTTGGCGAAGTCCTTGCCTTTGCACGGCCCCAGACTGACTTTCATCTCCCGGCGCTGCAAGTCGCGCGCCGACCAGTCGTTGAGGACGGTATAGCCGAAAATATGCCGGTGCGCCTCAGCTGCGGTCAGGTTCCTGCCGTTGCTGCCGGGGACGCGCCCGACGACGGCGGCGACTTCCGTTTCGAAGTCCAGGTCGTCGCAGCCCGCCGGAATGCCGATCACCTCACCGGTGCCGGTCACCGTGTGGGGGTTCGTGAAGTAGAAGGTGGGTGCCTCGTACCACTCGGGCACCACGCCCGCCACGCCGTCGATGCTTTTCCGCACGCCTTCGACGTGTTCCTCGAACGCCACAAAGTCCCGGATGGTGGCCGGCAGCAGCGGGGCGAGCAGCTGCACGTCGGCCAGGGGGACGGCAGGGCCAGAACCGATGACTTGCCGGGCAAGACTCAGCGTTTCGTCCAGTCCGGCGTCCAAAAGGGCCTGGACACTCTGGCCCATGGGCAGGGCGTAGCAGGTTCCGTTGTCCACGAAGCCGGACTGCGTCCCGCCGGCGTGGTTCCAGCGTGCAATCTTGACCATGAAAATTCTTCCTTAGGCTGTGCGGCGGGCGGTAAGGATTGAAGCGGGCGTGATGCCCAGGGCGGCAGCGTTGCCGGCCAGCACTTTGGCCTCGTCCTCGGGAGGAAGCAATGCCTCGGCTACCTCCGCCGCGGGGAGGTCGGAGCCCATGTCGAACGGGTAGTCCGAGCCGAGCAGCACCCGTTCCGGGCCAGCGGCGGCCACGAGGGCGCGCAGTTCAGCAGCGCTGTGGACCAGCGAATCGAAGTACAGCTTCTTCAGATATGACGACGGCGGCTGGGCGCAGCCGTGTGCCTCCGGCCGGACCCGCCAGGCATGGTCTGAGCGGCCCAGAGTGGTCGGGAGGTAGCCGCCGCCGTGCGCCGCCAGAATCTTAAGGTCCGGGTGCCGGTCCAGGACGCCGCTGAAGATCAGGTGGGACAGGGCCACCGCGTTTTCTGCGGGCTGGGAGACGGTGTTGGCGAGGTAGAAGCGGTCCAGCCGCTCATCCAGCGAGCAGCCGAACGGGTGCAGGAACACCACGGCCTCCAGCTCCTCGGCACGGGTCCAGAACGGTTCCAGACGGGGGTCGGAAAGTTCAACGGAGCTGCGCTCCGGGTCGCCGGGAGTGGCGGCAAACGAGCCGATTTCCACGCCAAGCAGCCCGCACTCCAGCACAGCGTGGTCCAGCGCTTCCACCATCAGGGCTGGGTGCTGGAGCGGCACGAGACCGAGCCCGTTCAGCCGCTCCGGAGCGCGGCCCACGAACTCCAGCACCGCCTGGTTGGCGGACTTGGCCACCTGCAGGGCCAGATCCTCGCCGGCGAAGTAGTAGAAGTGCGACGGGGACGGCGAGACCAGTTGGGCGTCCACGCCTTGGGCGTCCATGTCCGCCAGCCGGCGGTCCAGGTCCGTCAGCTGCGGCCATCGCTCCTTGATCATCCGGCCCGAAGCGGCCATGGACTCCGGTCCGTTGCGGCGCACTTCCAAGGCCTGCTGGGCGCCGAACCCCTCGGGATCAGCTTCGGCCACCAATTGCTGCAGGGCCGGAAGCAGGATGTGGGCGTGTACGTCCACAGTGGGCGTTTCAGCAGAGTGGGCGCTCATGCGGGTTCCCTCAGCAAGGTGGACAGCGAGTGCATCAGGCCGGGCACGTCGGCGTCCCGAACGCCGTCGAGCATCCACTGGCCCAGCTGGACGGAGGCGCTGACCACCGCCTTTGCCCGGTCCAGGCGGCGGTCGGTGAACTCCTTCCACAGGGTCTCCGTGAGGTCGTCGGCCTGTATCAGCAGCTCGGCCAGCACGGCGGCGTCTTCCAGGGCCATGGCCGCCCCTTGTGCCACCGTGGGCGGGCAGCTGTGGGCGGCGTCGCCGATGATGACGGTGCGGCCGCGGTTCCACGGCCCGTCGACCAGGTGGGTGGTGAACCACGTGTAGTTGATGCGGGCGCTCTGGTCCAGGCTCGCGCGGATTTCGTTCCAGGGGCCGCCGTAGGCTGCCGCGAGTTCGGTCATGATGCGGGGGCCGTCTTCGTGCTTGCGCTCCTGGGCCTTCTCTACGAGGTAGGCGTAGATGGTGTCCGGGCCGGTGGGGCAGTAGCCGGCGATGAAGCAGGGGCCGCCGTAGGTCAGGTCGGTGCGGACCACGTCCTCTGGCCGCTCCACGAACGCGCGCCAGATACCCATCCCTGTGGGCTGGGGTTCGACGTCGATGCCGATGGCCTTGCGGACAGCGGAGTGCAGGCCGTCGGCGCCAATCAGGAGGTCGTAGCGTGCGGTGCCGCCGTCGGCGATGCTGACGGTGACGGAACCGCCGTCGTCCGTTATTCCGGTGACGGTCTTGCCATAGCTGATCCGTGCACCTGCCTGCTCAGCCCGTTCGCGGAGGATGGCTGTCAGGTCGGGACGGTACATTCCCAGCGTGGCGGGGAGGTCCTCGCCGCCGGTCCGGATGTCCTCGAGGACCGCGATGACGGTGCCGTCGGGGTTGGGGGCGCGCAGGCCGAGGGTGCTGAACGCGTAGCCTTTCGCCTCGATCTGCTCCCAGACGCCGAGCTGGCGGAAGATCCGTAACGCGTTGCCCTGCAGCGTGATTCCCGATCCGAGAGTCTGCGGGGCTTCCGCCTTCTCCAGGACTTCCACGTGGATTCCGGCGTCGGCCAGGAGGATGGCTGCGGTCAGTCCCGCGGCTCCCGCCCCGACGATTCCGACGTTCTGTACTGCTGCCATCGCTGACTCCTTTGTATTGACGGCGTACCTGCTGGTGGTTGTGTTGCTGTTGTACTGAAAGCTACCGGACTCTCATTACCGGACCCGATTACCGGACGGCGATCGGGTTGACGGGTGACCCCACGGCCCCGGTGATGGGAAGCGGTGCGGCGCTGAGCAGGAAGTCATACCTTCCGTCCGCCGCGCACGCTTCCGCCAGGCCGTCCGGGTCCCACATTTCACCCAGGAACAGCCCGAGATTCGGGATGGCGATCTGGTGGAGTGGCTGGAAGGCGCCCTCAAACTCGTTGGGACGGACCTCGAAGCCCCAGGTGTCGGTGGCGATTCCGGCGATTTCGCTGCGGTGCAGCCACGGTGCGGTGCTGAACGACAGCCCGGGGGCGGAACCGCCGGCGTAATCGCCCCAGCCGTCGCGGCGGACCCGGGTGTGCTGCCCGGTGCGGATTACCACGATGTCGCCCCGGCCTACTCGGGAGCTTGGCCCCTGCAGTTCAATGGTCCGCTGGAGGTGCTCCGGGGTGATGGCGAAGCCGTCCGGCAACTCGCCGTCGCTCCGTCCCATCTCGGGTCCGAGCGCGCGGCCAACGTCCAGCAACACACCCCGGGTCACGATCTTCGCCGCAGCGGTTTCGATCCCGGTCACGAGGTCACCTTCAGAGGTGACCACGTCCCCGGCAGCACGGCCATTCCAAGCCTTGCCTTGGTCGAAAATGTGGCCCAGGCCGTCCCACTGCGTGGAGCACTGCAACGGCATGGCAATGACGTCGTCTGCTCCGCCGAAGCCGTGCGGGAATCCCTGGTTGCCGCGTTCGGCGTCCACGCCGGTGTCGGTCATGGTGTGCACGGGGTTGGTGCGGCGGCGCCAGCCCTTCTGTGGTCCGTTGGTGTCGAAAGGCTGGGACAGCGAGAAGGCCTCGCCCGTCTTCACCAGGGCTGCTGCTTCGATGCGTTTGGCCGCGTCGATGAAGTTCAGGGTCCCCAGAACGTCGTCTGCGCCCCAGCGGCCCCAATTGTTGTGGGCTGCGGCCATGGCGCGGATGCTGCCAAGCGGGTCCTCACGCCGGATCACCGGGGAAGCAGTGGCTGATTCCCCGGTGGCGGAGATGGTGGCAGGGGAGATGTCTTGGGCGGTCACGGCTGGCTGCCTTCAGTTTGCACTTCGTCCCTGCAGCGGATCAGCTGGGTGCCCAGCCCGGTGATGGTGCCTTCCATGACGTCGCCGTCCTGGAGCAACCGGCCCCAGTGCTGTCCGTTGCCGGCGGGGCTTCCGGTCAGGACCAGGTCGCCGGGGCGCAGCGGCATGATCTGGGAGGCCTCGCTGACCAGCTTGGCGACCTCGAAGATCATGTCCCGGGTGGATTCGTCCTGCATGGCCTGGCCATTGAGCTTCAGCGTCACCTGGACGTCCTGCGGGTCGCCGAAGAACTTTGCCGGCACCAGCAGCGGTCCGGTCGGCAAGAAGCCTGGGGCGTTCTTGGCCCGGTACCAGTCCGAGCCGATGGCAGGCATGTCCTTGCGGAAAACGTACTCCCGGGTGGTGATGTCGTTGACCATGGTGTAGCCGAACACGTACTCCAGGGCTTCCTCGGGGGTGACCCGGAATGCCGTCCTGCCGATGACCGCTGCAAGTTCCAGCTCCCAGTCATGGGACTTGGAATAGGACGGCAGAGTGAGGTCCTCCGTCGCGGACGCGATCGCCGTCGGGAGTCCAATGAAGAAGTACGGCGTGCCCTGCCCTGCCCGCTGATCCATCATGGCCGCCGTCTTGGCGCGCACTTCTTCCTCGTCCTCGCCCTGGCCGCGGTGCGCTGCGGCAAGGTCGATCACGTGTTTGCGGTAGTTGGCGCCGGTCTGGAGGACCTGGACCGGCTCCACCGGGGCCAGGAGCTCCACGTCGGCCGCTGCCAGGCCAGTACGCTCAGCGGCAGAAGCGGCGATGGCATCCAGTTGGCACTCCGTGGTGTCCCAGTGCTCAATGATGGAATTGATGTCCTCATTCAGCGGCACGACACGACCGCCCACCAGCATGCCTGCCCGGGCCTTGGGGTCACCCGGTTCCTGAAAGCGGATCAAAGAATACGTAGCTTCAGCCATGGCGCCGTTAGCCTCGTCCCTGTTTGGCGTAGGGGTTCAGGAGGGCTTCCTTCATCTCGGGGGAAGCGCCCTCTTCGGTGGCCGTGAAGCCTTCGGCGGGAGGGAATGATTCGGTCATGGAGTGCGGCATGGCGCCGTTCTTGTAGAAGTTGTTCGAACCTTCGGAGGGCTTCCAGGTGTTGGCCTCCCAGTCCGGGACGTAGTTGCGGTAGCCGCCGGAGTTGAGCTCCACGCGCAGGCCTGACGGCTCGCGGAAGTAGAGGAAGTTCTGCTCACCCACGCCGTGAATGGAGGGACCATATTCCATCGGGGTGCCGTTTTCCATCATGACGTCCGCGGTGCGCAGCAGGTCCTCGGTGGCGTCAACCCAGAAAGCGATGTGGTTGACGCGCCCGGGGCGGTTGGAGGTGTCCAGGACAACGCCGAGGTCGTGGGATTTTTCATTGGTGGTGAGCACGGAGAAGACGGTGATGGGGGCCTCGTCCAGGTCCACGAATGCCATGACGCGGAAGCCGAGGGCCTCGTTGTACCACTTGGCGAAGCCACGGACGTCAGACGTGGCGACGGTGACGTGGTCCAGGAATCGGGGAGCGGCGGCGTGGCTGCTGCGGCGTTCCGGCCGGTCAGGGTAGGTGGACTCGAAGCCGGCTTCGGCGACGAACTTATCCACGTCGTAGAACAGGCGCATGTGGTGGCCGTAGGGGCCGGTGAATTCGTATGCCTTGCCGTAGCCGTGGCCGCCGGCGGTCCAGTTGCCCTGGACTCCGGCTGCTTCGACGCCCCGGGCTGCTGCTTCGAGGGCTGCCTGGGAGTTGGTGCGCCAGGCCATCCGGCCCAGCGAGGCTTCCGGTCCTTCGGTGATGACGAGGCTGTAGCGGTAGTAGTCGCCCCAGCAGCGCAGGTAGACGTTGCCGTTTACCCGGTCGATGATGCGCATGCCGAACTTTTCCTCATAGAACCGTGCCGAGGCTTCGACGTCCGGGGTGGTGATCTCGAGGTGGGCAAGATGGGAGAGGGGAGTTTCCACGTTGAAGTCCTTCTATGTTGCTGCTGGACGGGACCAGCGGGTCTAGTAACCAGACTGAAGCACCAGAGCTATTCGGTGAAGGGTCGTTTCCTGATGCCACCTATTTGTCTGGCGGATAGTTGAAGTGATCCTCGACCCGCGCGTTCCGGAAGCAGCCACCTACACGAGCGGCCACGGGTAGCGCATGCCGGTGCGATCAACCGGCAGCACCCCTGCGCGCAGCAGTCGCTGCACGCGGCGCTGCAGGGCGGTGACCTCGTCATCGTCGAGTAGTTCGGCCAGCTCGGGAGGCGCGGCCTCCGCGAAAGGGGAGATGTCCTCGAGCAGGGCACCGGGGATGGGGTCGCCGGCGAAGTCCCAGATCACGGTGCGGAGTTTGAATGCTGCCGAGAAGCACAGCCCGTGATCAATGCCCCAGATCCGCCCGTCGTCGCCGCGCAGCACGTGGCCGCTCTTGCGGTCCGTGTTGTTGGCGACGTAATCGAACACGGCGATCCGCGCCAGCTCGCGGTGTGTCTCAGGGGCGTCAGCGTAGAGGGTGAAGTAATGCTCCTGAAAGTCGCACTCGATGAACCACTGCAGCGACCCGATCCCCAAGGGGGCGTCCTCGCGGATCACCGTCGCCGGCACGAGTCCCCAATTCAGGGACTCGCTGAGCAGGTAGGCCGCGCGTTCCCGTTTGTAAAGCCCGGGCTCGAAATCGGACAGCGGCCGTTCCCCGGCCTCCGGCTTATAGACCGCATACGCGGCGTCGTCCCCACCGGAGACCTGGACCAGGAACGTCTCGTTGCTGCTGCGCGGGATGCGCCCGAGCAGCTCGACGCGGCCCTCGCGGAGCAGTGTCAGCTTCCGGCCGGACACCGGCCGCCCCGATTCACCGAAGGTCCCTATGCACGCTGCCCCGAATTCACTGTGCCCTCAACCCACTGAGCGGCTCCGCCGTCGAATTCACCATCAGCACCGCCGGGTCCTGACCCTCCACAAACGAGATGGCCGACACCGAGCCCGGGCTGATGACAATGCGCTGGAAGAGGTCCAAGGGCGTGCCCAGGGCATGGGCGACCGCGGCCTTGATCGGATCGGCGTGGGAAAAGCACACGATGACACCCCCGGCGTGGGCTGCACGCAGTGCCTCCATCGCGCCGACGATCCGCGCCTGCATCTCCGGAAAGCTCTCGCCGTTGGGGAAGCGGAAGGCGGACGGGCTGTGCTGGACGGTCTGCCATTCCGGCAGGGCCGCCAAGTCGGCGATCGCAGATCCGGTCCAGTCGCCGAAGTCGCATTCGAGCAGCCCGTCGTCGTGGTTTACTTCCAGTCCCGTGCGTGCCACCGTCGGCTCCGCCGTCTCGCAGGCGCGCTCCAGCGGGGACGAATATAGGGTGTCCACTGGTAGTCCAAAGAGCCGGTCCGCGACCCGTTCGGCCTGCGCACGGCCGCGCTCGGACAGGTGCAGTCCGGGCGCGCGCCCCGGGAGGACCGTGCCTGTCGTCGGCGTCTCCCCGTGGCGCACCAGAAGCAGGAGCGTGCCCTGCCGCTCAGGTGACGTGACGGGTGCCGGCGATGCCGGCGGAGTTGCTGCAGTCATCAGGATCTAAGCGTAGCGCCAGGGGCCCCGCCCGAGCTTGCGAGGGAAGGGGGAGGCGCAGAGCGGTATGCCGCACTCGGGCCCAAAGCTCAGGAATCTCAAAGAATCCCTCGATTCCCCGCCGGGTACAGGTCTACGGTGGAGGAGTGAGTGATCGCCCCGATATCTTCACTGTTGGTGAACTGCGTGCCTCCGGCCACGTTCACAAGGACCTGCGCCGCGAAATCCGTGACAACCTGCTGGCCGCGCTCGCCGCCGGCCGGGATCCCTGGCCCGGGATGTACGGCTTCAGCCGGACCGTCCTGCCCCAGCTCGAGCGGGCACTGCTCGCCGGCCACGACGTCGTCCTGCTGGGCGAACGGGGACAGGGCAAGACGCGGCTCCTCCGCACCCTGGCCGGGCTGCTGGACGAGTGGTCGCCGGTGATCGAGGACTCGGAACTGAACGAACACCCGTACGAACCCATCACCGAGCACTCCCACGCCCGTGCCCTCACCGAGGGGGACCGGTTGCGGGTGTCGTGGCGCCACCGCTCGGAACGGTACGTTGAGAAGCTTGCGACGCCGGACACCTCCGTCGCCGACCTGATCGGCGACGTCGACCCCATGCGGGTGGCCGAGGGCCGCCGTCTCGGCGACCCGGAAACCATCCACTACGGCCTGGTCCCACGCTCCAACCGCGGAATCATCGCCATCAACGAACTGCCCGACCTCGCCGAGCGGATCCAGGTGTCGATGCTCAACGTGATGGAGGAGCGCGACATCCAGATCCGCGGCTACGTGCTGCGGCTGCCGCTGGATGTCCTGGTGGTCGCGTCCGCCAATCCGGAGGACTATACGAACCGCGGCCGGATCATTACGCCGCTGCGGGACCGCTTCGGTGCCGAGATCCGCACCCATTACCCGATCGAGCTCGACGACGAGGTCGCCGTTATCCGGCAGGAGGGGCACCTGGTGGCCGGCGTCCCGCCAGTCATCCTCGAGATCCTGGCCCGCTACACCCGGGCGCTGCGGCAGTCCCCGGCGATCAACCAGACCTCCGGAGTCTCCGCGCGCTTCGCCATTGCCGGTGCCGAAACCGTCGCCGCGGCCGCCCTGCGCCGCGCCAGCGTCCGCGGAGAAGACGAAGCCGTCGCCCGGATCATCGACCTGGACGCGGCGGTGGAGGTCCTCGGAGGGAAGATTGAGTTCGAGTCGGGCGAGGAAGGGCGGGAACAGGACATCCTGGACCACCTTTTGCGCATGGCTACCGCGGAAGCGGTGCGGGCGCACTTCCACGGCATCGACATGGGTCCGCTCGTGGCCGCGCTCGACGGTCATTCCACGGTGACTACGGGGGAACTGGTCACAGCGCGGGAGTTCCTCCAAAATCTTCCGCCCCTCAACGGATCCAGCCTCTACGACGAAATCACTGAGCGCCTGGGCGCGACAAACGACGGGCAGCGAGCCGCCGCCGTCGAACTTGCACTGGAAGGGCTCTACCTCGCCCGGCGGATCTCCAAGGAGTCCGACGACGAGGCGACGATCTACGGCTGACTACATCTACGGCTGAGTACAGGAGTGCCCATGAGCGTTCACAACCGGTCCCGATACGGCCGGTATACGGGAGGACCCGATCCGCTCGCCCCGCCGGTCGACCTGGCGGAGGCACTTGAGGCCGTCGCCGAGGACGTCATGGCCGGCTACTCGCCCCGGCACGCCCTGCAGGAGTTCCTGCGGCGCGGCGGCCGCAGCCGGGAAGGGCTCGATGACCTCGCCGGTCGCGTACAGCAGCGGCGGAGTGACCTGCTAAGCCGGCACCGGCTGGACGGCACCCTCAGTGAGGTCCAGAAGCTGCTCGACACTGCGGTGCTGGAGGAGCGCAAGCAGTTCGCCCGCGACGTTCGGATGGACGACACGGACCGCGCCTTACGGGAGATGCAGCTGCAGAACCTGCCGAAGTCCACGGCGGCAGCGGTCAACGAACTCGCCTCCTATGACTGGCAGTCCAGCACCGCCCGGGAAGCCTACGAGCGGATCAAGGACCTGCTGGGCCGCGAGATCCTGGACCAGCGGTTCGCCGGGATGAAGCAGGCGCTCGAGGGCGCCACGGAGGAGGACCGCGCGGCCGTGGCCGAGATGCTGCAGGACCTCAACGAACTCCTCGACAAACACCGGCGCGGGGAGGACGCCGACGCGGATTTCCAGGAGTTTATGGCTAAACACGGCCAGTTCTTCCCGGAGAACCCGCAGTCCGTCGAGGAGCTGATCGACGCGCTCGCCCAGCGCGCGGCCGCCGCCCAGCGGATGCTTCGGTCCATGTCCGCCGAGCAGCGCGAGGAGCTGATGCGGCTCTCCGCCCAGGCGTTCGGCTCCCCGGAGCTTATGGCACAGCTGGGCCAACTCGATGCCAACCTGCAGGCGCTGCGCCCCGGCGAGGACTGGTCCGGCTCCGAACGCTTTGAGGGCGAGGAGGGGCTGGGCCTCGGCGACGGCACCGGCGTGCTGCAGGACCTCGCCGAGCTCGACGAACTCGCCGAACAGCTCTCCCAGTCCTACAACGGCTCCCGCCTGGACGACCTGGACCTGGACGCGCTCGCCCGGCAGCTGGGACAGGACGCTGCCGTGTCCGCCCGGACGCTCGCGGAGATCGAAAAGGCCATGCACGACGGCGGCTTCCTCCAGCGCGGCGCAGACGGCGACCTGAAGCTCTCCCCGCAGGCCATGCGGCGACTGGGCCGGTCGCTGCTGCGCGACACCGCCAAGCAGCTCTCCGGCCGTCAGGGCCGCCGGGACACCCGCGTTGCCGGGGCAGCCGGGGAACAGACCGGCTCCAGCCGCCAGTGGGAGTTCGGCGACGCCGAACCGTGGGACGTCACCCGAACCATCACCAACGCGATCCGCCGCACGATTGCCGACGGAGGTGACCCGGGGCGGGGATTGCGCCTCGCCGTGGGTGACATCGAAGTGACCGAGACGGAAGCGCGCACGCAGGCCGCCGTCGTCCTGCTCGCGGACGTGTCCTTCTCCATGGCCGCCGAGGGACGGTGGGTGCCCATGAAACGCACCGCACTCGCCCTGCACCATCTGGTCACAACACGGTTCCGCGGCGACCGGCTGCAGCTGATCACGTTCGGCCGGTACGCGCAGTCCATGGATATCGGCGAGCTCACGTCCCTGCCGGCCCTGCGCGAGCAGGGAACCAACCTGCACCACGGATTGCTGCTCGCCGGCAGATTCTTCCGCCAGCACCCGTCCATGCAGCCGGTTCTCTTAGTGGTCACTGACGGCGAACCCACCGCGCACCTGCTGGCCGACGGCGACTCGTGGTTCAATTGGCCGCCGGACCCGGAGACCATCCGTGTCACCATCGCCGAGCTGGACCGCCTTGGGCGTGCCGGTACGCAGGCCACGTTCTTCCGGCTCGGCGACGACCCAGGCCTGGAACGGTTTGTCCAGCGGATGGCCCGCCGGATCGACGGCCGGGTGGTGGCGCCCGACGCCGGGGATCTGGGCGCTGCGGTGGTAGGGGAGTATCTCCGCGCCCACTTCCGCGGACGCCCCTACGACGACGCCGACTGGGCTACATAGACGATCTGCGCGTCGCCGCCTTATTGGAGATAATCCGGGGCCGCTTCCAGGCCGAAGTAATCCTCAAGGGTCTCCGTGCTGCCCATATCGAGGGCGACGTTCTTTCCCACATAGCGCAGATGCCATGGCTCGTAGGTGTAGCCGGTAGTGGCCTCGGCGCCGGCCGGATATCGGATGATGAATCCGTAATCCCGGCAGTTCTTAGCCGCCCACTGCCCCGCCGGGGTATTCGCGAAGCAGGCTTGCAGGGCGCAGGTTCCGCTGGCATTGCCGATGTCCATCGCCAAACCGGTCTGGTGCTCGCTGTAGCCGGCTCTCGCAGCCAAGGTATCCGCCGTCGCCTGTCCGTACTGGCTCACGTAGCTGTCATAGAGGCTGGCCTGCTGGCTGAACGACCGGTAGCCGCTGATGGGAATGATGTTCACGCCGGCCGCCTTGGCGGCCCTGGTCAACTGCTTGTAGGCGTCCGCAGCCTCCGCCCGCAACCGTTCCCCCTGGACCCTGACCAGCTGCGCCGGCACGTAGGTGGCAGGGTTCAGTTGCCGGTGTTTGTTGACCACCACCTGCAGGCTGGAGGCGGAACTGATGTCGTAGCCCGCCGCGGCCACTGCCGCCACCGACGGTGCGATCATGCCGAGCGAAAGCACCAGCCCCGCCACGGCACCTGTCATCCTACTGATTCCTTTAAGCACGAGGGCTCCTAAGAATTGTCCGGAACAGATGCGGGAACTCTATCGGTCTGCAGGCGCCGGGGTCGAGGGGACGCGCGGACTCGTCGAGGGGCGGGCAGGCCAAGGGCACGGCAAAACACCCGTCAAACGCAAGCGGACGACGGCGGGAGGTCCGCCGTCGTCCGTGTGGGGCGCAGCCTTAGGCTCGGGAGCTGCCGCCGTTGGGCTCCAGCAGGCCGCCGCCGGCCAGGTGTCGGGGGTCGGGGGTCAGGGGTCAGACGAGTTTAGGTGCTCAATTATCACCGGATCCCGCGGTACTTCAGGCCGCAGCTCAGGGCAACGATACTGAGGCAGGAGAGTGCGGCGATGTAGTAGCCGGGGGACATATTCTGCCCGGTCGCTTGGACGAGGAACGCGGCGATCATCGGCGTGAAGCCTCCGAAGACGGCGACGGCAGTGTTATAGCTGAATGACAGCCCGGTGGCACGGGCCCGGGCGGGGAAGGCATCGGACATGACCGACGGCAGAGCACCGAAATAGATGGCCTTGAGCAGCGCGAGGATGACCATGACGGAGGCCAGGACGAAGAACGTGCGGCCGGCATTGAGCCAAAGGAACAACGGAATTACCGATATTCCGATGGCGCAAGCTGCAGGAATCATTATTTTGGTTCTGCCGTACTTGTCCGACAAGTGCCCCACCATGGGAGTTCCGAAAGTCAGAATGATGCCGGTGAGAACGAGGCAGAAGAATGACGACGATTTGGGCAGCCCGAGTTGTTGGATGCCAAAGGTGGGCATGTAGTCGAGGATGAAGCTCATTGCAGTGGATACGACGAGGGCGCCCCCAGCGATAAGGATGCCCACTTTCTGGCTCTTGAAGAGGTCGCGGATCGGCTCGTGGCGTTCCGGATCGGGCCCGTGGTCTATGGGTGCTTCGTCGACGAATTTGCGGATGTAGTAGCCGGCAGGTCCAACCAGAAGTCCGAAGACGAACGGTATCCGCCAGCCCCAGGACATCATGTCCTCGTTTGACACCACCGTTGTGAGCGCGACAACGAAGATTGCTGCGGTCAGCGATCCCAGACCCTGACTGGCGAATTGGAAGCTTCCCAGGAATCCGCGGCGTTCTGAGTTTTGTGCGATGAGGTAGGACGTTGCCGCGCCAAATTCACCGCCAGCGGAGAAGCCTTGAATGAGACGTGCCACGATGATCCCGAGGGGCGCCAGAATGCCGATGGAATCATAGTTTGGCATGAACGCAATCAGCGCGGTTCCCAACACCATTAGGCGGATTGTCAGCATCAGACCCTTTTTGAGGCCCTTCCGGTCGGCATAGGAGCCAAGGACCAGGCCACCCAACGGGCGGATCAGATAGGACGCGCCGAAAACTGCGAAAGCCTGGATGACCCCGGTGGCAGGGTTATCGGATGGGAAGAAGTTCCTTCCTATGTAGATGGCCAGCAGCGCGTAGATGGACATGTCGAACCATTCGAGCGCATTGCCGATCGTCGCGGCCGCAATCCCGCGGACGGGCGAGGCCATTTTTTGCGGGGGTGTCCTCTTTGGGGACGGGGCGCCGGCTGATGGTTTGGGGCCGGCGACGGCGGTTCCTATCGGGGAGGCCTTTTGTGCAGGGTTCATTGTTTTGCTCCGGTATTGGGGTGGCTCAGGCTGTGGTCGCGGAGAGCGGAAGTTCGACGTTGACGCCGGTCTGGCCCAGATCGTAGAAGAGGCCGCAGGCGATCTTCAGACCCTGGCTGGCGATGGACGCCAGCATGTGTTCGTTGGGTGCGTGTTGGCGGCAGCCGGGATAGGAATGCGGGATCCAAAGCGTCGGAAGACCCAGAACGCCCTCAAAGACGTGATTCGGCAGGGAACCGCCGATGTTCGGCAGCACTGTGGGCTGGATGCCGGTGGTGCCGTGGATGGAACGGCGTGCCCATTCCACCCAGGGATTGGCGGGGTCGAGGCGGCTCGCGGGAAAGAACGTGGTTTGGCGCACCCGCACCATTTCGAATCCGTGGCGGTCAAGGTGGGCCTGGATGGTGGCTTCAACACCGTCCGTCGGCGTGCCTGCTACGAACCGGAGCTGGAGTATCGCACGCGCCGATCCCGGGATCGCGTGGATCGGTGCTTCGATGTCGCCGGAGCCAAGGGCCAGAACCTCCAGAGCGTTCCAGCCGTAGAGTCGTTCGGCTGGTGTGAGGCCGGTGTCCGCCCAGTCAGTGTCGATGTGCGGGTCCCCGGGAGTGTGAGGAATGGCAATGTTGCTGAGCGCCGTTTGAACGGACTCGGGGATGGTTGTTGGAAGCAGCTCCGGCAAGAGAATTCTTCCGTGCCCGTCGACTAAGGTGCCGATGGCAGCTGCCAGTGTCGTCCCCGGGTTGCGCAGTAGACCGCCCCAGTTGCCGGAGTGGTAGCTGCCGGACCGCAGGTTGACGTCCAGTTCAAACGTGATTCCGCCCCTCGATCCGAGAAATATTGTAGGCGACTCCGCGCTCAGTCTGGGGCCGTCTGAGGCAATGAAGATGTCCGCTGCCAATTTGTCTTTGTTGACCGAGGAAAACTCATCCAGCGAGGGCGACCCGATCTCCTCGCCGCATTCGAACAGGAACTTCAGATTGAAGCCCAGACGGCCGTTGCTTTCCAGCAGGATGCGCAGCGCCGCCAGATTGATCAGATGCTGGCCCTTGTTGTCGGCCGTTCCGCGGCCATACCAGCGGTCGCCGTCCGCGTCGAGGACCCACGGGCTGCGGTCGTCGTCCCAGCCATCGTCCTGACCACCGACAACATCTGCGTGCCCGTAGCAAAGGACGGTTGGAAGTTCCTCGGACTCGAATCGGGTGCCGATCAGAAACGAGTTGGCCCCGCCGTTCCAGCGGGGATGAAGCTCGGTGTCGCAGCCGAGCTCTGCCAGGGCTGGAACGAGAACATCTTCCAGGTATGCTTTCAAGGCAATTCGCCCGGCTGCGGTAGCACTCTCCGTCCGGTAAGAAACTAGGCGTTTCAGCTCCTCGAACAGTTGTCCGTCTGAAACATATGCCTCTGCAATGCTTGATATTTCCTGCGGAAGGGTCATGGTCGGTGCTCCTGGGATAGTGCCTTGTGCCGGGTGAACGGAATCAACGTTAGGAGTGCGCCAGCTCACAAACCAGCATCGTTTTATCAAGTGGCGTTGACTTCAAGGCAAACCGGAGCTTAGATGGGGCCAATGAGGATGCTTCCTACTGCACTGGTCTATTTTCATGACGTGGCCCGAACCGGTTCAATTACGGAAGCTGCCATCGCCCAGCACGTGTCGGCGTCCGCCATTAGCCGGCAGATAAGCAACCTGGAGCGCACGATCGGCGTCACGCTGTTTGCGCGGCATCCGCGAGGAATGACGCTGACGGAGGCTGGACGGCTCCTACTTGCGCACGCTAGGCGAAGTGAAGCCGAAGGAGAGGCGCTGATCCGGGAACTTCAAGATTTTGACAAGCGGCAAAAGCGAATCATCAACGTTGTCAGTTCTGAGGGGCTTGCCAGGTGCAGGGTTCCCCAGGCGATCGCCCGGTTCATCGTGGACTATCACGACGTCGACTTTCACTTGGATGTGGTCTCTTCAGCCGAAGCGACGCGGATGGTCGTCGACGGCCGGACAGACATCGCCGCCGTTTACGCGCTGGGGCTCCAACGTGATGTGACCGTTGAGTTTTCCGCGGCCGCTCCGGCCTTCGCCGTGGTAGCCACAGGACATCCGCTCGCGGATCGAAACAGCGTGCGCCTTGACGAACTGTGTGCATATCCGCTTACCCTTCCCGCTAAAGGCCTCAGCCAGCGAGAGCTTTTCGACATAGCCGTGCAGATGGAACAGATATCTCCGCGGATTGCACTGTCAGCGGATCAGGTCAGCCCTGCATTGGAATTCGCCCGGGCAGGAGCCGGGGCGGCACTGATGAGCCGTCTTGTGGCTCGTCCGGAGGGGGAGGACGGGCTTGTCTTCGTGGCTATCGATCATCCGGTATTTCACCAGCGGCAGGCGCAGATTCAGACGATGGCTGGCCGGCGCAGACCTGCGGTGCAGACGGCCTTCATTGAAGTCTTGGCCGGGATTCTTGCCGAAAGCTAGCGCAGGAGCAAGGCAACAACCGGTGGTCCTGGTGCGTGGGGCGCAGCCTTAGGCCCGGGAATTGCCCGGGCCCGCCTCCAGCAGGCCGCCCCCGGCCCAGCGCTTGAGCGCAAGCTTCTCGGCGTCGTCGAACTCCATGAGGGCGAGCCGGCAGAGCTCTTCAACGTTCCTGGCCCACGCGGCGGCGAGGTCCCTGGCGGTCATGTCGTCGGAGAGGGAGCCTCCGGCGTACACCACGCCCTGGATCACGAAGTTGACGGCCGAGCGGGACACCGGCTGCCCGGCCGCCACACAGTCGTCCCGGACGGATCGGGCGAGTTCGCTGCGGTTGCCGGGGTGCTCGCGGAGCTTCGCCTCCAGCGAGACGAAGACCTGCCGGAACTGATCGGCGGAGAGGGCCGGCACGTCGGTGACCCGGGTGACCTGCTCCTCGATCGCCGGCCTGCCTTCGGAGGCCAGCGAGGACAGCTCCGGCGAGAACCGCTTCGCGTCCCATACCCAGCCGGGGGACGGCGTGGATGAGTATTGGACGCCCTGGCCGATCTGCGCGATCCAGGCCCCGAACTTTCCGTGACCGCCCCAATCGGTCTTCAGCGACGGGTCAGCCGTTAGGGCCCTGTGCGCTGCCACGGCCCCGGTGACCGGACCGGGCGCGGCCTGCACCAGGGCGCGGACCTCGTCGGCGGCCGTCGTCGCGGCCACGGAAACACCCGGTGCGGTGCGGAGCGGGGCGGCAAGTCCGGCGGAGGGCACCATGCGGGGGATCTCGGCCGAGGTGCCGTTGAGGATTGCCACGAAGTCGTGGGACTCCACCACGCTGTCGGCCATCTCCCGGTACGCGAACGCCACAGCCCCGGCGGCGATGACCGTCGTCATCCGGTCGGCCGCCCGGAACCTCTGAACCAGCGAGGTGAAGTCCGCATCCGCCGAGGCAACGAAGAATTCCTCAACATGCGCCGCGCCGGACAGCGCATCCATCGCGTCCAGGACCAGGTTGATGTCGGTGCTGGACTTGCCGCGCTGCGTGAGGGAGGGGCAGTCGATCACGCGGAAGCCCGCCCGGGTCCAGTAGGGCCGGTACTTGGAGTAGATCACCGGGTTGAGGTAGCAGTTGCGGATCAGGAAACGCCGGGATTCCGCACCTGTGCCGCCGTCTGCCAGCGCTTCCGTCCAGTGCTTGGGATCCTCGGCGAACCTCTTGGCCGCGGCGGGGTCCAAAGCCATCAGGCCCGTATAGACGTTGTCGAAGTCCACGAACATCGCGGCGCGGATGCCAGGCCGCCGGGACTGGGGGAGAGGATCACTCATCGGCTCAGTGTGCCAGCAGGAGACGGGACGTGCCAGATGTGTCGTTCCAGTTGGTGCCGCTTGCCGGCGGCGAACGCAAGGGCTCTCGCCGCCGTCCCCGGCACGTCACGGACTCATTGCGGGCCAGGCCGGTTCCCTAGCTGTGACTTCCATGTGTTTTGCCTGTGGATCCTCCGCTGGTCCTTGCGCGGGTCTGGTTGCCTACGGCAAGCTGTTTATTAGTTGGCGACTTGATCACTTACCAGGGTCCGGCGGCGAGGATGCCGGTGGATCTTGACGCGGCGATGTCGCCGCCCAAGCAGTAGCCCGCAGAACGGGAGGGCACGTCACATGAAACGTGCAGCATTCGGATCAGCTAAATTTCGCGCCATCGGCATTTACTCACTGATTGCCGTCGTGGTCATTCTTGGAATTTCGCTTGTTTTCATTTACCGGGCGACCGTTATGCCGAACCCTGCGTCGAGTCCGGGAGCGTCGGCGCCTCCGGGCGTATCGGGGCCTGCGGGCACAAACCCCTCGGTGAGTCGCGGGACCTACCAGAGAGTACCGAACCAGGTGCTGTTTGCCCTCGACGCTAACGGCAAACCGAATATTTCCGGCGACCTGACAAATATCCAGCAGGGCGACGTCGGAGACTGCTATTTCCTGGCGGCTCTGCTGACGGTGGCCGCGCGGGAGCCTGACACCATTCAAAACATGGTTCACGACAATGGTGACGGCACTTACACCATTTCATTTCACAGCAAGTACGACGGGGTGCCCAATCCGGTGCAGGTGACGGTCAACGGTGACCTCCCATATCGCCGCGGCAAAACCGTTGAAAATGGCATCGAAAATATCGGTGGCAAAAACGTTTCATGGGCGGCGATTATCGAGAAAGGCTGGGCGGCCGCGAACGGCAACAGCTATAAAGGCATCGAAGGCACTGACCTCAGCAACGCCCAGGATCACGATGTGCACAATGGCCTCTATGCCATCACCGGCAAGGCGGGCGTCGACCGCAACCCCGGCGGCCCCATGACGCAAGTGAGCTTTGAGCAGGTGCAGCAGGATTTCGCGAACGGCCTTGTCACGCTGGGGACCTCAAACTCCGACGGCAAGCTCGTATCCGACCACTCCTACGCAGTGCTGGACGTGAACGCCTCCGACCAAACCGTCGTGGTGGGAAATCCGGAGGGCGGCCAGGAAACGCTGTCGTTTGACACCTTCCGGTCCACGAACATCAACCAGTACATCGCGATACCCACCTATCCCTGAGAAGCAGACAGTTGAGCGAACGACGGCGGCCAAGCGCCGCTGTCGGGATTCACGGATCCCGGGGAAGCACCCGTCCGGCGGTTCGGAGCCGTTTCCGCTTTCCGGCCTCGGCCGCTGCCAGACCCGTCGTCGTCGTCGATGCACCCCTCCTCCATGGCCTCGATCGTGCTGGCGCCCACGGTCAGGTCCGCAACGCGTGCGATCCCTCCTCGCGCCGCCGGCAATGTTTCACTTTGTTCGATATTGTTTTCATTCGAACGTTAGTGTACAAATGTGAACATGACATGCATCACTACGACCTTCCTGGCCGACGGCCGGGAGATCCTCTACTTTGACGATGCCGGCACAGCGGAACGGGCCCCCGAATCCCTGACGGACCACCGCGAACTGCCCGTCCGCCCCGACCCGGGCCAGTTGCGCTTCGACGCGCTCAGCCGGGAATGGGTCGCCGTCGCCGCCCACCGGCAGTCCCGTACGCACCTGCCGCCGGCGGACCGGTGCCCGATCTGCCCGACGACGCCGGCCAACCTGACCGAGATTCCGGCTCCGGACTACGACGTCGCTGTCTTTGAAAACCGTTTCCCCTCGCTCGGGCCGGCCACGAGCGAGCTCCCGGCGGCACTTGCCTGGGGAACCTCGACACCGGCCGTGGGCCGCTGCGAGGTGGTGGCGTTCACCCCGGAGCACACGGGGTCCTTCGCCGATCTGGGCTGGCGCCGCACACGGACCGTGATTGACGCCTGGGCCCACCGGACCGAGGCCCTCAGCGCCCTGCCCGGCATCCGGCAGGTCTTCCCGTTTGAAAACCGGGGCGCCGAGATCGGCGTCACCCTGCACCACCCGCACGGGCAGATCTACGCCTACCCCTACGTGACGCCGCGTGCCGCCGTCCTGGCCGCCGCGGCCGGCGCGTACTTCGATGCCTCCGACGGCACGGCGACGCTCGCCGCGTCCGTGCTGCAGGCCGAGCGCAGTGACGGCAGCCGCATGGTCCTGGAGGGCGAACACTTCAGCGCTTATGTGCCGTTTGCCGCGCGCTGGCCGCTGGAAGTCCACCTCGTCCCGCACCGTCAGGTTCCGGATCTGGCGGCGCTGAGCGGGGCCGAACGCGATGAGCTGGCGCACCTCTACCCGGATCTCCTGCGGCGCTTCGACGCCCTATACCCGACGCCGACCCCCTACATTGCGGCCTGGCACCAGGCCCCTCTGGAGACGGAGATGCGCCGGGCGGGCCAACTGCATCTGCAGCTGACCTCGCCCCGGCGCGCCGCCGACAAGCTCAAGTACCTGGCGGGCTCCGAAGCGGCGATGGGGGCCTTCATCAATGACATCACCCCCGAATCGGTCGCCGCCCGGCTGCGTGAAGTAGGCAGCGAAGTAGCCAGTGAAGTGGCCAGTGACGTCGCCGGCACAACGGCCGGCACCGCAACCCGCACCACAACCCACACCGCAACCCGCACCACCCTGACCCCGGAAGGCGCCCCTGCATGAACACGCCCACCCGCGCCGACGCCCATCCGGACAACCTGATCAGCCGCTTTGAGGCCACCTTCGGGGCCGCCCCGGACGGCGTCTGGGCCGCCCCCGGGCGGGTGAACCTGATCGGTGAACACACCGACTACAACGAAGGCTTCGTGCTGCCCTTCGCCATCGACAAACGCGCGACGACGGCGGTCCGGCTCCGGGACGACTCCACCGTCCGGCTGCTGTCCACCTCCGGCGACGACGGCATTGTGGAGGCCAACGCCGCGTCCCTGATACCCGGCCGGGCGCCCGGCTGGGCCAAGTACCCCCTGGGCGTCGTGTGGGCGTTGCAGCAGCGCGGCGTTGAGGTTCCGGGCTTCGATCTGCTGCTGGATTCCGATGTCCCGCTGGGCGCGGGGCTGTCATCCTCCCACGCGATCGAATGCGCCGTCGTGACGGCCCTCAACGAACTCACCGGTGCAGGGCTTTCGGCCCAGGAGATGGTCTTGCTGACCCAGCACGCCGAAAACGCGTTCGTCGGCGCGCCGACCGGCATCATGGACCAGTCGGCGTCGCTGCGCGGCACCAGCGGCCACGCCGTCTTCCTCGACTGCCGGGACCAATCCGTTCAACTCGTGCCGTTCGAGGCGCAGGAGTCGGGACTGGTCCTGCTCGTCATCGACACGAAAGTCTCGCACTCCCACGCCGACGGCGGTTACGCCTCCCGCCGCGCCTCCTGCGAGCTCGGCGCCGAGGTCCTGGGCGTGCGTGCCCTGCGGGATGTCGCCGTCGCCGACCTTCAGAACGCCAGCGAGGTGCTCGATCCGACCACGTTTCGGCGGGTCCGTCACATCGTCACGGAAAACGGCCGCGTCCTGCGGACGGTGGAGACTCTCCGCTCCCAGGGCCCGGCCCATATCGGTGACCTTCTCGATGCCAGCCACGCCTCAATGCGGGACGATTTTGAGATTTCCTGCCCCGAACTCGACCTCGCCGTGGACACGGCCCGGATCCACGGCGCCATCGGTGCCCGCATGACCGGCGGCGGGTTCGGCGGCTCGGCGATCGCCCTGACTCCCGTGGAGCATGAGCAGGACGTCCGCGACGCCGTCGTCCGCGCCTTCGCGGAGGCGGGATTCACCCGGCCGGAAATCTTCACCGTCACCCCCTCAGCCGGCGCGGAGCGCATCCAATGAGAATTCTGGTCACCGGGGGTGCCGGCTACATCGGTTCGCACACCGTTCTGTCCCTGCAGGAAGCCGGCCATGAGGTGGTGGTGATCGACAACCTCGTCAACTCCAGCGAGGAATCGCTCCGCCGGGTTGCCGAGCTCAGCGGCACGCCCTTGACCTTCCGCCTTGTGGACCTGGTTGATGAGGCGGCGGTGGATGCCGTCTTCACCGAATACCCGGTCGACGCCGTCATCCACTTCGCCGGCCTCAAGGCCGTCGGGGAGTCCGTCCGGGAGCCCCTGATGTATTACCACAACAACCTCGTGGGCACCCTGAACCTGCTCCGGGCGATGGACCGGCACGGCGTCCGCTCAATCGTCTTCAGCTCCTCGGCGACGGTATACGGCGAACACAACCCGATCCCCTACGTGGAGAAGATGGAGATCGGCGCCAACAACCCCTACGGCCGGACCAAGGAACAGATCGAGGACATCCTTGCCGACCTCGGAGCAGCGGACGGCCGCTGGCACATCGCCCTCCTGAGGTACTTCAACCCCGTCGGCGCCCACCCCTCCGGCCGGATCGGCGAGGACCCGCAGGGCATTCCCAACAACCTTGTACCGTTCATCGCCCAAGTGGCGGTGGGCCGGCGCGAGAAACTGATGGTGTTCGGCGGCGACTACGACACCCCGGACGGCACCTGTCTGCGCGACTACATCCACGTGGTGGACCTGGCCGAAGGACACGTCGCCGCGCTCGACCACGTGGCGGGCCGGGCCGGCGTCTTCCGCTGGAACCTCGGCTCGGGCAAGGGCTCCTCCGTGCTCGAGGTCCTGCACTCCTTCGAGAAGGCCGCGGGCCGTCCGATCCCTTACGAGCTCACCGGACGCCGCGCCGGCGACCTCCCCGCCTTCTGGGCCGACGCGGCCTCGGCCCTGGCGGACCTGAGCTGGTCCACCACGAGGACTGTTGATGAGATGTGCGCGGACCACTGGTGCTGGCAGAAGAACAACCCGCACGGCTACAACGCTTTGGGTGCGCCGCACATGACGGAATAGAGCGCCAGCCAAGTACTCAATCCGGATATGTCCGGTCTCGCTTACGTCAGCCGGGGCGTCCGTGGGGGAGTTGTCCGGCGGGAACCCGTTGCCTCAAACGCGGCGGCCAGGCTCAGCAGTGAGGTGTCATCGTAGGCCCGGCCCGCGAGGGTCAGGCCAACGGGCATGCCGGTGTCGGCCATCGTGCCCATGGGCACAGTGACGGTCGGGATGCCCAGATGGCGCGGCACGAGGTTGCCGTTGGCGACCCAGACGCCGTTGCGCCAGCCGAGATCCGCCGAGGCCTCGTTGACGTCCATGTCCGCGGGCCCGACGTCCGCGGCGGCGGGAAACAGCACGGCGTCCAGTCCGAGTCTGTCCATCCATGCCTCCAGGTCCACGCGGCGGGTCTCCTCCAGGCCCTGCAGGCCACCTTTGAGATGCGGGATGTCCGTCAACGATGCGGCGCCGTACTTGCGGATGTATCCAGGGTAGTTGGCGATGTCGTCATCAAAGCCGGCATAGCGGTCCGGGAGCGCCCCGTCCGGATGGGGGAAGATCGTTGCGCCGTCCACCGCAGCCAAAGTGTTCAGGGCAGGGTCGCCGTTCGCTGCGAGGAAGTCTTCCCAGGCCCAGGCCGAGAGATCCAGGATTTCCCGCTGCAGGTATTCCGGGCTCACCAGGCCGCGCGTGGCGATCGTGGGTGCCCCGGGGCGGTCTCCTTCATAGTTGGACACCACCGGAAAGTCGACCAGCACAACCTCGGCGCCGGCCGCCTCAAGATCGCGCCGTGCCGCTTCCCACAGTTCCATCACCGAGCCGCGGGTGTGGATGCGCTGGCCGGTCGGCCCGCCGATGCCGGGCTTCTCGCTGCTGCCGGCGTCGGGGTCGGCGTTGACGTACATCCGCGGCACGCCCAGCCGCCTGCCCTTCAACACCGAGCGTGCGTCGTCGGCATCTGCCGGCGCCAGCGCAGGGTAGGAGGACGGGCGGAGCGCCGAGGCGGCCGGGATGTCCACCCACGGCTGGACCCTCCAGAAGTCGCCGCGGGTCTGTGCGTCGTCGGCCACGATCACGTCGAGCACCTCGAGCAGGTCTGCCATGGAGCGCGTGTGCGGCACCACCACATCCATGGTGGGCACCAGCGGCCAGTTGCCACGGACGGAAATGACCCCTCGCGAGGGCGTGTACGCGCACAGCGCGTTGTTCGACGCCGGCGCGCGCCCGCTGGACCACGTCTCCTCCCCAAGGCCGAACGCCGCGAAGCTCGCCGCCGTCGCGGTGCCAGAACCGTTGGAGGAGCCGGAGCCGAATGCCGCCGTGAGGAAATCGGCGTTGTAGGGGCTCTCTGCGCGGCCGTAGACGCCGCGTTGCATGCCGCCGTTGGCCATGGGCGGCATGTTTGTGAGGCCTATGAGCACCGCGCCTGCCGCCCGCAGACGTTCGATGGTGAACGCATCCCGCTGTGCCACGAGATGCTCGAAAGCAGGCGAACCGGCTGCGGCGGTAAGGCCCCTCACCAGATAGCTGTCCTTGGCCGTGTACGGGATGCCGTCCAGCGGCCCGAGCGTCGTGCCCCCGGCCCGGCGCTCGTCAGAGGCACTGGCATCCGCCAGGGCGTCAGGGTTCATGACGACGAGCGAGTTCAGCGTGATGCCGTTGTGGTCGTAGGTTGCGATGCGCTCAAGGTAGGAACGGGTAAGGTCCTCACTGCTGGCCCGGCCGGACTCCAAGGCGTCACGCAACTGGGCGATGGACGCCTCGACGACGTCGAAGCCCGCCATCACGCCACCGGCCCGTCGAGCGTGGGCTGCTGCTGGGTGATGCAGTGGATGCCCCCGCCGCGGGCCAGGATCGGGCGGGCGTCCACGGTGACCACGCGGCGCCCCGGGTATGCCTCCGCAAGGATTTCCGCGGCCATCGCGTCCGCCCTGTCTTCGCCATAGCCGCAGGCGATCACGCCGCCGTTGACCACAAGGTGGTTGACATAGCTCCAGTCCACGTAGCCTTCCTCGTCGCGCAGTGTCTGCGGGGCCGGCAGCGGGAGGATCCGGAACGGCCTGCCTGCGGCGTCCGTCTGGGTTTCGAAAAACGCTTGCAGGGTGCGGCTGACCTCGTAGTCAGGATGCTCCGGATTCATCTGGGTGTGGAGCAGGACCCGGCCGGGGGAGGGCAGGGTGGCCACCATGTCGATGTGGCCTCGGGTGCCCAGATCCTCGTAGTCGCGGGTCAGGCCGCGCGGCACCCAGACGGTCTTGCGGGCGCCGATGGTGCGTGCCAGCTCTGCTTCGACGCGGGCTTTGTCCGCGTACGGGTTCCGGCCCGGGTCCAGCTGCACGGTTTCGGTCACGAGCACGGTGCCTTCGCCGTCGACGTGCATGGCGCCGCCCTCGTTGACCAGCAGCGAGCTGACGAGCTCAGCACCGGACTTTTCGGCCACGAAGCGCGCCATCCCGGCGCTCTTCTCCCATTCGGACCACTTGGGTGCACCCCAGCCGTTGAAGACCCAGTCCACCGCGCCGAGGACGCCGGGACGTTCGTCGTCGACGACGAAGGTCGGTCCGACGTCGCGCATCCAGAACTCATCCAGTGGGGCTTCAAGCTGTTCTATGCCGCTGCCGAGCATGTCGGCAGCCCGCTGCCGCTCGCTGGGATCCACCACCATGGTGACCGGCTCAAATTCGGCAACCGCGTGGGCGACGGCCGTCCAGGCCGCATAGGCCTCCTCGGCTGAAGCGGCGTCGTCGCCCAGGGTCAGGCCGGTGCGGGGGAACGCCATCCAGGTTCGATCGTGAGGTGCGGTTTCAGCGGGCATTCTCCACGCCATGAGAAGGGCTCCTTAGTCCTTTTTGCGTCGGCACTGCACGCCTCCTCCCCAATGAGGGGCGCGCATAGGCACGACGCCAAGCCGTTATTGATCAATCGATCAATAAGGTTGAAAATTACTCTAGACTGTTAGGTGATGTCAAGCACACAGAGGAAACGCGCCGTCCGAAAGGCGCCAGGGGAACGGGCCAGCGAGATTTCAGAGGCGGCCCGGACTATCGCCCTCGAGCAGGGGCTCGGGTCGATCACCCTGCGCAATGTGGCGGCCCGCGTGGGGGTGGCTTCCGGCCTGGTGGCGCATTACCAGCCCAATGTTGAGGCCCTTGTGGCGTCCACTTTCACCGGCATCGTCTCGGCGGAAGCAGCGGAATTGCAGGCAACCCTGGACGGGATGCCGTCAGCCCGCGGGCAGCTTGCCTACCTTTTAGACACGCTGCTGGACAGCAGTCGCCTGGACGTCACGGCGGTCTGGGTGGATGCCTGGACCATGGGCCGGCGCAACGAGGCTTTGGCGGTGTGCGTCCGCGATCAGATGGACGCTTGGCAGGCCATGCTGCAAGACGTGGTGGAGGCCGGTATTGCGGCCGGTGAGTTCGAGACCTCCGACGCCGCATCTGTCGCCTGGCAGATTCTGGGGATGATCGACGGGCTGAACGCCCAGGCGTTGGTGCGCTGGGACGGCGTCAATGACCGCGGCACCCACCTGGCCCGCGCGGTCGAAGGGATGGTGGGTGCGGCGCGCGGTTCGCTGCAGCAGCTGGGTTCTTCCCAGGGCTGATGCCTTTCTGCCTCAGCCGCGGCGGCCGCCTGATTAGGGACCGCACGCCACCGCCTTCGGGGCGGTGCGGACGGCAGGGAATCACGGTCGGCAGTCGCGCTGTTCCGTGTAGCCGAAGGGGACAAGCTCGCTCAACCCGACGCGGAAAAGCCTGTCGTCAAGGCGGCTCACAAGGATGCCATGGGTGGCGAGCCCGACAGCGACTTCCGTCATCAGTTCCACTGCGGCATTGAGGCCGCGGTCCATCGACTCCCGGTCCTGGGCGAGGACCTCAATACTCTGCACGGTTTCGGCACCGGCCAAGAGATTCACGGCGCCGCCTCGCATACCGGCTTGGCGGAATAGCCGTCTGCCTTTTGATAGAGCGCCCGCCTGTCCGCACCGTGGCCTGCGAGCCATAGGGCGCCTGCAGCCTGGGCGACGTCGTCCACATAGCCGGTTCGGATGAGATGCCCGTCCTTCCATACCTCCACCGGCCGGCCGACCAGGTTGCTCCAGTCGTGATCGTCGCTCATGATGTCGCCTTTCTTCGAGGAATGTGTTGGTGCGGTGCAAGTCCGCGCACGATGACGTCCGCTTCCGGGCCCGGACGTGTTTCTTGCGGCCAGCGCACCATCCCCAGTGGGGCTAACGCCCTGACGGCGGGCCTGCGACGCCGCTTGCTGGTGCAGGCGGAAGAGGAGCGTGCAAATAAATGAATGACGTTCATTATTGGCTCAAGGCTGTGAGGCTGTCAACCGGGTGAGAGGAGTGTGAACAAATATGCCGCGCGACTCGATAGGGCGGGTGGAAAAGCCCGTGGTTGAGCATTCCACCCGCCGTGGTGCTTACAGCCGCTGTGCTATTCCACCCGGTCGAGCATGAATTGGATATCTCCGTCCACGACCGTGCCCAGGATGTTGCTGCCGGCCAAGTCATCGGGGTCTGCTGTTAGCGGATCGCGTTCAAAGGCAGTGACGTCTGCGCGTTTGCCGACCGATATCGATCCGGTGCTGTGGAATAGGCCCGCCGCGCGCGCGGCGTGCGAGGTGTAGCCCTCCAGGGCCTGGAGGGCTGTGAGCGCCTGGCCTGGCCCGATGGGCGACTCGTCCGGCTGGCCGGCACGCCGTCGCAAACGGGCGTCGGCCATGATCGGCAACGGCTCGAACGGTGCGATGGGCCAGTCCGACCCCAGGGCCAGCGTCACTCCCTCCTTGCGCAGGTCCTGGCAGCGCCAGGCGCGGTCGGCCCGCTCCCTGCCCAGCCGCGTGGACCAGTTGTCGCTGTGGTCCGCCCGTGAGTAGTGGGTGCAGTGAGTCGGCTGCATGCTCGCCACGACGTCCAGTCGGGCGAACCGCTTGATCAGGTTGTCCGGGATGGATTCAATGTGCTCCACCCGGTGGACCGTCGCGGGAGTCGAGGAAGGCAGCGATTCCAGGGCGTCGAGCACGTGTGCCACGCCGGCATCCCCGATCGCGTGGGTCGCAGTCGGAATGCCGCGACCGGCGAAGTATCGGACTGCTTCGGCATACTCCTGCGGGCGCGGCCAGAAGGGTGCGGTGGATTGGCCGTAGGAGTCGGGTTCGAAGAGCCAGGCCGTGCCGTTGTCAATGGTTCCGTCCACGAAGAGCTTGATGGCATCCACCGACCAGCGGCGGCCGCCCTCCCGGAGCATCATCGCAAGTTCCGCCCACTCCGTCTCTCCGCTTCCGGGCATGCACCAGGCGGCGCAGCGCAGCCGCAGCGGCAGGTCGCCGTCGTTCTCCAGCGCGCGGTAGAGTTCGAGCGATCCCGCGCCGAGGTCCATGACGTGTCCGCCGGTGAGCCCCGAGCGGGCAAAACGGCGGAGCAGTTCCGCCAGCCGGGATTTCCGGGTTGCGAACGGCTCCGTCGGCGCGTGCCGCTCCACAAGGTCTACGGCCGCCGCCTCCAGCAGCAGTCCCGTCGGCACCCCGTCGTCGTCGCAGACTACTTCGGCGGCCTGTTCAAAGACTCGCGGGCCGGTGACGCCGGCAAGCTCCAGGGCGCGGACGCTGGCCAGCGCCGAGTGCCCGTCGAAGAGCCGAATCAGGGTGGGGCGTCCGGCGACGACGTCGTCGACAGCCTCCCGGTGCACGCGCGATGAGCCGAAGAGGTTGGGGTCTAGCCCCCAACCCCGCACCCATCCGCCCGGTGCGGCGGCGGCGGCCTCAGCGTGCAATAGTTGGCGCACCTCGGTGAGGGTCCGGGCGCCGGAGAGATCCCGGCCGCCGGTCATATCGAGGCCAAGGACCGGATGGATATGGCTGTCCACCAGCCCTGGCGTCAGCGTGGCAGCACCCAGGTCAAGCACCTGGGTCCCGGCCGTCCGCCAGTCCGTGGCGTCGGTGCGGCTGCCGACGGCGGCAATCAGGCCGTCCTCTACGGCCACCGCCTGCACCGGTTCCGGCGTGCCGTCCAGCGTGTGGACGGTGTCGGCGAGCAGGATCAGATCAGGATTCATGGATTTCAAAACTTCCTATGCGTTCGAAGGTCGCGGGCCGCCGGGTGCGCAGCCTGCGGGCGGTGAGGAGTCCCGCCAGGAAGACGGCAGGAGTGACCAGCAAAATAATGGTGTTGGTCAGGGTGTCGGCGAAGGTTAGCAGCTCGATGTTGACCGCGATCATGGCGACGACGGCGAAGAGCAGCACGGCGGAGGCGATACTCAGCGGAACGACCAGGCGGTTCGTTACCGCCGCGGGGTTCCGGCGAAGGTAGATGAAGGCGGCCACGGAGACCAGGCCCTGCAGCCCGACGATGCCAAAGATGCCGGGCGTGTTTACCCAGATCAACAGCTGCTGGTACGGGTCTGCGCCGAGGACTGCACAGACAATGATCACGACGGCGGCGAGCAGGGACTGCAGTTGGCCGGCACGGTGCGGGGACTTGTATTTGGAGTGGGTCCTGCCCAGGAACGCCGGCAGGACGCCGTCGCGGGCCAGCATGTAGACGTAGCGGTTGATGGCGTTGTGGAACGCCAGCTGGGAGGCATAGACGCTGGTGACAATCAGGACGTACATGACCACCTCGGCCCATGGGCCGACGTACTGGTTGATGGTCGCGAAGAACATTCCGTTGGAAAGCTGTCCCGCCGCCTGGACCACGTCGCCGTCACCGTACGCCTGGACCACGGTCCACACAATGAAGGCGTAGAAGACGGACATGAAGCCCACAGCGATGAAGGTCGCCCGGGGGACGGATTTGTCCGGATTCCGCGCCTCCCGCCGGTACAGAACGGTGGACTCGAACCCCATGAACGCGGCGAAGCAGATGCCCAGAATTGCCAGTACTCCAGGGTTGAAGGCATTCTCCGGGGTGAAGGAGGAGCCGCTGATCCCGTGGGCACCCCCGTGCGAGAGGATGCCCGCGCCCATCACTGCGAGGATGGCGGTTTCGGCGACCAGCAGGACCCCGAGCACCTTGGCGCCGACATCAATGCCGCGGTAACCGAGGAACCACACGGCGGCCACGGCGCTCAGCGCCACGACCGGCCAAGGGACGTCGAGACCGAAGATGAAATGAAGCATGGACTGGGTCTGCACCGCAAAGAGCCCGTAAACGCCGATCTGCAGGCAGTTGTACGAGACAATCGCCAGCACGGCGGAGGCCAGACCTACCGTCTTGCCCATGGCCAGTGAAATGTAGGTGTAAAAGCCTCCGGCAGCCTTGACGTGCCGGGTCATCGCCATGAAGCCGATGGCAAAGATCGTGAGGACCGCGCCGGCGATCAGATAGCCGGCGGGGGCACCGATACCGCCGGTCGCAATGGCAACCGGAGCGACGCCGGCCATCACGGTTAGCGGGGCGGCCGCGGAAATGACCAGGAAGGCGATGCCGCCTGTGCCAATGGCATTGCGTTTGAGGCCGTTCTCGGCCGCCGTCTTGGACGGCTGTGTTTGGGTGTCGGACATGTGGGGGTTCCTTTGGAGGGGGCAGGAGCTCTCATAAACGATAGCCTTTCGTTTATTATGGGTCCCTGTGACCCGGCGCACAATACTGAGTCCCAAAAAATTGTGTAGGTTCTTAGGAGCCACTGATTGGAGAATCCCCATGGGCCGCCCGCTCGCTCCGCTGATATCCATCGACGGACTCGTAACCGCCAGCCTCGAACTGGTCGATGAGACCGGCGACTTCAGCCTGCCGAAGTTGGCGCGGCGCATCGGAGTCAGCCAGTCATCGATCTACAACCACGTCAGCGGACGGGAGGAGATCCTTGAGCTGATGCGCCGGCGTATCATCAGCGAGACCCCATATCCCGCACTTCAGGGGCTGAGCTGGGAAGACACCCTCCGTGTAGTGATCCGCGCCTACCGTGACGCGTTCGCCCGGCATCCCAGGCTGGCCCCGCTGATGGTCCTGCAGACTGTGCAGGACGCCAAGGTCATCGGCCTGTATGAGGATCTGGCCCTGGCGCTGGAGGGCGCTGGCTTTGAGGGAAAGGACGTCGTCTCGGCCATCACGACCATCGACAGCTTCGCCCTCGGCGCGGCCCTTGATCTGGCCGCGCCCGACGTCGTGTGGGCGCCGTCGGGCGAGGGGTTCCCGGCGCTCACACGCGCGCTCGAACATGCCGGACCACCCCGGCAGCGGGGAGAAGACGCCTTTAACTTCGGGCTCGAAGTGATCATCGCGGGACTGCGCGCCCGGCTCTAGGGGCGGCGACGCGGCCAAGCGGCTGAACACCAGAGGACGGCGGCGGGAGGTAACTCCTGCCGCCGTCCTCTGGCGTTGCTAACATGGGCCGGTGCGCCGGCAGCTGCTTGGCTCCTCTATGAAGCGGAGTGTCTCGTCACGCCTGTTCCCCGCCCTTGTCTCTGGGAAGAACAAAGAGGGTGGCCATCAGGGCTTCGTTGAAGTGAATTCCTTCCGCTCCTGGGCCGCACATTAGAAAATCAAGGGGTTCCAGCTGTTCTCCGCTGTCATCCCATGCGGTTCCGTCGAGGAGGGCCCAGGCGACGGCATACGGTTGGGGGATCAACGGCCCGTCAAGGCGGTCCACCGAGACGTCCCCGGTGCAGTCAGCCCGCGCGGTGATGAGGTTAATGACGGAAGTTGGTCCCGAGGACAACTTGACTGATACGTCCGCTTCTCCCGGGAAGGCTTCGGTTCGGCCGTAGGCGGCGGTGCGGCGTGCCCCGTCGACAACCATGCTGAGGTTGCCGGGAGTTGCAAGGAGGAAGTGCCGGTCGGTGCCGCGGAAGTTTGAGAAGGCTGCGTCTTTGACGATGTCGGCCAGGCTGAGTCTCCACCGGAACGTGTCCGGGCCTGCACCACCCGGGAAGACTGCGACTTCCCGGGTGGTGCCGCCCCCGTTCTTCCAGGGGATGCGGTGCAGGCGGGGGGTGCGGACGATGGAGCGCTTGGGCACGAGAAGGCGCGAGCTTTCTTCTGACGCTTTATGCACGGCTCGGGGAGCCGAGTTCCACGGGTTCTTCGTCGCTGAGGTAGGCGGCCTCCGAGTGGGCGGCGATGTCGATGCCGCGCAGTTCATCGGCTTCATGGACGCGCAGGCCCATGGTGACGTTGAGGAGCTTGGCGATGACCCATGTCACGACGAAGGAGTAGGCGAGTACGGCCAGGGTGGCGACGGTCTGGATTCCGAGGAGTTCGAAGCCTCCGCCGTAGAACAGCCCGTTGACCTTGTTGGGTGCGGCGTCGGTGGCGAAGAGGCCGATCAGGAGGGTGCCGAGGATGCCGCCGACCAGGTGGACACCGACGACGTCGAGGGAGTCGTCGAAGCCCATGCGGAACTTCAGTTCGATGGCCAGGGAACAGACGGCGCCGGCGATCACGCCGATGGCGAGCGCGCCGAGGGGGCTGACGGCGCCGCACGCGGGCGTGATGGCGACGAGGGCCGAGATCAGGCCGGAGGCGGCGCCCATGCTGCTGGCGCTGCCCAGCCGGATGCGTTCCACCATGGCCCACGCCAGGAGGCCGGCGCATGCGGCGACGGCGGTGTTCAGGAACACCACGGAGGCGGACTGCCCGGCGGTGAGCGCCGATCCTGCGTTGAAGCCGAACCAGCCGGCCCACAACAGTCCCGCGCCGACCAGTACCAGCGGCCGGCTGTGGGGTTTGGTGTGTTCGCTCTTGGGCCAGCCTGCGCTGCGTCCCAGGACCAGGGCGAGGGCGAGGGCTGCGACGCCTGCATTCATGTGAACGGCCGTTCCACCGGCGAAGTCGACGGCCTTGAGGCTGTTGACGATCCAGCCGCCGGTCACTGAGCCGTCGGCCGAGCTGAATGCGAATACCCAGTGGGCGACGGGGAAGTAGACCAGGGTGGCCCAGAGGGCGGCGAAGGTCATCCATGCGCCGAATTTCATGCGTCCGGCGGCTGCCCCGGCGATGATGGCGGTGGTGATGCCGGCAAAGAACAGCTGGAAGGCAGCGAACAGTGCGGCGGGTATGGGCGCGTTCGGGTCCTCGGCCAGTAATTGCTCCATGCCGAAGTACTCGGTGACGTCACCGAGGAGTCCAGCGCCGGCGATGGAATTGCCGAAGACCATGGAGTAGCCGAACACCGCCCACAGGACCGCGACGATGCTCATGCCTCCGAAGCACATCATCATCATGTTCAGGATTCTGCGGGAGCCGACCATGCCGCCGTAGAACAGTGCAAGGCCGGGGATCATGATGCACAGCAGTGCACTCGCGGCGAGGATCCAGGCGACGTCTCCAGAATTCATGGAACTCCAATCAAGAAGGGGTGGAAGTCAATATCCGCCAGAAACGGAGGCGCTCAACGTAACCGTGGGATGAAACCATGATTCATGCCAGTGAACGATGGTGGGTTTCATGCGCGTTAAATATCTGTTGCGTTCGCCGCCGGATCGTGACACGTGGATTTAACGCTCGGGGAGCACGCCTGTAACATCACTTTGACTACTGTGGTTCAACAACGTTTCCCCGTAGGTAACACCAATTGAACAGGACAGTTCCGATGACCAGTGTCGCAACCCCTGAAGTACCAAGCCCGTCAGCGCTATCAAACGCCGGGCTGCCGGCCGAAGCCCGACAGATTTCCCTTGCGGACATCGCGAAGGCCCATGACGTGCGGTTCCTGTTGGCGACGTTCGTGGATATGACCGGCAAACCGTGCGCGAAGCTGGTTCCGGTCGAAGCCGCGGACGAGCTCGAGGCCGGTGCGATGGGCTTTGCCGGTTACGCGGCGGGGCTGATCGGGCAGAAGCCGCAGGACTCCGACCTCATCGCGGTTCCCGACCTCACATCCTTCACGCCCGTGCCCTTCATCAAGGAGGGACTGGCGATCATCCACTGCGACCCGCACGTGGACGGCACTCCTTGGCCCTTTGCCCCGAGGGTGATCCTGAAGAACACGCTCGCCCGGTTGGCGGAGCAAGGCATGCAGGCCAAGGTGGGTGCCGAAGTTGAGTACTTCCTGGTCAACAAGAACCCCGACGGCTCCCTGACCACCGCCGATGCCAGAGACGATTCACCCCACCCCTGCTACGACGCCCGCGGCGTCACCCGCATGTACGACCACCTGACGTCCATCTCCGAGGCGATGAACGGGCTGGGCTGGGGCAACTACGCCAACGATCACGAGGACGCCGCCGGGCAGTTTGAACAGAACTTCAACTACGCCGATGCCCTCACCACGGCCGACCGCGTCGTCACCCTGCGCTACATCCTGAACATTCTCGCCGAACAGCGCGGCATGACCGCCACGTTCATGCCCAAGCCCTTCACGGACCGGACCGGGACGGGCCTGCACTTCCACCTGTCCCTGTGGTCCGGCGCCGAGGCGCTGTTCCCCGGGGACGACGGCGAACGCGGTCTGGGGCTCTCGGAGCTCGCTTATTCGTTCATCGGCGGAATCCTCAACCACGCCCCGGCCCTCCAGGCATTCCTCGCTCCCACCGTCAACTCCTATAAGCGCTCGGGTGCGACCACGAGCTCCTCCGGCGCCACGTGGTCCCCGCGGAGGGCTTCCTTCGGCGGCAACGACCGCACACACATGATCCGCGTCCCGGACGACAAGCGGATCGAACTCCGCTCCGGGGACGGCTCCGCCAACCCCTACCTCGCCATCGCCACGGCGGTCGAGGCCGGCCTGGACGGCGTCGCCAGCGGAACCGATCCCGGATCCCCGTCCGGCCCGGGCGAAGCCGGGCCCGAGGCCCATTTCCTGCCCGCGACGCTCCTGCACGCCGTCGAGGCCCTGCGCCGCGACCCGGTGATCCTCGCCAGCCTCAGCGGCGATCAGCAGATCGGCAGATACTACGCCGATGCCAAGGAAGAGGAGTTCCTGAGCTGGCACAACCAGGTCAGCGACTGGGAAATCCGCACCTACCTGACCTCAATCTGACCAACCACCAAGTAAAGGACACACTATGTGTGGAATCGCCGCGCTGCAGCTGCGCAACCCTTCGCTGCACCACCAGATGGGCAGCCTCCTGTCCTCCATGATGTGCCAGATCGTGGACCGCGGACCGGACTCCGCCGGCCTGGCCGTCTACGACACTCCCGGGCTCGTCGCCCAAGGCACCTCCACGCTTAGCCTCCTGGGCAAGGACCAGGGCATGCCTGTGAATGCCATTAGCGCGGCGCTGGAAAACCTGCTGCCCGCCTCCGCCGCCACCGCCGTCAGGGTGGTCGGGGACACCACCCTGGTGAGCGCCGCCGTCGGGACTGAGCTGCTGGTCAAGGCCGTCAGCGAAACCCTCCCGGGCTCCACCATCATCGGCCGCGGCGAGCACGTGGCCGTCATGAAGAGCGTGGGCCACCCGATGGACATCGCCGCCGAGCACGGCCTCGCGGCGATGGCCGGAAGCCAGGGCCTCTCCCACACCCGCATGGCCACCGAATCCGCCGTGACCGCCGGCGGTTCCCACCCCTTCTCCGTTGCCGACGACCTCTGCCTGGTCCACAACGGCTCGTTCTCCAACCACGCCACCATCCGCCGGAATCTGCTGCGTGAAGGCGTGGTCTTCGACTCCGACAACGACACCGAGGTCGGCGCCCGCTACATCGCCTCCCGACTTCGGCAGGGCGACGACCTGGAAACGGCCCTCACCAACCTGGGCAAGGTCTTCGACGGCTTCTACACCCTGGTCGTCACCACCGCCGACAGCATGGCCGTGGTCCGCGACCCGATCGCCTGCAAGCCCGCCATCATCGCCGAAACGGACGACTACGTGGCGATGGCCTCCGAGTACCGTGCCCTGGCAGCCCTGCCCGGCATCGAGACAGCCCGCATTTTTGAACCGGAACCCGGAAAGGTCTACACATGGTCACTCTGATCGAAACCCCAGCGCACGAATACACCGCCCGCAGGGAAGACGCAGCCGACAGCACCATCGCTGTTGACCTGGCCGACAGCCTGGTCCGGGACTTGAACCAGGCCCTTCACAATGCCACGGACGGCCAGTCCTGGACCGTCACCAACCCGGGCGGGAAACACAGCCTTGCCGTCGGGATCGACGCCGACATCAGCGTCACCGTTGAAGGCCATGCCGGGTACTACGCGGCCGGCATGCACCAAAAGGGCGAGGTCACCATCACCGGGAACGCCGGCGTGGGTCTCGCGGAGAACATCATGTCCGGCAGGGTCCAGGTGAGAGGGGATGCCTCCCAGTCGGCCGCAGCCACCGGTCACGGCGGACTCGTGGTCATCGACGGCAACGCCGGCGCCCGCTGCGGGATCTCCATGAAAGGCGTGGACATCGTGGTCGGCGGGAACATCGGCCACATGTCAGCCTTCATGGCCCAGGCCGGCCGGCTGGTGGTCTGCGGCGATGCCGGGGACGCCCTCGGCGACTCGATCTACGAGGCCCGGATCTACGTCAAGGGGACCGTGGCATCCCTGGGGGCGGACTGCATCGAAAAGCCGATGAAAGCCGAACACCTCCAGGAACTCGCCGGCCTGCTCGCCGCAGCCGGCCGCACCGAAGACGCGGCGGACTTCAAACGCTACGGATCGGCCCGGAACCTCTACCACTTCAGCGTCCACAACTCGACGTCGTACTAAGGACACTCCCATGACCGTCACCTCACTGCCCCAGGAATCCCCGGCCGTTCTTCCCGCGCAGCACACCGAAGAGCTCGGCCTGCGCGAATCAGCAACCTTCGACCGTGCGACCATCGCAGACATCCAGCGCGCAGCCGCCACCGGGGTCTACGACATCCGCGGCTGGGGCGCCAAACGCAAAGTCCCGCACTTCGATGACCTGCTGTTCCTCGGCGCCTCCATGTCCCGTTACCCGCTCGAGGGCTATCGCGAAAAGTGCGACACCGACGTCATCCTCGGCGACCGCCACGCAAGTCGGCCGCTGCACCTGCAGACCCCGGTGACCATCGCCGGCATGAGCTTCGGCGCCCTGTCAGCCAACGCCAAGGAAGCCCTGGGCCGCGGCGCCAGCGAGGTAGGAACCTCCACCACCACCGGCGACGGCGGCATGACCCCCGAGGAGCGCGGCCAGTCCAAGCACCTCGTCTACCAGTACCTGCCGTCCCGCTACGGCATGAACCCGGACGACCTCCGGAAGGCCGACGCCATCGAAATCGTGCTCGGCCAGGGCGCCAAGCCCGGCGGCGGCGGCATGCTGCTGGGACAGAAAATCACCGAACGCGTCGCCGGAATGCGCACCCTGCCGGTCGGGATCGACCAGCGCTCCGCCAGCCGCCACCCGGACTGGACCGGCCCGGACGACCTCGAAATCAAGATCGGCGAACTGCGCGAAATCACCGACTGGAAAACCCCCATCTACGTCAAGATCGGCGCCTCCCGCCCCTACTACGACACCGCTCTGGCCGTGAAGGCCGGAGCCGACGTCGTCGTCGTCGACGGCATGCAGGGCGGCACCGCCGCCACGCAGCAGGTCTTCATCGAAAACGTCGGCATCCCCACCCTGGCCGCCATCCCGCAGGCCGTCCAAGCCCTCCAGGAACTCGGGGTGCACCGGAAGGTCCAGCTGATCGTCTCCGGCGGCATCCGCACCGGCGCCGACGTCGCCAAGGCCATGGCACTGGGTGCCGACGCCGTCGCCATCGGCACCGCCGCGCTCATCGCCCTGGGTGACAACGATCCCCGCTACGCCGCCGAATACGCCGCGCTCGGCTCGGCCGCGGGCTTCTACGATGACTTCCAGGACGGCCGCGACCCTGCCGGCATCACCACCCAGGACCCCGAACTCTCCTCCCGCCTGGACCCGGTCGCCGGCGGCCGCCGCCTGGCCAATTACCTCCGCGTCCTGACCATGGAGGCCCAGACCATCGCCCGCGCCTGCGGAAAGTCCCACCTGCACAACCTTGAACCGGAAGACCTCGTGGCCCTCACCATCGAAGCCTCCGCCATGGCCCGGGTACCGCTGGCCGGCACCAGCTGGATCCCCGGAGCGAAGTAATGACCCAATCAGCCGAATACGTTGTGATCGGCGCCGGACTGGCCGGCGCCGCCACCGCCTGGCAGCTGGCCGCCCGCGGCCACGACGTGACCATCCTGGAACGCACCGTCCCGGCCAGTCACGACGGCAGCTCCCACGGGTCCGCCCGGATCTTCCGCTACGCCTACCCGGACGACTTCTACACCCGGGCCGTGATCGAGTCCAAGGCCCTGTGGGACGAACTCGACCGGGCCGGCGGGCTGGAACTGATCACGCCCTTCGGCGCCGTGGACTACGGACCCGAACGGCAGCCGGAGCACCTGGCCCGGGTCCTCGACGGCGCCGGCGTGGAGCACGAACTCCTCAGCGCAGCCGACGCAAGGTCCCGCTGGCCACAGTTCTTCTTTGACACCTCCGTACTCTGGCACCCCGGTGCCGGCGTCATCGACGCCGAACGCTCTGTCACCGCGATGATCGACGAGGCCGTGAAACATGGCGCCACGCTGCTGACCGGCTGGGACGTTGCCGGCGTGGAGAAGCGGGAATCGGGCTACCGCGTGAGTTCCGCAGCAGGGGAGGAGATCGACGCCGGAAACGTCATCGTCAGCGCCGGCGGCTGGCTCCCAGGGCTGCTGGGACGGCTCGGGCTACCGGACGGGTTCCTCGCAGGACTGCCCGAGATCACCGTCCGGCAGGAGCAGGCGTACCACTTCCGCTACCGGAACGACGAGCCGTGGCCGACCTTCATCCACAAGAGCGCGGCCATCCAGACCTACGGCCTACCCGGAGGGCGGGACGCCGGTTTCGCCGGGCAGAAGGTCGCCGAATACAACGGCGGAAAGTTCATCCCCTCCGCCGTCGCCCAAACCGGCACCGTGGACCCGGACAACCGGCGTCGTGTGGTGGACTACGTGCAGAAGTACCTCCCCGGACTTGACCCTGAGCCGTATGCCGAGACCACGTGCCTGTTCACCAACACCCCGACCGAGGACTTCCTCATCGACCGGGCCGACGGCCTGACCGTCCTCTCCCCGTGCTCGGGGCACGGTGCGAAGTTCGCGCCCCTGATCGGGCAATGGGCGGCCGACCTCGCCACCGGAACCGGCGACATCCCTGCCCGGTTCCGCCCGGCAACCGCCCGAATCAGCGCCAACTAACCGGTCAGCACCGACGAGCCGGTCAGCACCTACTGACCCGGCACGAAAATCACCTACAGAAACGGACCAGCCAGTGACCTCCCCAGCGACCAAACCGGCAACCGACACCGTCACCGGCCTCATGAGGGACATCTCCGGCATCGGGACCGACACCTTCCGCGGCGGATACTCACGCCCGGTCTTCTCGAACGCCGAAACCGAACTGCGAAGCTGGTTCATCGAGCAGGCCAGCAGACGCGGACTGGACGTCACCACCGACACCAACGGCATCATCTGGGCCTGGTGGGACACCGCCACCGGCATACGCAGCGACGCCGTCGTCACGGGAAGCCACCTCGACTCCGTCCCCGGCGGAGGTGAATACGACGGCCCCCTGGGTGTTGCTTCCGCACTGGTGGCCGTCGACATCCTGAAACAACAGGGCATCCGACCCCGCAGGCCCCTGGCCATCGCGGTCTTCCCCGAAGAGGAAGGTTCCCGCTTTGGCGTCGCATGTCTGGGTTCGCGCCTGCTCACCGGCGCCTTGGACCCCGACACAGCCCGCAACCTCAAAGACACAGACGGCAACACCTACGCCGACGTGGCCGCCGCCAACGGACAGGACCCCCGGTTCATCGGCGCCGACCGCACGACCCTCCAACAGTTGGGTGTGTTCGTTGAACTGCACGTCGAACAGGGCAGGGGCCTGGTTGATCTGGACCGGCCGGTGGCCATCGGATCCTCCATCCTGGGCCACGGCCGGTGGAAGCTGTCAGTGCACGGGCAGGGAAACCACGCCGGAACCACCCTCATGAACGACCGGAAAGACCCGATGATCGCCGCGGCCAAGATCATGATCGGCATCCGCGACACGGCTTCGAAGTACCGGGACGCACGCGCCACTGTCGGTCGGCTCCAGCCCGTCCCTGGCGGCACCAACGTCATCGCCTCCCGGGTGGACCTGTGGCTTGATCTCCGGCACCCGCGGGACGAGGTGACCGCTGCCCTGGTCGAGTCCATCCACCTCAACGCCCAGGTCATCGCCGCCGAGGAAGGGTGCACCGTCAGCTTCGGCACCGAATCACTGAGCCCCACCGTGCACTTCGACACCGGTCTGCGTGACCGGCTGCAGGCGCTGCTTCCCGAAGCGCCCGTCCTGGACACCGGCGCCGGCCACGACGCGGGAGTGCTCGCCGGTCACATCCCCACCGCCATGCTGTTCGTACGGAACCCGACCGGGATCTCGCATTCGCCGGAGGAACTGGTGGAGGACCACGATGCCGAGGCCGGTGCCGGCGCCCTGGCAGACGTTCTCGCGGGCCTGCTGGGAGAGGCCCGAGTGATCGGATAGAAGCCGTGGCTGAAGCCTATGATGGCTGGGTGACCAATCAGACTGGCGGAGAAACGGACGTTCCGGTAGAGGCACCGGCAGAGGATGCGGCGGGCAAACTGGAACGCATCATTGCCGGGCAGCTCCGACGCTACCGGACAGCCCACGGGCTGTCGGCCGCCGAACTCGCGGCCCGGACGGGGCTGTCCAAAGCGATGATCTCCAAAATCGAGTCGGCCAGCACCTCGTGCTCGCTGACCACACTGCAGCGCCTGGCCGACGGCCTAAAGATTCCGGTCACGGCCTTGTTCCGGGGCGCCGACACCGACCGCGATGCGACGTTCACCAAAAACGGCCAGGGCAGCCTGACCGTGCGCAGCGGAACACAACACGGGCACGAATACCGGGTGCTTGGGACCCTGAAAGGACGCACCGACGCCCTCGAACCGACACTCGTCACACTGACGAACGCCTCCGACGTCTTCCCCCTGTTCCAGCACCCGGGCACCGAATTCATCTACATGCTCACCGGAAAGATGATTTACGGCCACGGAGCCTACGAATACACCATGGAGGCAGGCGACTCGCTGCTCCTCGACGGCGAAGGCCCCCACGGCCCCTTAGAGCTCTTGGACCTGCCGATCAGATTCCTGGCCATCGCGGCCAAATAATAGCCCTTACTTACCGTCTGGCGTATCCCGGTCCTGCCAATTCGCAGGATTCAGGAGGCGATGCGTGCATCCGTGGTGGCGCCGCGGATGAAGGGTCCGCGCTTGGATGGCGGCGTTCCACTGGCCATGATTCCGCTGCTTAACAGCAGGGGTCGCCATAAGCTTTCGATGCTTACGGCGACCCCGAGACGTTCAAGAGCTCGCTGACTGCGTTACAGGTCGCATGCGCGCTCGACGAAGGTTTCCCTCGAGGCTGCACGTCCCGGCTTGCGGTACTGGCGTGTTGTCCTGATTCAGCCGCCAGCGGATATCAACGTGCCGCGGATACAGGCTGCTCCTGGAAGGCCGGCATGACGTGTTCGATGAAGAGCTCGAGCGAGCGTTTCTTCTCCTCATGGGTGAGGCTGTTATCCGACCAGAGGCTGAACTCGTCGACACCGAGTGCCTCGTAGTGGCGGATCCGCTCGATGATCTCGTCAGGCGTCCCGATCATCGCCGTCTGATGAAGGGACTCGGGCGTGAACTCCGTGCGGTCGGCGAATTTCTCTGCAGGGCTGGGCTCGAGGAAACCGTTCTTCGGGGTGGTTTTGTTTCCGAACCAGGCGTCAAAGGTCCTGTAGAACTTTTGTATGCCCTCGGCCGGGCGCCGCCATCCCTCGGGCTCGTCTGCAGGGTGAACGTGGGTATGGCGGAGCACCATGAGGTCCGGGCGGGGGACGCCGGGGTTGTTCTCCACAGCGGAGTCGAATTTGCGGGCCAGGTCTTCGACCTCCTCGTCGCCCTTCATGAGAGGCGTGACCATCACGTTGCAGCCGTTTGCGACCGCGAACTCGTGTGAGGAGATGTCGCGGGCGGCGATCCACATGGGCGGGGTCGGCTTCTGCACGGGCTTGGGGACGCTGGTCGACGTCGGGAACTGCCAGACCTCGCCCTCGTGGGCGTAGTCCCCTTCCCAGAGCGCGCGCACGGCCGGGACGAGCTCGCGCAGGTGCTTGCCGCCATCGACGGCGGACATGCCGCCCATGAGACGGTCGAACTCGAACTGGTAGGCGCCACGTGCCAGTCCGACTTCCATCCGGCCGTTGCTGATGACGTCAAGGAGCGCCGTTTCGCCGGCTACCCGGAGTGGGTTCCAGAAGGGTGCGATGATCGTTCCGGCGCCCAGGCGGATACGCGACGTGCGCGCCGCGAGGTATGCGAGCTGGGGCATGGGGCTGGGCGAGATGGTGTACTCCATTGAATGGTGCTCACCAATCCAGACGGTGCTGAAGCCTCCGGCCTCCGCGATGAGGGTGAGCTCCGTCAGGTTCTCGAAGCATTCTTGGTGTGAGACGGTCTCGTCCCAGCGCTCCATGTGGGCGAAGAGGGAAAAGCGCATTAGTGACTCCTTCGATCTGGGGCGATGTTCGCCGCCACTGCCTGGATGGGTGCCGCTTGCTGGGCTTCTGCGTTGCGTTCGGCGATGGTTTGGTTACCGCGAGACCACAGTTCATGCTCGATTTCACGGATTAGGACGGTGGTGTTTTCGGGTGCCGCGCCCACTGAGCTTTCGGCGGCACGGTGAAGCTCGCTGATGAGCGAGCGGAGCTGCTCGGGGGTTCGGCCCCGGGCGATGGAGACTTCGATAAGAGGCATTACGTCCCTTAGCTCCTCATGACGAAGGGATCGGCAAGGGGAGATTCGTCCGTGTTGATCCAGACGCTCTTGAGTCTGGTGTATTCCCGGATGCTTTCCATTCCGTGTTCGACGCCGACCCCGCTGGTCTTGAAGCCTTCCCGGGGTGATTGGGGAGACATGGTGCGGTAGGTGTTGACCCAGACGGTGCCGGCTTCGAGCCGGCTTGCCATCCGGTGGGCCCGGGCGAGGTTGGTGGTCCAGATTCCGGCGGCCAGTCCGTAGCTGGTGTCGTTTGCCAGGCGGAGTACTTCTTCCTCGGTTTCAAATGGCATGATCGCAGCGACCGGGCCGAAGATCTCCTCCCTGACCACGCGCATGGAATTGTCCACGTCGGTGAGCACCGTGGGTTCGAAGAAGTAGCCGCTGAGGCCGGTATCGGGCCGGCCGCCGCCGGTCAGAACGGTGGCACCTTCGGAAATGCCGAGGGTCACGTAACTGGCGACCTTGTCCCGCTGGTCTTGGAAGGCCAGCGGCCCGAGTTCAGTGGCGTCCAACAGCGGGTCGCCGATGACGATGCTGCGGGCACGGTTGGCGACACGCTCAAGAAGCTCGTCGTAGACGGACTTGTGGGCGAACACGCGGCTTCCGGCTATGCAGGTCTGGCCGGCCGCTGCGAAGATGCCGGCTACGACCCCCATGGAGGCATTGGCCACGTCGGCGTCGGCAAAGACAATGTTCGGGGACTTGCCGCCCAGTTCCAGCGTCGAGCCGATAAAGCGGGACGCGGTTGAGGAGGCAATGCGGGCGCCTGTTGCGGTGCTGCCGGTGAAGGAGATTTTGGCCAGTCTGCGGTCTTCAACCAGTGCGGCTCCGGCTTCTGCTCCGAAGCCGGTGACGACATTGATGACACCGGGCGGGAAGCCGGCTTCGTCGGCCAGCGCGGCCAAGCGCAGAACGGTGGCAGAGGTGTATTCGGACGGTTTGATCACGATGGTGTTGCCCGTGGCGAGGGCGGGAGCGAGCTTGCTGGTCGTGAGCGTCAGCGGCGAATTCCATGGTGTGATGGCCCCGACGACCCCGAGGGGTTCGCGGAGGGTGTAGTTCAGCATGGCCCGGCTGGAGCCCGGGATAGTATCGCCCTGAATCTTGTCAGCCAGGCCTGCGTAGTAATAGTAGTACTCGGGCACGGCAGCGAGCTGGGCGCGCATCTCCCGCAGGAGCTTGCCGTTGTCTTCGGATTCCATGCGGGCGAGTTCCTCCGCGTGTTCGCCCACCAAGTCCCCCAGGCGCCGGAGCAGATGCCCGCGCCGGGTCTGGCTGAGATCCCGCCACGCGGGGTTTTCGAAGGCGGCCGCCGCGGCCGAAACCGCCCGGTCGATGTCGGATTCGTTACCGCGTGCGGCCCGGTAGAGCACGTCCAGCGTGGCCGGGTTCGTGCTTTCGAAGTACTCCCCGGATGAGGGTGGAACCCATTCCCCGTTGATGAAGTGCTCGTAGCGGCGATCAGTGGACATGTGAATGCTCCTTGAAGAAGGCAGTGAGGGTGTTGGCCAGCTCTTGGGGACGCTCCACCGGCATCATGTGCCGGGCCCCGCGGATGACCGAGTAGGTGCAACCGGGTATGGCCGTAGCCAGCCTGACGCTCATGTCCGGCGTCGATCCCGGGTCCAGCTCACCGGTCACGGCATGGGCCGGAACGGCGATCCGGGGGAGCTCCGGCGCGATCTCCGCGTCTGCGGTCGCGAAGACGCGGTAGCAGGCGAGGAAGGATTGCGGGTCGTTGCGAAGTAGCACTTCCCGCGTTGCCACGACCAGTTCTGCCGGGACAGGGGACCCTTCCGGGTACCACCGGCGGATGGATGCTTCCACCGTTGCGGGGAAGTCGGATTCCGCCGCAGCCAGCCGCACCATCACCGCGGCATGCTCTTCAGGTGTACGGGCGCACACGGATCCGACGGAAACCAGGCTGGCCACGAGCTCGGGCCGGAACCTGGCCAGATGCTGCGCGACGAGGGCGCCCAGAGAGAATCCGACCACATGGGTGCCCGGTTCGAGGCGGTTTGCGACGTCCGCCGCGAGTGCGGCCAGAGTTAGCCCCTCAGGCGCGGCTTCCTCGCGGCGTCCGTGCCCCAGGAGCTCGAGGACCTGAACGTCGTATTCCGGTTCGAGGAATTCACGCAAGGGCTCCCACATCGACCCGTCGAGGCCGACGCCGTGGATCAGCGCTACGCGGACGCGGCTCACGGGTGCGTCTCCTACTTCGTTTCGGTGGCGAACGCGGCGAGGCGCTGCTGCGGGCGTCCCTGGGCTGCGGCGGCGAGGGCGATCACGATCTCGTCGGCATGAGGCGCGTCGTTGATCCGGACCTCGATGCTCTGGTGGTGGGAACGGATGGTCGCGTCGGTGATGTGCTTGAGCGGAATGTCGAACACGACGCCGGCGGGGCCGCGCTTTTCCACGGCCGGCAGAAGGGTGGTGGCCTTGGCGGCGTCACGGAAATGGTTTCCGAAGGCAAGGGTGTGGATCAGTCCGGAACCGTGCTCGATTTCACCGTTCAGGCCCACGATGGCGGCTTTGCCGTACGCTTCGGCGGGGGCGCCGAGAGCTTCGAGCACCCGGGGGGCGAGCAGTGCGCCGATGTCAGAGGCGTTCCCGTCGATCCCGGCAGAGAGATCCTCGACGAACCCCTGTCCGGCCCACGGGTTCTTGACGATGGCGGCCACGACGGCGACCCGTGCGGTGGGCGTGACCTCCCGCCCGCCTTCGATGAGGATGTCTTCGGTCAGGGTGACGATTTTGCGGATGCTCATGAAATTAGTTCTCCTAGGGTGTCTGCTTTGACGATGGGGTCGGTGAGCCGGTCGCCGATGCGTGAGTGGGGACGGGGCCCCGTGGAAGCGCCGAGTACGACGACGATTTCTCCGGGCCGGGGCGCATCCCCAATGCGGGTGGTGATCGTCTGATAGTGGGTGCGGGTGGCGGCGGCGTTCTTGTGCCAGAGAGGAACAACGAGTGAGGCGCCGGCGTCGGCGCGGTCATCGGCGAAGCAGATGATGGATTCACCGTCGAAATACTCCCGGACGAGGTTTCCAAAGAACGGCGTGTGAATCAGTGCGGCGCCGTGTTCAATCTCGCCGTCGGTGCCCACGATTGCAGCCTTGCCGAACGCCTGGATCGCGTCTACGCCCCCGAGCTCGTTGGTGAGTATGTCGGTGAGTTTGCGCGCAAGCACCGGGGCGAGCCGGATTACTTCCTCGTTCAGGTCGTCGGTGGCTCTTCCGCCCAGCCAAGGGTTGCTGACCACAGCCGCTGCCGTGGCGCGGACCGCCGGCACGGCCGGGGAGAGTCCGTTTTCGAGCAGTGTCTCCTCGCTGTAGTACACGATTTTGCGGATGCCGAGCCTTTGGTCGTTCATCATTTGGTCCCGGCCAGTGCGTGCTGGTTGGTGTACCGGACGGACCAGAAGCCGCCGAGGGCGTGGAAGATGGAGAAGCGCATGGCTTCCTTTCGTGGGTCGTTCAGTTCCGGAGCGACTGCGCCGGTTCGGTGAGGGCCTCTCGGGACGAGGCATGGACATGGTTCCTCATGGCGGTTTCGGCACCGAAGGGGTCCTTGTGTTCGATCATTTCGAGGACGGCGCGGTGCTCGCGGGTGGAGGCTGCGATCCTGCCCGGGTGTTCAATGGTGCGCAGGACCAGCCGCTGGTAGGCGAGTTGGTTCATGAGCCGCTCATAGTGCTCCGCAAGCTTGAGATTGTCCGAGCCCCGGACGATGGTCCAGTGAAACTCATGAACCAGCCGGGCGTAGGCCTCGCTGTCATTTGTGAGGACCGCGGCCTCGGAGTCCTCGAGGTTCCGGCGGAGAGCAGACAGTTCCGGTGTCTCGCCGCGGCGGGCGAGCAGCGATGCTGCGAGTCCCTCGAGGGACTCCTTCAGCTGGAACAGCTCGATGATCTCCCTGTGGGTCGGCTCGCGGACGAAGGTTCCTACCTTCGGACGGATCTCCACCAGTCCCTCATTCTGAAGCTGCTTGAGGGCTTCCCGTACCGGAGTGCGGCTGACGTCGAATTCCTGGGCAAGGAAAGCCTCCGGCAGCACTGCGCCGGGCGGGAAGTCGCCTCCCAGGACGAGGCCCCGGATCTTTTCGAGGAGGCCCTTCCGTTCATCTGCTTCAACACTGAGCACCATTTCTTCTTGCATGCATGCCAGCTTATGTTGCATGCAAGAAGCGAGTCAAGGGACGGGGGTGGCTTTCTCAAAATTCGACGAATTCCGGCAATTTAGGGGTTTTCATCGGTTTCTGTTGACGCGCTCATGTGACCTGCCTTACGGTCATTGGTATGCAACAGACACTTGAACCGCTAATCACGTCAGCTTGGCTCGCTGCTTGGGACAAGGGTGAGCTCAACGCTCTCGACGGCCTCGTGGCCCCTGGCTACACGCGAACCAGTAAGGCGACAGGCGCAACTGTCGACATCACTGGTCTAAAAGCCGAGATCGCCGCGGTGCGGGAAGCTTTCCCGGACCTGCGCACGACGATCGATGACATCGTCGAAGGTGAGGAAACGGTGGCCGTCTTCTGGACGTCCACGGGCACCCACACCCACGAATACCTCGGCGTCCCGCCCACGGGCCTTACCGTTCAGACCAGGGGCTCGAACATCCTGGTCCTCCAGGACGGGAAGATCACGAAAGAAACCGTGACGTGGGACGGGAGTGAACTGCTGGCCGGCCTCGGGATTCGCCCTCTGCGCGGGATAGCCGCGGCCGAAGCGGGAGAGGGCGGTGACGTCCCGGAGCTTGACGCAGATTTGATGAAGGCGTTCAACCGCCAGTTCATCACCGGCGTCACCGTGGTCACCACCAAAGAAGGCGAAACGCCCAAAGGCCTGGCGGCGAACTCTTACTGTTCAGTCTCTGTCGAGCCGCCCCTGGTGCTGATCTGTGTCCAGAAGACGTCCAGCACCTATCCGGCGCTCTTCTCATCAAGCCACCTCGGCATCAACATCCTGGGAACGGGGCAGCTCGACACCGTGCGTGTCTTCGCCTCCAAGGCCCCGGACAAGTTCGCGGAGCTTGACTGGCACGAGGGCCCGAACGGCAGCCCGCTTCTGGACGGCTCGGCCGCATCCCTCGAAGCCGAGATTCAGGAACGATTCCAAGCGAAGACCCACACGGTCTTTATCTGCCGGGTCCGTCATGCAGAGATCGACAACGCGGCACCGATGGTCTATAAAGCCGGGCGGTTCTATGACGGCGCAGACCTCGCCGAACTCTAAGTTCCGGCGCGGCTGACCAACCTCGGACAGGAAACCAGCCGCGCCGACCCATCTGCTCGAAAGCAGCGCACCAAGGTGCGCATTCAACTATAGGACCAAAAATGAGCCCAGACATCATGCGTGCTGTCGAAGACAGCGTCGCCGAAGACCGCGGATACCGCAACAGCCTCACAAAAATTGAGCCCTACGGCATCGAACACATCCCCGACGTGGAACGGCACGGCAAGCCCCGCTCTCAGTTCTTCCTCTGGTTCGCGGCAGGCATGAACTTCCCCATCGTTGTCCTCGGCTTCAGTGCCGCCTACTTTGGTCTGCCCTTCTGGGCTGCCGTCCTGGCCATCGTCCTCGCCGGCGTGACGTCCTCGGCGGGAATGGGATACCTGTCAGCCATGGGTGTCCGGCTGGGCGTCCCGCAGCAGATGCAGGGCCGGGGACCTCTCGGATTCATCGGCAACCTTTTCCCGGTGGCATACGTGAATGTCTTCGCCGGCATCGGCTGGGCCGCCGTCACCGTGATCCTCGGCGGCAAGGCCATCTCACTACTGACCGATGTGCCGTTCTGGCTTTCTGCCCTGATTCTCATGGGCATCCAGCTTGGCGTTGCCGTCGTCGGATACAACCTCATCCACTTCCTCCAGCGCATTCTCTCCTTCGTCCTGGTCATCGGCTTCGCCTTCATCACCATCGTTGCGGCGGCCAACGGCCGTGTCGTGAACGTCGTCAACGAATCTGCCCCGGGCTTTGACGGCATCGGCGGCTGGATCATCTTCTTCGGATGGTTCTTCTCCTTCATCGTCGCCTGGATGCCATTCGCCTCCGATTACTCCCGATACCTCCCCAACACGGCCGGCAACAGGCGCGGCGCCAGCTGGGCGACAATGCTAGGAAACTTCATCACCCTGGTCTGGATGGGAGTCCTCGGGACCGTCCTCGGATCCACTACCAGCGCTTCCGACAGCATCGGCGCCCTTAAGGAACTCATGGGCCCTTGGGCCGCGGTCGGACTCGGCGTCGTCGCGCTGTCTTCCTTCACCCAAAACTTTCTCAACGTCTACGGCGGCGCGATCTCCATCCAGACCATGGGCGTGCCGGTAAAACGCCACACGGCAGTCGTGGTCATCTGTGTCGCCTCATACCTCGTGGCGCTGTGGGGCCAGGAAGGATTCAACGCAGGTTTCACCGCCTTCCTGAATCTGACCGCCTACTGCATCGCCCCATATGTAGCTGTCCTCGTGTGCGACTACCTGTTCGGAGGGCGCCGCACGGAACGGGGCCTGCGCGAGCTTTTCGACAAGAGCAGGAAGTTCGAATGGGGCTTCGTGGCCTGGGCCGCAGGCGTCGTCGTCTCATCCCCGTTCTGGATGTCCTCGATCTACACCGGCCCCATCGCAGCCGCATTCCCCCAAATAGGAGACCTCTCCTACTACGTCGGGGCCGCCGTCGCGGCCGGCGTCTACTTCGCCACCCACCGGCGTCCGCGCCTCTCCGGACATAAAATGCTCGACCGCAGCATCGCCGGGCAAACCCTCTAAGACCAGGTGGCTCCCCGACGACAGGAGGGGAGCCGCCAGTCCCATCCCCAACAGCCATGGGTCGCCACGGCCATACAGCACAACCGCATCCGCCCAACAACAATCGAGACGGACCAGGATCAACATGAGTATCGCACCGCTGTTATGGGTAGGCGGAGAGGCACATCCACCCGCAGAATGCCCGCCCCGCACCGTGGTTGCCGTGATCGTTAAGTGGCGAGGACGGATCGCCCTCTTCAAGCGAAGCCACTCCGTCGGACATGACCGCGGACTCTGGCATTGCATCACCGGATACCTCGAGCCTGGAACCTCTCCTGAAGGGCAAGCTTTTACGGAACTTCGCGAGGAAACAGGACTTACCGAGAACGACCTGATCGATTTCCGGCAGGGGACACCGCTTCTGCTGCCCGACAAGGAAGGCAATCCGTGGCTGGTGCACACCTTCACGGCCGTCACCCGGCGCCGCAGATTGACCGTCAATGACGAACACGACACTTTCCGCTGGACGGCGCCTTCGAGGATCAGACGATTCAGCAACCGCGTGACGTGGCTGGATCAGGTCCTCGAGGCGGCCCCGGCACCACCAAACCAACACGGAACAGGATCATGACAGTCATCCAGGGCCTCGTCGAACACGGGGACGAACGAGGCAGGACACTCGGGTTCCCTACCGCCAACATCCAGCTCTTCGATGAACAGACAGAGGACGGGGTATGGGCTGCGGTGATCCGGACCGACTCCGGAACGTCCTGGCTCGCGGCAGTTTCCATTGGACGACGGCAGACGTTTTATGCCCAGATAGGAAACAAACTGCTCGAAGCCCACCTCCTGGACTTCAACGAAGACCTCTACGGGCGGAAGCTCACTGTCACCCTGACCGCCAAGCTGCGGGATCAACAAACCTTCTCAAGCATTAACGCCCTAACCGAGCAACTGCGCCACGACATCACAGCAACTCGGAACTGGGCCCAACAGCACTATCCTGGGCTCGTTTCGCCGGGATCCCACGAGAGCGGCGTCGCGAGTTGTCCTGAGCAACTGCCCCGAACGTTAACTGTCGCACAACGAGCAACGCACAAGGCCTTTGAAAGGAGCCCTCAGTGGCTGAAGGAAACACGATGACCCTCGACCGGGAGGCGGCGTTCATCGCTTCCGTCCCTACCGGTCTGCTGATCGGCGGGCAGTGGCGTGACGCGTCCGACGGCGGCACGTTCGACGTCCACGACCCCGCCACCGGCGAGGTCCTCGCCACGCTCGCCTCCGCGACGAGCGAGGACGCCCTCGCCGCGCTCGACGCCGCCGACAAGGCCCAGGCCGCCTGGGCCCGGACGGCACCCCGTGAACGCGCCGAAATCCTGCGCCGCGCCTTTGACCTGGTGACCGAGCGCGCCGAGGACTTCGCCCTGCTCATGACCCTGGAAATGGGCAAGCCGCTGGCCGAGGCCCGCGGCGAGGTGGCCTACGGCGCCGAGTTCCTGCGCTGGTTCTCCGAGGAGACGGTCCGCGACTACGGCCGCTACCTCACCACCCCCGAAGGCAGGAACAAGATCCTGGTGCAGAAAAAGCCCGTGGGGCCGTGCCTGCTCATCACGCCCTGGAACTTCCCCCTCGCGATGGCCACCCGCAAGGTCGCGCCCGCCGTCGCCGCCGGCTGCACCATGGTCCTTAAACCGGCCAAGCTCACTCCGTTGACCGCCCAGCTCTTCGCGAAGACCATGCTCGACGCCGGCCTGCCCACCGGGGTCCTGAACGTTGTGGCCTCCTCCAGCGCCGCCGGGATCTCCGGGCCGCTGCTCGCCGATTCCCGGCTCCGGAAGGTCTCCTTCACCGGTTCCACCCCGGTGGGCAAGCGCCTCATGGCCGACGCCGCCCAAAATGTGCTGCGCACCTCGATGGAGCTCGGCGGCAACGCCCCGTTCATCGTCTTCGAGGACGCCGACCTCGACGCCGCGGTCGAGGGCGCGATGGCCGCGAAGATGCGCAACATGGGCGAGGCCTGCACCGCCGCCAACCGCTTCCTCGTCCAGGAATCCGTAGCCGCCGAGTTCACTCGGAAGTTCGCCGCCGCCATGGGTGCCCTGACCACGGGCCGCGGCACCGAACCGGACACCACGGTGGGCCCGCTGATCGACGCCGGCGCCCGCGACGACGTCCACGCCCTGGTGACCGCCGCCGTCGACGCCGGGGCAACAGCGGTCACCGGCGGTTCCCCCGTGGACGGTCCCGGCTACTTCTACCGGCCCACCGTGCTCGCCAACGTCCCGAACGACGCCGCGATCCTGGGCCAGGAAATCTTCGGGCCCGTGGCGCCCGTGACCACCTTCGGCACGGAAGAGGACGCGATCCGGCTGGCCAACGCCACCGAATACGGGCTGGCCTCCTACCTCTACAGCCGGGACTTCAACCGGCTCCTGCGCGTCGCGGAACAGATCGAATTCGGCATGGTCGGCTTCAACGCCGGCGTCATCTCCAACGCCGCCGCTCCCTTCGGCGGCGTCAAACAATCCGGCCTGGGCCGCGAGGGCGGCACCGAAGGCATCGCCGAATACACCACCACCCAATACATCGGCATCGCCGACCCCTGGGCTGCCAAGGAAGGCCGGAAATCGTGACTAGCAGCTGGGCCAGGACTTCAACGGGCGGGGCAAACAGCCATCTGGTCGTGATTGACATGCAACGCGCCTTCCGCCAGACGGGGGAGTGGCACATCCCGCGCTACGACCAAGCGACCCGAACTATCGCGAGTCTGGCAGCCTCCGGACTGGAGCCCATCATCACGCGCTTTGTCCCCGGCCCCGTGGAGAAAGGCTCGTGGTCGTCGTACTACGACCGCTGGCAAAGCATGCGCCTGGATCCCGCCGATCCCATATGGCACATCGAACTTCCCGGCGTTGAGCTCCGCGCCTCAATAGACCTTCCGACGTTCTCCAAATGGGGGCAAGAGTTGGCAGAACGGATCCCCGTCGGCGACGAGATGATCCTCACTGGCGTGGCAACCGACTGCTGCATCCTCGCTACGGCCCTGGGCGCCGTGGATGCAGGTCGATATGTGACGGTGGTCGAGGACGCCTGCGCCGGCCAAAGCGACGCTGCTCATGATCAGGCGTTAAACCTCATGGAGCTACTTTCCCCGATGATCAGGGTCGTCAAAAGCGAATCCCTCCTGAATTTACGGCCTGCAGCTAAGCCCGCGGAACTCTAGACAAACGCCAGAGGACGACGGCGGGAGTCACCTCCCGCCGTCGTCCTCCGTGTGTTTGCTAGGCGGAAACTGCCTCAAGGTTTGCTGCACCGTGGGTCAGGCTGAGCGTGAAGGTGCCCGGTCCGCTGGCGTGGACCGCGATGTTGCTCTTGGCGGTGTTGTGGCGCTCCGAGAGGTCGTGAATCAGGGCGTCCAGCTCGTGGTGCATCGTGGCGCGGTCCCAGAGCTTGTGGGTTACAGAGTTGGCAGTTTCAAACGTCATTGTTCAGTGCTTCCATTCATGAATCCGGATGTCCGGCTGCCGCACCGATGCGGAGCCGCCGTGGGGCCAAACCAGGAACGCCTGAAACCTTGGGCAGCTCTGCGAGCTCACCGGTTTGGCCTCATTGCGTCCACCAGGATGGGTGCCCCCGGTTCACTGCGGACGCGTGGCGTCGGAGCGAACATCGGGGCCGCGTGACCGGGAGCAATGCTCCCTGCCCTGCCTTTCCATAGTGCACAGCGCCGCGCAGACGTCTCAAGCCAGATGGCGAAAATAGCGCGTGAGACTCATCACAGGCACCGGCGTGGCGCGAACTGCGACGGCGTCGCGCAGGGTCCGTTCGGACTACAGACGGGGGCGCTTCCGCGGGAAAAGTGCCGTGGGCGTGTGCCTGCGGCTCAGGCCCCGGGCCGGAGCGCGGGTGACCGGCACCGGCCCTCCCGGCTCCGGCCCTGCTGCGGCAGCGGCTCTGCCGTAGCGGGCGGCCAGCGGCGCGGCGCTGAAGCCATGCGCCAGGACGCTGAGCAGCACGGTGGCGGCGATGACGGCCACCGCCTGGTCGGACGCTGGTCCGAGGGCTTCCAGCGCCAGCAGCGCGAACACGAGGGACGCCAGGCCGCGCGGACCGAACCAGCCCACGAACAGGACGGTGCGCCGGTCCAGTCCGGTGCCAAGCGAGGCCAGTGCCACCGGCAGCATGCGCACCACCGTGAGGCTGAGCACGGCATACACGATGGTCAGGGGGACGAAGTGCGCCAGCATGGTCGGAATGGTGATGGCTCCAAAGGCCAGCCACACCAGCAGCGACACCAAGCCGCCCATCTGCTCGACGAAGACCAGTTCGGCCGGCGCCCGTTGACCGGCGCACGTGCCGAACGCCAGACCGCCGCAAAAGGCGGCGACGAATCCGTTGCCGCCCACAGCGAGGGCGGCGGTGTAGGCGAGCAGGCTCAGGGCAAGGACTCCGACACCGGCAAAGTCCTCGGCGCTCGTCCCGCGCCGGCGGGCCAGCTGCAGCAGCCACCCGCCCACGGCGCCGGTTGCCGCGCCAACGCCGGCGCCGATAAGCAGCTCGACGGCGGCACTGCCGGGACCAGCTGCACTCTCCAGACCTGCGGCGGCGGCCGCGCCGGCGATCGCGACCATGACGACCGGGGTGGCGATGCCGTCGTTGAGGCCGCTCTCGACGGTGATCAGCTGGCGGATCCGCGACGGCACCGCCGGATTCGTCACCACGGGGATCCCGAGCGCGGCGTCAGTAGGGGCCAGCGCCGCACCGACGAGCAGGGCCAGCCACAGTCCGAACTGAGGAAAGAACCAGGCGGCCAGCACCCACCCGAACACAATCGTCAGAGGCAGGCCGATTCCCAGCAACCGCACATAGCGGCCCACGTCCCGGCGCAACTCCTGAAGGGGCAGACGGGCGGCGTCGGAGAACAGCACCCACACCAGGGTAACCTCGACAACCGGGGTGATGGCCGCCGGGGGCGACGCGGCATCGACCAGCCCGGCCCAGGCCAGGCCCATGCCGACAGCAGTGAACACTATAGGAGCGGTCAGGTCCGCCTGCTGCAGCCGCGCCGATACCAGCGCCCACGCGAACAGTGCGGCGGTGATCAGGACTACGACCGTCAGTTCCATGACGGATCGGTGCCCGCCTCCGTGCCCCCGGAGTCGTCATGAGACGTGTCGGAACAGGCCATGTTCAACTTTAGGCGCGGCGAGGCTGCCGATGCCCGTGTCCAAAGTCCCTAGGGACCCTGGCCGGCCGCAGATTAGTTGCCGACACCGGTCACCCGCGGGGCTGCGACCGAGCCGCGGCGGATCAGTTCGGCCGTGAACTCCGGCACGGCCGCGGGCACCTTCCGGCCTTCGATCTGCCGGATCAGGGCCGCCGCGGCCGCAACACCCATGTCATAGACGGGCTGCGCGATGACCGTGAGCGGCGGGGTGGTGAGGCGGGTCCAGGCGAAGTCGTCGTACATGAGGAATGAGACGTCGTCCGGAATCCGCAGGCCCAGCTCCTGGATGGCTTCAACGACGCTGAGGCCGATCAGGCCGTCGGAGGCGATGATCGCCGTCGCCGGATCCGGGCGCTGCAGCAGCTCGCGGGTGATCTTCTTGATCGACTCGTTGTCGCCGGCGTTGAGGCGGATCAGATCGTCCGGCAGGTTCAGACCCGCCTCATCGAACGCCCGTTTCATGCCGTCGCGCCGGTCCGAGATCTGGGACGAGTCCAGGACCATGCCGTCGCGGTACGGCTCGTCCGTCTTGAGGGTGGAGACGAAGGCGATCCTCCGGTGTCCGGCCCCGATCAGGTAGCTCGTGGAGTCGTGCGAGATGCCCTCCATGTCCACCGCCACGGTGTCGACGTCGAGCCCCGACGCCTTGCGGTCCAGCAGGACCAGCGGGCGGCCGGATTCGTGAACGCGGCGTAAATGTTGCGTTTCCACGGATGACGCCGGTGCCACGATCAGGCCGTCGACGCGCTTGTCCAGGAGCACCCGGACGGCATCGATTTCCGCCTCGGTATCCTCATCCGTGTTGATCAGGATGACGTTGAAACCACTGCGCTTGGCGGTGTCGGTAATGCCCCGCGTGGCGAGGCCGAAATGGGGGTTTTCAATGTCGCCGACCACCACCCCGATGGTGTGCGATTTCCCCGTGTTCATGCTGCGGGCGAGCTCGTTGGGCCGGTACTCCAACTCCTCGGCAGCGGCCAGCACCCGCTCACGGACGTCGTCGCTCACGGCACCGTAGTTGCCCAGGGCGCGGGCAGCCTGGGCCTTGGAAACCTGGGCGGCTCTGGCGACGTCGGCGACAGTGACATCGCGGCGCCGGGAAGCATCACTATTCATTACGGCCTTTCGTAGCGGACTCTTGACGCCCCATGTGGCTTCGATTACATTTCTAGCAATCGATGTGAGTCCGGTCTCAATCTTAGGGACTGAGACCGGACTCAGCAAGGCTCGCATCGACAGTCCGCAACCCGGGGGCCAATTGCCCGCCCACCTCGCCCTCACTCCCACGATTGGAAAACGCTGTGAACACAGGAAACAAAATGCGCCGCCCGGTGGCGCTCATCGCCGCCGCTGTTGCCGCGGTCCTGGCCTTGTCCGGCTGCGGAGGAACCTCCTCCGCAGCGTCCTCGCCGGCGGACAACCCCTATGGCCTGATTGAGGCCGGCACCATTCGCGTGGCCAGCCTGGGCGATTCGAAGCCCTACACCTTCACCGACGCGCAGGGGAACTTCACGGGCTTCGACGTCGAGCTCTTCAAGGACGTCGCCCACCGCGCCGGAATCGACAAGGTCGTCTTCACCGGACAGGACTTCTCTGGGCTGCTCGCCGCCGTCTCCAACGGTCAGTTCGACGCCGGCGTTGCGGCCATTGGAATCACGGACAAGCGCAAGCAGACCGTCGACTTCTCCGATGGGTACCTCGCCGGATATCTGACGGTCATCACCACGAAGACCTCGGGCATTACCGGCGCCGACGGGCTCGCCGGCAAGCGACTCGGCGTCGTGCAGGGAACGCTGCAGGAGGCCTACGCCGTCAAGAACTTCACTTCCGCGAGCCTGGTGCGCTTCCCGGACAACAACACCGCAATCGCCGCCGTCAACAGCGGATCCGTCGATGCGCACTTCCTGGACTACGAGGCCGCCAAGGCCTATGAAACGCAGTACGGCCTGGTCAGCGCAGCGGACATCCCGTCCTTCGATGCCCCCGCCGGGTTCGCCGTGGCCAAGGGCAAGACCGCCTTCAAGGACGCCCTCAACAAGGGCCTGGCCGCAGCCATGGAGGACGGCACCTGGAAGAAGCTCTACCAGAAGTGGTTCCCGGGCTCCCCGATGCCCGAGCAGTACCTGCCTAAGGCGGAACAGACGGCCAGCCCGGCCCCCAGCAAATAAGCGTCCCCACAACGAGGCACGTCCGGGACCTAGCCCGGCGGCCACCTGACCGGGCGGGCCGCGCAGCGCGGCCCGTCCGGGATCCACAAGCTACCTACGTCTGAGAGCAACCATGGACTGGTTAAGCACCATCACCCGCACCTTCTTCGACTTCGACGCAATGGCCGAAGTCCTGCCCCAGCTTCTGGGAGTCGGTCTCCTCAACACCCTCATCATCTCCATCGCGGCAACGATCATCGGAGTTGCCCTCGGCATGATCGTTGCGGTGATGGGAATATCCCCCTCCAAGTGGCTGCGGGTCCCGGCGCGGATCTACACGGACCTCTTCCGCGGCCTCCCGGCCATCCTGACCATCCTGCTGATCGGCCAGGGATTCGCCCGCTTCAGCCAGTCGATCTTCGGCCCGTCGCCGTACCCCCTGGGAATCATCGCGTTGAGCCTGATTGCCAGCGCCTACATCGGCGAAATCTTCCGCGCCGGTATCCAGAGCGTGGACAAAGGCCAGGGAGAGGCCTGCCGTGCCCTGGGCATGAGCTACGCAAAATCCATGGCCCTCGTGGTGGTTCCGCAAGGCGTCCGCCGGGTCCTCCCGGCGCTGGTGAACCAGTTCATCGCGATCGTCAAGGATTCCTCGCTGGTCTACTTCCTGGGCCTGCTGGTCACCGAACGGGAGCTCTTCCGCGTCGGCCAGGACGCCGCCGTCCTCTCCGGCAACCTCTCGCCCCTGGTCATGGCCGGAATCTTCTACCTGCTGATCACGGTGCCCCTGACCCACCTGGTCAACCACTTCGACAACCGCTTCCGCACCGGCCGGCGCCGCCCCGCCGCACCCAGCAGCGGTCTCAAGGAAGTCAAGGAACTCGCCGCGGCCTCGCCGCTGACCACCGGGAGCAACACATGAGCCTCGCCAGCAACACCACAAAGAACACCGCCCCGGACATCGAGACCTTCCACGGCTCCAGCCTGGAACTGAAGAACCTCACCATGGCCTACGGCGACATCGAGGTGCTCCGCAACGTCAGCCTCACCGTCGCACCGGGCACCACCACGTGCATCATCGGGCCCTCCGGCTCCGGCAAGTCCACCCTCCTGCGCGGCGTCAACCGGCTGCACGAACCCAAAAGCGGGGACGTGCTCCTGGCCGGCGAGAGCGCCCTGGCGGTCAAGCCGGACATCCTGCGCGCCCGCATCGGCATGGTGTTCCAGCACTTCAACCTCTTTCCGGACCACACCGCCCTCGAGAACGTGGCCCTGGCCCTCTGGAGCGTCAAAGGCATGCCCAAAGCCGAAGCCAGGGAACGCGCCCGCCGCCGCCTCGCCGAGGTCGGCCTCGCCGAACGCGCCGACCACCGCCCCCGCGACCTCTCCGGCGGACAACAGCAGCGCGTCGCGATCGCCCGCGCCCTGGCCATGGAACCGGAAGTCATGCTCTTCGACGAGGCCACCAGCGCCCTGGACCCGGAACTGGTCAAAGGGGTGCTGAACCTCATGGCGGGCCTCGGCCGCCGCGGCATGACCATGCTCGTGGTCACGCACGAGATGGGATTCGCCCGCAAAGTCGCCGACCAGGTCGTCTTCATGGACGAAGGCGAAGTCGTCGAGTCCGGAACCCCCGCCGACCTCTTCGACAACCCCCGAAGCGAACGCCTCCAGCGCTTCCTCTCGGAAGTGCTCTGATGGAGACCCTGAAGGGAAACGCAGGAGCGGCACCCGTCCGCACCGCCGTCGTCGGCTTCGGAATCTCGGGCAAAGTCTTCCATGCGCCGCTGATCTCGGCGCATCCCGGCTACTCCCTGGACATGATCGTCACGGCGGATCCGGTCCGCGCTGCCGAAGCGGCACGGCTCTACCCTGACACCCGGATCGTCCCGACGCCGGAGGCCCTGTTCGACCTCGCCGGCGACCTTGACCTCGTGGTCCTCGGCACGCCCCCGCTGACCCACTTCGACCTCGCTGCAACCGCGATGGCCCGTGGCCTCCATGTGGTGGTGGACAAGCCGTTCGTCACGACGGCGGCCGAAGGCGAGGCGCTCATCGCCCGGGCGTCCGACGCCGGGGTGCAGCTCACGGTATTTCAGAACCGGCGGTGGGACGCCGACTTCCTGACGCTCCGCAAGCTTCTCCGGGAAGGCGCACTGGGGGAGGTCCGCACCTTCGAGTCGCGCTTTGAGTGGTGGCGGCCGGAAGGCTTCGGGAACTGGCGGGACACCGCCGCAGTGTCCGACGGCGGCGGCATCCTCAACGACCTCGGCGCCCACCTGATCGACCAGGCCATCCAGCTCTTTGGTGCTGTGACGGAAAGCTATGGGGAGACCGCGAACCGCGGCCCGGACCCAGACGGCGCCGACACCGAGGCCTTCGTGTCCCTGCTCCATGAATCCGGGGTCCGATCGCGGCTGTGGATGAACGGCATGGCGGCCCAGGTGGGCCCGCGGTTTCATGTCGCGGGCTCCGAGGCCGGCTACACGAAGTGGGGCCTGGACAGCCAGGAGCCGGCCCTCGCTGCCGGCATGACGTCCTCGGATCCCGCGTACGGCGTCGACCCCGAGGAATCCTGGGGGCGCGTCGGCGTCGATGGCGCCACCCAACCCGTCCCTGCCCAGACGGGCGCCTATCCCGAGTTCTACACCCGGCTGGCAGGAGCCCTCCGGGGCGAAGGCCCGCTACCCGTGGACCCCGCAGAGTCCCTCGAAGTCCTGAAGGTCATCGACACGATCCGCGCCTTCGCCTAGCCACACTGCGCCCCGGCCAAGGCCCGGGCGCACCCCAAACCCACTACGCAACGAAAGGGAGACCCATGTCCTCCACGCCCTCAACCAAACGCGTCGCCGTCATCGGCGGCGGCATCCTCGGCGTCTCCACCGCCGTCCACCTGCTCCGCGCAGGCGCCTCCGTCATCCTCCTGAGCGAACGCGGCCTGGCCAGCGAGGCCACGGGCCGCTCGCTGTCGTGGCTGAACTCGGCCGGAGAACGGTCCACCCCGTACCACCAGCTCCGGGTCGCCGGCGTGGACCGCTACCGCACCCTCTTCGCCGCGGACCCGGACCGGGACTGGCTGCAGTTCGGCGGAGGTCTCATGTGGAACTCCGCCGGACAGGCGGCCGCCACGGAAGCCCGCCACGACTACGAAGAATCCATCGGCTACAACTCCCAGCTCCTTGCCCCCGAACAGATTCCCGCGGCCACGCACGGCATCGATCCGGACGCCGTGCCGGAGAACGCCATCTTCAACCCCGGCGAGGGCTGGGTCAGCCTGCCCGAACTCGTAGACTTCCTGATGGAAGAGTTCCATGCCCTGGGCGGCGAACTCATCCTCAACGCCGGAAAAGTCTCCGTCACGGTCGACGGCGGCCGGGCCGCCGGCGTCGAGACGGCAGCAGGTGAAACCTTTGAGGCGGACGCGGTGCTGGTGGCGTGCGGTGCCGCAACGCCGGACGTCGTCGCGCCCCTCGGCGTCGACATCCCGAACGGGTCCCCGGTCTCCATGCTGGTGGTGACCAAACCCGTGGAGCACGGTCTGCAGGCCGTGCTGAACACCCCTCGGGCCGCCGTCCGGCCCAACCCCGGCAACACACTCGCCCTGGACCACGACTGGTACGAAGAGCACATCACCGAACACGCCGACGGCTCCTTCAGCGTCCCCGATGACGTCGTCCAGGAACTCGCCGACGAAGCCTCCAAGCTCATCGCCGGCAACCCCGAACTCAAGCCTGCCTCGTGGAAGATCGGTTACAAGCCCATCCCGGGCGACGGCGAGCCGGTCCTCGGCGAGCTCGGCCAGGTGCCCGGCTGCTTCGTGGCCTTCACACACTCGGGGGCCACGCTGGGCCTCATCGCCGGCGAACTGCTCGCGGGCGAGATCATGACCGGCAAGAAACACCCCATGCTCGCCACGTTCCGGCCGGGACGCTTCTCCTAGGCACTGCCATCAGAGGCCGAGCCGTGCCCGTCACGGCTCGGCTATGGTGGCTTCAACTGCGCAATGGTCGCGGGAACCTGAAGGAGCAACTTGTTCGCCGAGACGTCCGCCGCGCTTGCCGGGCTGGCCCTGATCGCCGTCGAGCTCATCCGGTCAGTTCCCGCGCTCCTGCGGGTGCAGCGCACCGGGACCAGCGATGGCGTCAGCGGCATGAGCCTGGGCGTGCTCGCCGGCACCGGACTGGGCTGGCTGGCTCTGGCGTTGTTGGTCCAGAGCTGGTGGGTGCTGGCCGCCAACATGCTGTGGATCGTGATCCACGCAGTCCTGTGCCGGGAAGTGGCCCGGACCGATACCCGGAAGAGACGCGAAATTGTCCTGGCCGGGGCCGGCTCGGCGGCGGCCCTCGCCGTTGCCACGATCGGCGCCCGGTTCTTCATGCCCGTGCGGGACGCCCTCGGGCTCATGCTGGGCGTATCGACCCTTTTCTACGCCGTCCCCGCCGCGTACGAGGGCCTGGTCAGCGCCTCCACCCGCGGCCTGAGCCTGCTCTCCCTGGGCGTGAACACCCTGGAAGGCAGCATCTACTTCCTGGCCGGCATCGCCGTGCTGAAGATCGCCGAGGCGGGGGACCCGGTGTTCGGCTTCGCGTTCTTCGGGGTGGTGAGTATCGCCTCGAACGGGGTGCGGTTTGTGCGGGTCGCGTACCGGCGGATGAAAGGGCTCGACCAGGCCTGGCCGCGGGCGGCCGCGCCTGTCGCCGCAGCCCAGCCGTAGCGCCGCCGTACGCAGCAGAAGCCTCCGGTCCGGATTCGCCGGAAACCTGCGTGCTCGCCGGAAGCTTCCGGCGAATTGGCAGCCTTCCGGCGAAATCGGCTGTGGCTGTGAGCCCCGGACCCTGCGCAATCCGGTTACTGCTACGGCAGGCGTGTCGGCCGGAGCACCACAGCGTGGCCGGCTTTCTCGGGTTCGAGCGGGACAGGGCTGACCAGCACGGCCGGCCCGCGGCTCAGAAAGCCGTCCGAGAGCGGCTGGCAACGCACGCCACCCCGACCCCGCATGGCGGCATGCGCCCCCGGAGTGAGCATCCGGTCCATCCAGGCGCAGGGGTGGGCGGGGCGACCGGCCCGGAACCTGACCACGTCCCCGCCCGATTCAAGGGCGAACTCCCGGCCCAGCAGGGGAGCCAACTGAGCGCCCCGGAGGACCACATTGCGCCGAGTCAGGAGCGGGTCAAAGGGCCCGATACTGAGCTCTGCGGCCATCGCCTCGAGGGCTTCGACCGCGAGGATGGTGACGGCGGCGTCCATGTGCGCGGCCTTGCCGAAGAACCGGTCGCCGACGATGCCCTTGCCAGCCACCACCTCGACCCGGTCCGCGTCCGTGGTGGGGACCTCCGCCGCACCGTCCCGCGCGCGGCCAAAGTAGGCGTGCGCCGGCGAGACGAGCAGATGGAGGATCCCGACGTCGTACCTGTAGCTTGCCGTCATGCCCTAAAACTATCCTCCATCACACAGACTCGGCACCATGCACGCCTCGGCGGCCCCACGCCGAGGCTGCGCGCCGGATTCGCCGGAAACGTGCGAGCTCGCCGGAAGCTTCCGGCGAATTGGCAGCTTTCCGGCGAACTCGGCCGTGGGGAACGGTGTTGGCGCCCAAACTGCTACGCTCCACGTATCGGCCCGGTCCCGTGCCGACGGCGCAGCAACAGCGAAGTTGTGAGCGAGGTAAAGAGCATGACGGTTGCCGAAATCCAAGTGGACCAGCGGGTGATCGGGATCGACTCCCGGCGCTTCGCCTCGGTGGAGAAGGCGCTGGTGGAACTGATCACCAACAGCGACGACAGCTACGCCCGGCTGGAGAAGGCCGGGGCGTCCGTGACCGGCCGGATCCGCGTCGGCTACGAGCGCCACCACGCGGGGGCCGTGCTGATGGTCAGCGACCAAGCGGAGGGCATGTCCTTCGAGCAGGCCGGACGCATCCTCAGCTACGGCGGCGCACACAGCCCGCTCGCCCGCGGTGAAGGCGCCGGCCGCGGGTACTTCGGCCGCGGGCTCAAGCAGGCCATCTTCGGTCTGGGCCACGGCTGGATCGAGACCATCCAGAACGGCCGGTTCACCCGCATCGACGTCTTCCGAGGCGAGAACGGCGGCTACCTCTACGACGACGACGGCGCAGACCGCCGCGCCTTCCCCGCCGACTACGCCCGGCTGGGCATCCCCGCCGGGGACATCGACGCCGGCGCCGACGGTACGGACGGCGCCGCCGGCAACGGCACCCGGGTGACGATCGTCGTCGACAATCCCCACGTCACGATCACCCAGCACTCGACCTTGCTGCAGTCGCTCTCGGACAACATCTACCTGCGGGACGTCCTGGACCGGCGCGAGGTGGAGCTGGTGCACGGACGCCCCGGCGCCGAGGACTACGGCAGCGAGAACATCCGTTTCCACGAACCGCCGGCCAGTGTGCTCCTCGGCCCCGACCAGCCGGGAAGCTTCAGCCTTGATGGTGAGGAGTTCCCGTTCACCGTCACGCTCAAGCGGGCACGGGACGTGGAACTGACGCTCAAGGGCGACGAACGCACTGCCGGCCTGGTGGTCGAATCCGGCATGGCCGTGCTCGACTGCCAACTGTTCGAGTACGAGAACCAGGTAGGCACGGAATACCTCTTCGGCACCGTGCGCTGCCCGGCACTGACCGAGATGCTGGGCCGGGGCAAGGCGATCATCAGCGACGAGCGGGAGGGTCTGAATCTCAAGGACCCCTTCGTTGCAGCCTTCTCCCGCGCCGTCAGCCGGATGATCGCCGGCCCCGTGCAGGCTGAGAAGGAAAAGCTCACCCACCTGGAACGCGCCACGACGTCGGGGCGGACCGCGGAGATGATCGAGCACCTGCTGCAGCACATGAGCGAGGCAGCCGTCATCGATTTGGGGCTGGAGACGGCGCCGGCGCTCCGGAACGGCGACGGCACGGCGGCGGCACCGCCGGCGGCCCTGCGGTTCACCACGCCCTTCTACTACCGCCCGCCGGGGCATCCGTTCCATGTCGCGCTGCTGCTGGATCCGGGCCAGCTGCCCGACGCCGGGACGCTCACCTTTGAGCTCGCGTTGCCCGGTTCACTGCGGATTGACCCCACACCCGCCCCGGTCCCGGTCAGCGCGCTCAGGGACACGCGGAGGATCGAGTGGACCATGGCGGGGGACCGGTCGGGGGAGCACGGCGAGATCACTGTCCGGGCTGGCGACTACTGGGCATTGTGCGAGATCGTCATCGCTGAACACGCCTCCCGCCGCAGCACCGACCAGCCGCCGCACCACGCCATCGCCACCGACGCCTCGGCGCAACAGGCGGCGCACCGCGAGGTCCACCGCCCGAGCCGGGATCACGGCGTCGACCTCTTCACCGGCTACGACTTCCGCACCCTGCACAACAGCGCGGACCGTGCCGTCTACAGCCCCGCGGAGCGCAAGGTCATCATCAACACCGGCGCCCCGACGGTCCAGCTGTATGTCGACGGCCGCGGCCGTTTCCGGGATTCCGCCCGGCTGTTACTGGCCGAGCTCTTCCTGGATGTGATCTCGGACGAGCTGGCCAGGCGCCGCGTGGAACAGCACGGGCATGCGGGCGACCTTAAGGCCTTCCAGGCCGCCAAACGGGACATCATCCGTCGTTACGGGAGCGACATCCACCGCACGTTCCTGGGCTAGGCGCGGCCGGAGTTCGCGCGGTGACCCGGCGGTGACCGTGCCGGATTAGGGGACGAGCACGATTTTCCCTGTTGCCGCCGTGCTTCCCAGCAGTTCGTGGGCGTGCCGGGCCTCCGAAAGCGGCAGCCGCTCGGCCACCACAGGGTGGATCTCGCCACGGCGGAGCATCTCGAGGAGCACCAGGAAATCCGCTTGGAACCAGTCCTGGTGATGGATGCGCAACTTCTGGATTCGGTAGGACAGCACCTTTCGGCGGGGCGAAAGCCAGCCCCAGAGGGCGACGCTCCCGGTTGCCGCGTACCAGGCGACCACCCCGGGCCAGTTCTTGCGCCCCTTAGCGATGGTGGCATAGCGGCCGAACACCACGAGCCGTCCGCCGGGCCGGAGTGCGCGGAAGGAACGTAGCGACAGCGGGCCGCCGATCCCGTCGAGGGCTATGTCTACGCCGTCGCCGGTGAGCCCGCGGAGCCGGGCCAGGAAGTCCTCGTTCTTGTAGTCGATTGCCACCGCGCCGAGCCGCTCCACGGCAGCACGGTCCCGGCCGGCAGCAGTCCCGTAGAGGCGGAGGCCGGCCAGCGCTCCGAGCTCGAGGATCGCTGTGCCCACCCGGCCGGCCGCGCCGTGCACCAGAACGCTCTCCCCGGGCTTCGCCTTGGCCGTGCGGTGCAGCAACTGGTAGGCGGTCATGTAGGGGAAGACGAGGCTCACGACCTCGGCCGGGTCGAGGTCCTCGGGCACCTCCACCGCATACACTTCCGGGACGCAGACCTTCTCGGCGTTGGCGCCCCACACAGTCAGCGCACCGATGCGGTCTCCCACGCGTATCCGCGAGCAGCCGGGTCCGAGTTCATCGACGACGCCGACGAGCTCGTAGCCGGGCGTGAACGGCGGCTTCGGCCCGCCGAGATAGGTACCGGCCCGCAGTTGTGCGTCGGTGAACGAGACGCCGGAGGCGAGGACCCTGACGCGGACTTCACCCGGACCCGGGCGGGGATCCTCGACCTCCACCACATTCAAGACCTCGGGGCCGCCGAAGCGGTCGATCACTACACGCTTCATGGGCTCACTCTACGCCCGGCGCGCGGCCGGCACACCGGGTCCATCCGGCACGGATGTCTCCGGCAACAGGCACGCGAATTCGCCGGACCCGTGTGAGGTCGCCGTAAGCTTCCGGCGAATTGGCGGGCTTCCGGCGAACTCGGCGTCCCGGGCCACCCGCCACCCCATTGACTCCTGTCGCAGGGCCGGACTATCCTACAACCAAATGGTTGTAGATCAGCGCAGGAATCAGCTCGGCGAACCGCTCAGCGACGAAGAACTTGACCATCTGTTCCAGGCATTGGCCGATACGACCCGACGGGACATTGTGCGCCGGGTGACGGTGGGCGAGTACTCGGTCTCCGGACTGGCTGCCCTCTACGCCATGAGTTTCGCGGCCGTCCAGAAGCACGTGGCGGTGCTCGAACGGGCTTCGCTGGTCTCGAAGGAGAAGCGGGGAAGGGAACAGATTGTGCGGGCCAACCATGACGGGCTACAGAAGGCCCGCCGCCTGCTCGATGAGTACGAGGTCATCTGGCGGCAGCGGGCCGACCGGATCGCCGACCTGCTCGCCGAGACAGCCGACCCGCAACCAGGCCAGACAGAACCAGCCAGGTCAGAATCAGACAGCACCGAAGCAGGCACGAAACAGGCAGGGAACACGCAGCAACGCTGAAGGATAGGAAGGGTTTGTCATGACCGTTGTCAGTTCAGTCAAGAATCTCGAGGCGCTGAGCCTCGCCGTGGTAGCCGAATTCGACGCCGGCGTGGAGCGCGTCTGGCAGATCTGGGAAGACCCGCGCCAGCTCGAGCGCTGGTGGGGCCCGCCCACGTGGCCGGCCACGTTCGAGAAGCACGACTTCGTCCCCGGCGGCGAGGCCACCTATTTCATGACGGGCCCCGAGGGGGAGAAGGCCCGTGGCTGGTGGCGGTTCATCGCCATCGACGCCCCGCACCGTCTGGAGTTCGATGACGGCTTCTCGGACGACAACGGCGACCCCGTGGCCGACATGGGCAGCATCCACGGGGTTGTGACTCTGGAACCGATCGGCAGCCGCACCCGGATGACCGTCCTGTCCACCTTCGAGGCCGAGGAACAGATGGAGCAGATCGTCGCCATGGGCATGGAAGAGGGCATGAACCAGGCCCTGGGCCAGGTGGACGCGATCCTCGCCGAATCCGTCAACGCCTGAGCTGCAACGACAACGGACGACGGCGGGAACCCTCCCGCCGTCGTCCGCTTTGGCCCTATTCAGCCCGCCGCGTGCGGCGTTAGGATGCCTTGTGACTTTCACCCACGGTTACGCGGCCAATGGCGATCTCCGCATGTACTACGAGGTCCACGGTCACCCGCGGGCCGACAAGCCCCCGCTGCTGCTCATCCCCGGCGGAGGGTCGACCATCGAGACGAACTTCGCCGGCCTCATCCCGGCGCTGCTGGCCGAGAGTCTCCAGGTAATCGCCGTCGATGAAGAAGGGCACGGCCGGACCGCGGCGACCGGCCGCCCGCTCACCGCTGAAAACTCCGCCGACGACGTCAAAGCCGTGCTCGACGAGCTCAGGGTGGACTCCGTGGACGTGCTCGGTTTCAGCGCCGGCGGCCATACCGCGCTGGCGCTGGCGATGCGGTATCCGGCCTCCGTGCGGTGCCTGATTGCCGCCTCCACCTTCGTCAGCCGGGACGCGGTCAGCGACGAGTTCTGGGACGGCATGGCGAAGGGCACCCTTGCCGAAATGCCGGAGGCGCTTAAGAATGCGGACCGCCGGCTGAATCCGGAGCCCGGACACCTCGAGCGGCTGTTCGAGCTGGACCGTCAGCGCATCCTGACCTTCGCCGGCTGGCCGGACGATGACCTGCGCCGCATCACGGCCCGCACCCTCGTCCTGGGCGCCGACCGCGACGTCATGAGCCCAGAACACGCCGTGCGGATGTCCCGTGTCATTCCCGGGGCGCGCCTGATGATCGTGCCGGGTGGCCATGGCGATTACCTCGGCGAACTGTCTGCGAGCGGCGGCGACCTGACGGCCATGCGGACCATCGTCCCCTACCTGCTGCGGTTCCTGGAGGAGTAGGGCGCGGTCAGGGCTCTGCCGGCGTCGAGGTCTTTTTCGGCATGGAAGTCCAGTGCTGCCGGTGCAGTCGTTCAAAGCCCTCCAGGAGCAGATCCAGCGCGAACTCAAACTCAAACTGGTCATCGCAGCCCTGCCCCACCACGGAGTCCTCGTGCGCGGACGAGGTGGCGACCTTCAGGATGTTCGGATACCGCTCGGCCATCTCGCGGAACATGGCGGCCTGCGCCTCCGGCGGCAGATCCGCCGTCTCCTCCGCCGTCCCGCCGGCGGAGTCAGGGAACAGCTCCTGGGTGAACCCCCACATGCGGCTGCCCAGGGCATGCATGACGTGGTGGGTCAGATCGACGGAGAAGCCGCCGGCCAGGAACATCCCGATGAACGAATCCATGTACCCAAGGACCGCCGGCGTCTTGTTGGTGCGCGACTCCAGGACCTGACGGGCCCACGGGTGACGCAGGAGCGCCCGCCGGGCCGAGAGCACCCTCAGCCGCACTGCGTCCTTCCAGTCGGCATCGCGGGCGGGAGGATCGATCTCGCTGACGAGCGCATCCACCATGCCGTCGAGGAGTTCCTCCTTGTTGGCCACGTGTTTGTAGAGCGCCATCGGCACGACGCCGAGTTCCTGGGCCAGCCGCCGCATGCTCAGCGCCTCGATCCCCACCTCGTCGGCCAGTACGACGGCGGCCGTGAGTACCCGGCCCCGGCTCAGGGGGATCCGGCGCGTGCGCTCCGCTTGCTGGGTCATCCGGCCACCTTTCCCTAGCGGTCTCCTCTTGACAAGTGTACGGCGTACACCTAGCGTTGTGCGCATCAGGTGTACGCCGTACACCACGAGCCGCGCGAAACAGGCCGTGGGCCGCTCCAGCGAAGGACCAAGCCATGACAATTCATGCCAGCAGCGCTCCCGTGCCCCGCGTCCGCCGTCGCCCCCAGTGGCCGGTACCCGCCGGATTGATCCTGCTCAGCCTCATCCCGGTCCTTGCGGGGGCGGCGCGGCTGACGGAATTGACCGGAGGTGCCGCCATCACGCCGCAGAACGCCCGGTTCTTCGCCTCGCCTGTTCCCGTGGTGACGCACATTGTCTGCGTCACGACCTACAGCCTGCTCGGGGCATTCCAGTTCCTGCCCTCGCTGCGGGGCCGCCGCGGCTGGCACCGCATCGCCGGCCGCATCCTTGCACCCGCGGGCCTGCTGGCCGCCCTGTCCGGTTTGTGGATGGCCGCCTTCTATCCGCTGCCGCCCGGCGACGGCCCGGCGCTCTTCGTCCTGCGGCTCGTCTTCGGCTCGGCCATGGCGGCGAGCATTGTCCTGGGAGTCGTAGCCATTCTGCGCCGGGACTTCGTGCGGCATGGAGCATGGATGACCCGCGGCTACGCGATCGGTGTCGCCGCGGGAACGCAGGCGCTGGTGAGCCTGCCGTGGATACTGCTGGTCGGCCCGCCCGACGAGCCGACCCGGGCGGCGCTGCTGGGATCGGCCTGGGTGATCAATGTTGCGGTGGCCGAGTTTGTCATCCGCCGCCGCGCGCAACGGGCCACGAGGGTGCCGCGGTCTTCCCGGCGGAAAGTCGCGGGTCTTGAACCGGTGAGGCGGACGACGGCGTGAGGCGCCCGCCGTCGTCGAGGTAGCCGGAAGCGTGCCGGTTCGCCGTAATTTCCCGGCGACTCGGAGAGTTTCCGGCGAGTTCGAGGCCGGCGAGGCGTCGGCGGCGCGCCCCACGGACGCCGGATGGCAGGCCGCTAGACTCACGCGCATGACGATTGTGGACGATCAGGGGCGCCCGGAGCCTCCCCTTGCCGCCGATGAAACCGCGACCCTCCTGGGTTTCCTGGACTTTCAGCGGGCCACGCTGGCGTGGAAGTGCGCCGGGCTGGAAGCCGCCGGCCTCCGGGCGACGACCGCTGCCTCATCGATGACCCTGGGCGGGCTGCTGAAGCACATGGCCTACGTGGAAGGCGAATGGTTTTCCCGTTCCCTGCACGCGCGGGACCGGGAGGCTCCGTTCGGAACCGTGGACTGGAAGGCCGACCCGGACTGGGACTGGCATTCCGCCGCCGAGGACACCCCGGACCAGTTGCGCAACCTGTGGCAGGGCGCCGTCGACCGCTCCCGGGAACGCCTCGCGGATGCCCTGGCCAGCGGCGGCCTGGACCAACTGGCCCGGCGCTCTTGGCCGGATGGCTCGGCGCCGAGCCTACGCTGGATCCTGTGCCACATGATCGAGGAGTATGCCCGGCACAACGGCCACGCCGACCTCCTCCGCGAAGCGGTGGACGGGCAGACCGGGGAGTAGCCGCGGCGGCCACAGCGTTCCCCGGGCGTTTCCGGCGGGGAGTCCGATGGCGCCACTCGCCCGCCGGCGTCTTCAGGGAGTCCTGCGCGTCTTTCGAAGACTCCTACGCGTCGGGCATCTGCAGCACGGTCAGGGCGGCCAGCAGGTATGGCGCGGGATCGGGATCGCTGCCGGCGGCCCACTGCATCCAGGCCTCGAACGTTGCCCCGAGATAGGCCGCGCAGAGGTAGCCGGCCATGTCGTCGCGGACGCCGAGCGTGATCAAATACCGGCGGCCCCGCTCGCGCTGGGGGGCGAGGGCGGCGTAGCTCCGGCTGGCCAGTTCCGGGTGTTCGGCGATGAGCCGCAGGCGCCCGCGGGTAAGGGCGAGGTCCGGAAGCGCGGCTGCCCCGGCGACGGCCGCCGCACTCAGTCCCGCCCGGATCTGCGCCGCACCCGTCCCTGGCCGATGCCCGCCGTCGGACGCGCCAGCGGCCCCGTCGTCGGACTTGCCAACGGGGCCGCCGCCGTCGCCCGCGCTGTCCAGCTCTCTTCCCAGAGCCTGGTCCAGTGCCCGGCCGGCGGCCTCCGTGACCGGCTCGATGCCGCCCCAGACGAGGTCGGCCTTGCTGGGGAAGTAGCGGTAAAGGCTTTTGCGCCCGATCCCGGCCGCGCCCGCGATGTCCTCCATGGACGTCTGTTCGTAGCCGCGCTCGGCGAACAGGCGCAGGGCGATGCGGGCGACGGCCTCGGGGTCGATCGTCGCCGGCCGCCCGGTGGCGCGCGCGGCGGCGGGCTGGTGGTCCTCGGAGGGCTGGCCGGTATTCACCCTTACATAATGACACAGAGTGTCATAAGGTGAGCCTGTCAGCATCCTCAACGTCTGGAAGGACATCATGGGCAACGAAGCTTCATGGCAGGAAACCGTCACCGCGGGCCGCTTTGCCGGCAAGACCGTCATCGTCACGGGTGCGGGATCGGGCATTGGACAGGCCACGGCCCTCCGCGTCGCGCGGGAGGGCGGCCGGGTGATCGCGGCCGACATCAGCAAGGAACGCCTGGACGCCCTCGTGCAGGACAACGCCGGCCTGGACCTGGTTCCCGTGCCCGGCGACATCTCCACTGAGGAAACCGTTGCCGCCGTCGTGGCCGCGGCGGGCGGGCGCGTTGATGCGCTGGCGAACGTCGCCGGGATCATGGACAACTTCACGCCGATCCACGAGGTGGACGACGAAACCTGGGAGCGGGTTTTCCGGATCAACGTCACGGCCCTCATGCGCCTGACCCGCGCCGTCGTGCCGCTCATGCTAGAGGCCGGCACCGGTTCCGTAGTTAACATCGCCTCCGAGGCCGGGCTGCGCGGGTCCGCCGCCGGCGCCACCTACACGGCGTCCAAGCACGCCGTCATCGGCCTGACCAAGAACTCCGCCGTGATGTACGGGCCGAAGGGCCTGCGGTTCAACGCAGTGGCCCCCGGCGCCACCATCACGAACATCGAGGCCCCGTGGGGATCCGAGCTCGGTGCCGCGCGCCTCCAGCCGCTCATGGGCGTGAACATCCCGGCCCCCGCCACCGCGGCGCAGCTGGCAGCCTCGATCACCTTCCTGCTCAGCGACGACGGCACCAACGTCAACGGCGCGGTCCTCGCGTCCGACGGCGGCTGGTCGGCGGTCTAAGGGTCCGTCCACCCCGGGCCCACCCACCCGTGTCCACCCGTTGCGCTATCAGACTTGGCGGTTATCCGAGCCGAATGACGACCAGGACTGATAGCGCATCCAGGGGGAGGGCTAGGCTCCGGGGAAGCGTTCCCGCAGATTGCGGTGGACGTCGGCGGCCGATCCTGCGCCGGCCGCCGCCTCTTCGGTGAGCCCGAGAGCGGCCGCGGCCCCAACGCCGAGCGTTCCCGGCGACGAGATGCGCAGCAGGTCGGCGGCCAGCAGAACCTCGATCGCCAGCAGGTCCTCAAGAAGTCTCAGCGCTTCCTCGGTCTTGCGGACGCTCAGCATGGCTCCCGTCGCATGGTCCTCGACGCCGACATCCAGGATGGTCGAGTCCAGGGTGGCGGGAGCTGCCAGGAGGCGGAGCTCGGTGTAGCAGGCGGAGCCGGCGTAGCGGAGCTGCACGCCCGGCGCCGCGGCGGGCCCGCGGTTCCCGGGCGGGGGCCCCGACTTCTTCGCCGCCATGACGGCAGTCCACAAGTGGCTCATGCGGCGTTCGCTGAGCTGCCCCACGTGGACCAGAGCCACGCGCAGGGCGTCGAAGGCGATCGCCAGCACCATCGGATGGAAGTTGCCGTTGCTCAGCACCGAGCCGGATGCGACGTCGACCAGCGGGTTATCGCTCGCGGAGTTCAGCTCCGTGTCCACGGCACTCCCGGCCGTGGCGAGGAACTCACGGAACGCGCCGTGGACCTGCGGGATCACCCGGAAGGAAAGGGCATCCTGCACCGACCGCGGCCCGCCCGGGTTCAGGAGCAAGCTGCCTTCCAGCAGTTCGCGCAGATGGGCCGCTGCCGCGACTTGCCCCGGATACGGCTTGGCCGCGGCCGCGGAGGCCGAAAAGACCGAAGGGTTGCCCCGGGTGGCTTCGATGGACAGGACTGCGGCCTGGTCCGCGGCGCCGGCCGTCCGCGCCGCGCGGGCCAGCACCAGGGCCCCGTGGCCGATCGAGACGCCGTTGGCCGAGATTATGGCCAGTCCGTCCCGGCCCTCGAGCCGGAGCGGCGCGATGCCCGCACGGCGCAGGGCTTCGGCTCCGGCGAGGGTCTCGCCCCGGAATTCCGCTGTGCCGGTGCCGACAGCCACCTGGGCGATGCCGGCCATCGGACTGATATCGGCCGCTCCGACCGAGCCCGTGCTGTGCAGGACCGGGTGGACGCCGGCGTTCAACATGGCCAGCAGGGTGTCTGCAGCGGCCGGGCTGGCGCCGGAGCCGCCCCGGGCCATGCCGTTGAGGCGAACGGCCATCGCGGCCCGGACCACTGTCCGGTCCAGCAGGGGGCCGAACGCGCCGCCATGGCTTGCCACGAGGAATTGCTGCTGCCGTTCGAGTTCTTCGCGCGGCACCCTGGTGTCCTTGCCGTGGCCGACCCGGGTGCTGAGCCCGTAGATCGGGTCGCCGCCGGACATGGCCTCCTCCAACAGGACCCGGCTCGCCGCGATGCGTGCCCTGGCGGGCTCGCCGAGTGCCACCGGCGCGCCCTCGGCTACGGCGACCAATTCCTCCTGCGTCATCGGCAGATCGCTGATGGTGACTGGTTCCATGACGTTGCCTCCAGCAACCAGTGTGGTCCGGGGCGTCCGACCGTACAAGAGATCACCGGACAGGAGATCACCGGACAAGGGGACACCCCACCACCCGTTGCACTTTCAGAAATGGCGGCTATCGGCGCCGAATGACAACCAGACCTGATAGCGCAACCAGGAGGACACGACGACGGCGGGAGGCTCCCGCCGTCGTCGTCCGTCTGTTTACTGTCCGGACCGCAATCTAGTAGGCCTTGACGCGCTGTTCGACGACGAGGTGGACCAGGGCGAACACGCCGTCGCGGTCGATGGCGGCCAGCGCGGCCTCGAGGGCGGCCGGGATGTCCTGGTCCTCGGTGACCGTGACGCCGAAACCGCCGAAGGCCCGGGCCATCATGCCGAAGTCGGGATTCTTCAGCTGCGTGCCCGATACCCGGGACGGGTAGTGGCGTTCCTGGTGGGTGCGGATGGTGCCGTACTCCTGGTTGTCCATCACGATGATGAGCGGCGTGGCTCCATACTGGGCGGCCGTGGCGAGCTCTTGGCCGTTCATCAGGAATTCCCCGTCGCCGGCGATGGTGACCACCCGCCGCTCCGGGCTGGCCAGCGAAGCCGCGATGGCCGATGGAATCGAGTACCCCATGGAGCCGTTCCGGGCGCTGATCATCGAGGCGTAGCGCCGGGTGGGGAAGTACCGGTGCGCCCAGTTGGTGTGCTCGCCGGCCCCGAACGTGACCATCGCGTCCTCGGGCAGCAGCGGCACGAGGTTGGCCATGAGGGTGTCCATCTTGGCAGGCCCCTCGTCCGGGCTGGACGGCGGCAGGCTGGCGAAGGACTGCTGCTCGGCACGCATCCGGGCCGTCCACGCCTTCCACTCCTCCTTCACCGGGAGGTCGATGTTAACGAGATCCCGGACGAAGGCCTCCGGCTTGGCCAGGATCTGGCGGGAGACGGGGCCGGAGCGGCCGCGCAGCGAGGGATCGATGGTGACCAGGAAGTTCTTCTTGTTCCAGTCCTGCCTGCAGACGAAGCCGTCCGTGATCACGTCGCCCGGGACCGTCCCGACGAACACGAGCAGGTCGGTTTCCTCCAGGAGGTCGTAGGTGGGGCGGGGTCGGCCGTAGCCGATCGGTCCCACGTAGCTGGGGGAGTCGAAGGAGACGGTTCCCTGCGTGCGCCATTCCGCCGCGGCCGGGATGTGATGCTTTTCGAGCCATTCGGTGAGTTCCGTGGCCGCGTCCTGGGTCCAGTCGTTCCCGCCGGTGACAAAGAGCGGCTTCTTGGCCTGTGCCAGGGCCTCGGCAAGGACGCCGGCATCCGTGCTGCTCATACCGCCCGCGGCCACCGGGATGGCCGGGTGCAGGGCCGGATCGATCTGCACGCGGATGATGTCCTCCGGCAGGCCTACCACCACGGGGCCGGGGCGGCCGCTCATGGCCGCGAACATGGCCTCGGCGACAATCTCGGAGGCCCGTTCGGGGTGGTCCAGGACCATCACGCGTTTGGCACCGGTGTCGAACCACGCCTTGATGTCGAACTCCTGAAACGCCTCGCGGTCCCGGTGCGCGAACGGAATGAGACCGACAAAGAGCAGCATCGGGGTGGAGTCCTGCCACGCGGTGTGCAGGCCGACGTGGGCGTTCGCCGCCCCGGGCCCGCGGGTGACCATTGCGACGCCGGGACGCTGGTTCATCTTGCCGTCGGCCTCGGCCATGTACGCGGCGCCGCCCTCGTGCCGGCAGACCACGGTCTCGATGTCCGAGCCGTGCAGCCCGTCGAGGACGTCCAGAAAGCTTTCGCCCGGCACAACAAAGGTGCGCTCAACCCCGTGCGCCACGAGGGAATCGACAATCACGTGGCCGGCGGATTTCAGGGCGCCGCTGCCGTTGAAGCTGTCCGGGATAGCCGCCGGGACCGTCTGGAGGGGTGGGAGGGTGGCGCCGTCGACTGGGTACGTGTCGGTTGCGGTCATGGTGGATGCAGACTCCGTTTTCATCACTTGGTTGTCTTCTTGGGTTGGTTTGGCGGGCAAGGCATGTCCACTGAATCCAGCGGAACGGATGGTGGCGCCTAGTCGGTTTCCGGTCCGGTGCAGAAGAAGCAGCCGTCCTCGCAGCTGTCGTTCGACGCCGGCGGGTTGCTGGTGCGCACGGCTGGCGGGTGGCGCTCCTGCAGGGTGCTGGTGCGGCCGGGATTCAGCGGGTTTCGTGGCTTCATGGAGGCTTTCAGGTTGTAGGTCGGATGGTGGGACCGGTCAGCAGACGAATGTTCGATTAGCGATTAGTGGATCGGAGTCCGGTTGGCCAGCACGGGCGCGGCGCCCGTGAAGCCGTCGCGGGTTTCGGCGATGTCGTGGATCTGCTTCCGGCAGGCGTACCAGCCGCCGACCATCAGCGCGCAGGCCACCAGGGTCACCAGCAGCGTGAGAGGGGAATCGATGAAGACCATGACGAGCACGCCGAGCAGGAAGACGAGGGAGAGGTATCCGGTGTAGGGGGCGCCGAACATCCGGAACGAGGGGCGTTCGAGCCAGCCCTTGTCTGCCCACCGTTTGAGCTGGATCTGGCAGAGCACGATGGTGGCCCAGGTGACGACGATGCCTACCGAGGCGACGTTCAGGACGATCTCGAAGGCCTGGCCGGGGACCAGGTAGTTCAGCGGGACACCGAGGAGGGAGACGCCTGCGGTGATAGCGATGCCGCCGTAGGGGACGCCGGCTTTGTTCATCCGCTGGGCGAACTTCGGGGCCGATCCGGCTACTGACATAGAGCGCAGGATGCGGCCGGTGGAGTAAAGGCCGGCGTTCAGCGAGGACAGGGCGGCCGTGAGGACCACGAGGTTCATGATGACGTCCACGCCCTGGATGCCGATGGATCCGAAGAACGTCACGAACGGGCTGACGCCTTTTTGGTAGGAGGTGTAGGGCAGCAGCAGGGCTAGCAGGATGACCGAGCCGACGTAGAACACGGCGATGCGGAAGACCACGGAGTTGATGGCCTTGGGCATGATCTTTTCGGGGTTTTCGGTTTCGCCGGCGGCCGTGCCGATCAGTTCGATCGAGGCGTAGGCGAACAGCACGCCCTGCATGAGGATGATCATGGGCAGCAGGCCGTTGGGGAAGATGCCCCCGTTGTCGGTGATGAGGCTGAAGCCGACTTCCTGGCCTTCCAAGGGGGTGCCGAACATGACGAAGTAGCTGCCGATCAGCAGGAACGCGACGAGGGCGGCGACCTTGATCAGGGCGAACCAGAACTCGAGTTCGCCGAAGACCTTGACGGAGGCAAGGTTCAGGCAGAGGACCACGATGAGGGCGATCAGCGCCCACGCCCACTGTGGAACGGTCCCCATCCAGGGGACGTACTTGCCGAAGAAGTTCATGTAGAGGGCCGCGGCGGTGATGTCCACGATGGTGGTGGTGGCCCAGTTGATCCAATAGAACCAGCCGGAGATGAATGCGGCCTTCTCTCCGTAGAATTCGCGGGCGTAGGACACGAACGATCCTGAAGAGGGCCGGTGCAGGACCAGTTCTCCCAGGGCGCGCAGGATCAGGAACGCGAAGAAGCCGCAGACGGCGTAGGCGATGACCAGTGACGGGCCGGCGGCGTTGAGCCGGCCGCCGGCGCCCAGGAACAGGCCGGTTCCGATGGCCCCGCCGATTGCGATCATCTGGATTTGCCGGGGCTTCAGGCTCTTGTGGTAGCCAGAGTCCTCCGCGTGGATCAGTGCATCCGAAGCATGGGCGTGGCCACCATCGGCCTCGTACAAGCCAACCTCGTCATTGGGGTTGTTGGGCATGGGTGTTCCTTTCGATCTGTCGGAGATCTAAATGGGGTTTGGAGAGAGATTGTGGGGACAGCGAGGCGTCAGATCAGAAGATCGACCACCCGGTCCGGTCGGACAGGTCGGCGAGAGCCGCCGAGCCTGCCAGGGAATTTCCTTTGGAATCCAGCCGCGGGCTCCAGACGCAGATGGCGCACTCGCCGGGGACGATCGCCAGAATGCCGCCGCCCACACCGCTTTTCCCCGGAAGTCCCACGCGGTAGGCGAACTCGCCGGCGGCGTCATACATGCCGCAGGTCAGCATGATGGAGCCGATGCGCTTTGCCTCGCTCCGGGAGACCACCGCGCCTTGCGCCCCGCGGCCATCCTGCGCGAGGAACAGGCCCGCCTTGGCCACCTCCACGCAGGTCATCATGATTGAGCACTGCCTGACGTAGTTCTCCACCACGGCCTGTGCGGGCCGCCGCAGGTTGCCGAATGCCTTCAAGAAGTGGGCAAGGGCCAGATTGCGGCTGCTGCTGGACAGCTCACTCCTTGCGGCCACCTCATCGATGAAGGGACCCTGTCTTCCATTCTGGTGACCCACCTGGTCGGTGAGGAAGCGCAGGACCTGAGCGGCGGCGTCGGGTGATCTTTCCATCAGGTGGTCGGTGACCACCAGTGCGCCCGAATTGATGAAGGGGTTCCGCGGGATCCCGTGCTCGACTTCAAGCTGGACCAGGGAGTTGAAGGACGTCCCTGACGGCTCGCGAAGGACCCTGGACCACAACGAGCCGGAGTCGTCGGCGCTGAGCGCCATCGCCAGGGTGAAGACCTTGGAAATGCTCTGGATCGAGAACGGAAGATCGGCGTCGCCGGAACTGAAGACTTCTCCGGACGTCGTGGCAACCGCGATGCCGAACCGGTCGAACGGCGGGACCTGCAGGTGGGGAATATTGGCCGGAACTGACCCCGCTTCCGTCCGGGGCCGGTGGCTGCGGACAAGGTCTTCGAGGACCGGGCCAAGCGGCGGCGAATCAAGTGCTGTCATCATTTCTTGCCCAGGTGCTCCTTCTGTGTGCCGGCCCACTCCTGAACATGAAGCAGGGCGACCAATGAATCGCGGGGATTGCCGAAGTTCAGCCCGGTGACCCGGCTGACTTTGTTGATCCGGTAGTAGACGGTGTTCTTATGCAGCTGCATCCGCTTGGCGCACTCGGCCACGTCCAGGGAGGCGTCGAAGAATGCACGCAGGGTTTCGGCCAGTTCCGCGTCGTGTCGGAGGAGGGCCCAGAGGCTGCGGTGCCGGAAGGCCGCCGTCGTGAAGTTTTCGACGGCGTCGTGGAAGAGGATTTCCGCCTCAAAGTCGTCGACGGTGGCTACCGGAACTTCGCCGGACCGTCGCATGCAGCCGAGCAGGGCTTCGGCTATTCCGATCGCGGAATGAATCGAGAGTAGATCGGGGACGACGGGTCCGACGGCGGCAAAGGGGTTGATGCCGAGGTGCTTGGCGGCGTCCTTGACGATTGCCTCGGCCAGACTCCGCAGTCCGGCGTCGGCGTTGGCGGACTGGAGACCGGGGATGACGACGGCGGTGTCGCCGTGAAACTGTCCCACGATGGCTGACGATTTGTAGGCGGCCGCGTGGATCGACGCGAGATTGGCCAGCTCCCCGTGCTTGAGCGCCGCGTCGTCCTCCCGGGCTTCAGACGCTGAGAGGCCAAGCAGGATCAGGGCCGAGGGGCGGTCCGCCGGGATCTTTTCACTGTGCGCGCTCGCCGCAGCCTCCGCCGGACCCGAAAGGAGGCGCGCGATCCGGTCCTCGCGCATGTGCACGGACTGCTGGTTGCGGTACCGGATGAGCTCGGCGGAGGCACGCGCGGCAGAGCCGGTGAGCACGTAATCAACGTCGTCGCCGAAGCCGGCGCCGGTTTCCTGGAGCCAGATGTAGCCCATGATGCGGTTGCCGGCGAACAAGGTGATGGCGACGCGTTCCCGCAGGCCGTCCTGGGGCCGGGCGGGTACCCGGACCGGGAGGCGGGTCCGGTGCAGCTCGCGGTAGGCGCCAAGGTCTTTGAGCAGGAGTTCGTATTTGCGCGGGCCGCGCCGGGCCAGGATGGAGGCCTTGCGGAGCTCGTCAATGGCGTTGGTGACGGTGGAATATGCCAGGACCTTGTTGGCGGCGTCCTCGATCACGACGTGGCTGGAGGTCAGCCGGGCAGTCGTCTGGGCGATGGCGAAGAGGTCCTCTTCAAGCAGGGTCAGCACTTCGCGCTGGTAGCTGGGCGGCTGGATGCGGTCCTTGGCGATGGACAGGAGGCGGTCCCAGTCCGCGGACGGGTCCACCAGCAGCAGGCCGGTTCCGGCGGCGCGCAGCAGTTCTTCGGCTTCCGCCAGTTCCTCCGGGCTGCCCTTGACGGCCAGGACCAGGGGAGGGTTCTTCAGCAGGCGCCGAACTGCCGGCAACGCGGAGCGTCCGCGAACGCCGACCAACAGGACAAACGCGGCCCCGCCGTCGGAGCTTTCGTCGTCGGCGTCCACGATCAGAAAGCGCTCGATCGCCGCATCCGTGCGGGCGGGCCGAAGCATCAGGGTCGCGGAGCCCAGCGGGAGATCCGCGAGGATGTCGTCCACTGTAGCTGCGGCCATGGGCTTCCTTCTGACATTGGCACCCTCCCGGACGGCTCTGTCCGGACACTTCATGCTATCGAGCGGTTATCCCCGAAAATATGGAAATGATCCTAAATTACGCGGCTCGTTTTAGGTCCGGGGACCAAGGAGGGCCCGGTTGCGGTGTGGGGCGTGGGCCAGCCTGTGCCCGCAAGCGGTAGAGGACGACGGCGTGCACGTCCCGCCGTCGTCCTCTTTCCGGTTCAACGCGATTCAGGCCGAGTCTGGCCGGTCCAGGACTGGCCATCCCAAAAGCCCAGGACTCCGGGCGTACCCGTCGGGTACCAGCCGGAGGGCGGCAACGGCGGCAACGGCGGCGCCGCCGGAGTCTGCTGAACAGGCTGCATTGGACCAATAGATTCCCGCGGCATTTGCGGCTGCACAGCTGGCGGCTGTGGCTCGTAGGCCGGGAGAGTCTGCACGCCATCGTGGGCATACCTGTCCGCCGTTAGCCTCTTGACTAGTTCACGGGCCACTTCAGGGGACGTAGTGTGGTGCGTCCACGCGTGGCCGTCCCAGTAGCGGGCGGTGCCGCCCTCGTTATACCAACTGGCGCGGGGCCCGCCAATGTTGAAGCCCGCAGCCAGAAATTCACCGAAATTGGCGGTGATTCTGTCGGACGCCTGAGGTGCCGGAGTGGTGAGGTTGTGCCAGTAACCTGCGACGTAGTCATTCGCATCCTCCTGACTCCTGCGCCCGGCCGCCACTTCCGCGTCTGCCCACTGGCAAAGCCGCTAGTATTCCTCGGTGAATTGCTCGTGCCTCATCTGGGCCAGCTGGGCTGCCGCGTACTCGGCCCGAATGGCATTCTGTTGCATGAGGGTTCGCTGCACATTCAGCTGCTGGCGGCTGGTGACAAAAGTCCCCACATTTGCCGCCATGTTCAGACGGTTGCCTTTCATCTTGCCCGTGAGGTCTTTTCCTTTCAGAGGCGTTCCCCTGCTGGATTTTGCTCGCGAGGCCGTGTTAAAGCTGTGCTGTAATCCGTGGAAGCATCCCGCCAAAACGCTGCTGATCCGGACTTTATCCCAAGTCATTCAGCTGTGGCGCTAACTGGTGATTTCTTTGCGACTACCTGTCAGGTCTTTTAGGTGCAGCCCGGGAGTCGAAGCCGTCTCTTGCCGGCTTTGTGACGCAATACAGGGCGATGCCGGAAATAACATCCCGTCAAAATTGGTGACGCCGAAGTAGCTGTGTATTCTCTGGGAATGAGCGGCGATGCCGCGCATAACTTTGGGGGAAGAACAAGACACATGAGCCCGCCTTAGCGCGCCAAGTCTGCAGGCGTATACGCCGCTCACATTGCGAATCTCGCACCCAAGACTGGTCGACCAGCCAGCCGCAATATCGCACCATTTCAACCTCGCATCCGTAGCGCGGCCTGTCATCAGGCTGCCCACGAAAGGACCTCAATGAGCCAGCCAACGCCCCCTCCCGCCGGAACCCCGGCCGACTACACGAAGGCTCCGGCACCGTACCCCGGAGCCCCCGTAGCCTACCCGGGCGCTCCGGCCGCTTTCCAGGGCCCCCAGGCCGGACAGCAGTACGGCGTAAGCAGCAAGTCGTTCCTGACGACCTGGCTGCTGTCCCTGCTCCTTGGCAGTTTCGGTGTTGACCGTTTCTACCTGGGCAAGGTCGGCACCGGCATCCTGAAGCTCGTCACCTTCGGCGGTGTGGGAATCTGGGCCCTCGTGGACCTCATCCTGGTCCTAACCAACAAGCAGACGGACAAGCAGGGCCTCAAGCTTGCAGGCTACGAGCAGCACAAGAAGATCGCGCTCATCGTGACTCTGGCCCTCGTGGCGCTGAGCTTCATCATCAACATCGCCCGTGGAGGTTCCGCTCCCTCTTCGGCTCCGGCCGCCGCCGCTCCGGCCGCCGCCGCTCCGGCCGCCGCCGCTCCGGCTGCCGCTGCGACGTGGACCAAGGTTGCCGAGCTGACCGGCTCGACCGACCTGGCCAGCCAGTCCTTCCAGCTGTCCGGCAAGGAAGCTCGACTCGTTTATGAGTTCACGGGCGCCGAGCTGGTCAATGGCAAGCCCGCGGCCATTGGCGCCATCTATCTGATGGAGGACGGCAAGGACAAGATGAAGGACGGCGGAATCCCGGTCAAGATGGTCACCAAGGACGAGTCCGGGGAAACGGCCCTGCACAAGAGCGCGGGTGCTTACTACCTGGACGTGACCGCGGCTAACTTCGCTGGCTGGACGGTCACGGTCGAAGAAAAGCAGTAGTAGCGACTACATTGCTTGACTTAGGAGCCCTCGGCGAATACCTCGTCGGGGGCTCTTTTCCTGCTGCCCTCTGATCGGTCTCATCAATTAGGTCTTTATGGAGTGGCACCGTTGCCGCGACCGTAATCCGCACCATGGCCTATTAAGGCGGCCAAGACAGAGGATTCATTACGTAGGTCTCCGGCAAAGTTTTGTTCAATTCCATCGTTCCCCGCCCGGGAGGTCGAACCACCTTGGGTGCCTCCCCTCCCGATGGGGGTACTGGCAGTGACTCCCGGGCCGCAACGGCCGCGCTTAGCCTTGGGGGCGTGGGTGCGGCCGTCTGGCCGCCGCCGGCCGGCACCCGCGACCTGACAGGAGACAACCGACATGCGCATGCGTCAGAGCGGCGGCCCCAGACTCGAGGAAACGCCACGGGCCTCACCCACGCCCCCGCGCCTGCTGGTGTCCTCGGCGGCACTGCTCTGGGGGTTGCAGTTCGCCTTCCTGAACCCCGCGCTGGCGCTCCTGCTGGTCGCGCTGTATGACGCCACCCCCGCCGACGTCGGGTGGGTCCTTGCCGTCTACAACGCCGGCGGGTTTGTCGCCGCCCTGCTGGTGCCCGCCTATGCCGACCGCATGAACAACTATCTGCGGCCCCTCCTGGTCTGCGCCGGGCTGACCCTTGTGCTCGCCGGCGTGCTGGCCGGCACTACCTCGCTCCCGGTCGCCGTCGTCGGCCTGATCGCCCTCGGCGGCCCGGCGGGAGTCGGCGTCTCGCTACTCTTCGCGCACCTCAAACATTCGGGGGCGCCGCGGGCGGACGTCATGAAAACCCGGGCCGTCGTCTCCGTCGCGTGGGTGGCCGGGCCGCCACTGGCAACGCTCATCATGGGTACGCTGGGCAACCGTGCGATCCTGCTGGCCCTCGCAGCGGTGGCCGTGCTCAACATTGCCACCACCGCGGCCATGATCCGCCGGAAACCGCAGACGGTCAGCGACCCGACCGGCCCGTCAACCCCGGACGACGACGGCCCGCCGCTGTCCAGGGCCGGCCTCGCCGCCGTCGTCCTCGCGTTCATCGCCTTGCAGGCCACCAACAGTGCCGCAGTGTCCGTCATGGGCCTCTTCGTGACCGGCCGGCTTGGCCTGGACGTCCTCTGGGCGGGTATCGCGCTGGGCGTTTCCGCCGCGCTTGAGATCCCCGCGCTGCTTGTCATCGGGCGGCTGAGCGCGCGGTTCTCCAGCCGTGCCCTCATCACCTCAGGCTGTCTCGCCGGGATTGCGTACTACGCCGCGATGGCCTTCGTCGCCGACCCCGTAGGTCTCATCGCGCTCCAGATCCTCAATGCCTGGTTCTTTGCGATTGTGGCCGGAGTGGGCCTGACCCTGTTTCAGCAGATCATTCCGCGTCCGGGGCTGGCCTCGGGCCTCTACATGAACACCAGGCGCGTCGGCGCGATCGTCTCCGGCCCGATCATCGCCCTCGGATCCATGACCGCGCTCGGATACCAGGGAGTCTTCGCGGCCTGCGCCGCGCTCGCCGTCGTGGCACTTGCAGCCATCGCGCTGACCCGGACGGCGAAGGCCGCGGTACCGGACCCGGAGGCCGTCCATAGCGTACCGGCGTGAGCATCAGCCGCCCGGCACCCGCCGTCGGCCCCCCGCGCCCGAATTCGCCCCGGCCGGAACTTCAGGAAATGATGGGGCCATGGCGAAAACTGACCAGCAGCCCTGGGTGAAGAATTACCAGCCGGGCGTCCCGGCGGAGATCGAACTGCCCACGGAGTCGCTCGTGGACATGCTGGAGCGGTCCGTGGCCGAGGCGGGGAGCGCGCCGGCACTGGAGTTCTTCGGCCGCCGCACCAGCTACTCCGATCTCGGCGAACAGGTGGACCGGGCCGCCGAGGGCCTGCGCCGCCTCGGCGTCCGCGCTGGTGACCGGGTGGCCCTGATCCTGCCGAACTGCCCGCAGCACGTCGTCGCGTTCTACGCGGTGCTTCGCCTGGGCGCGGTGGTCGTCGAACACAACCCCCTGTACACCCCCGGGGAACTGCGCCACCAGTTTGAGGACCACCAGGCGCGGATCGTGATCGCATGGGACAAGGCCGCGGCGGCGGTCCGGGACTTCCCGGACGACGTCGAAATCGACCACATCGTCTCCGTCAACCTGCTGGAGGCGTTCCCCGCCGTCAAACGCCTCGCCTTGCACCTGCCGGTGAAGAAACTGCGCGAAACGCGTGCCTCGCTGACCGCGCCGGCGCCCGGCACCACGCCGTGGAAGGGGCTCCTCGCCCACGGCCGGATCGACCCCGCGCACCCGCGGCCCTCCGTGGGCGACCTCGCGGCGATCCAGTACACCTCGGGCACCACGGGCCGGCCCAAGGGTGCCATGCTGACCCATTTCAACCTGTACTCCAACGCGCTGCAGGGCGAGGCCTGGATGCATGGCGCGGAGTACCGCAAAGAGGTGTTCTACGCGATCCTGCCGATGTTCCACGCGTTCGGCATGACGCTCTACCTCACCTACGGCATCCGCAAACAGGGCCTGCTGGTCCTCTTCCCGAAGTTCGACCCGGATCTGATCCTTGCCGCCATGAAGAAGGCGCCCGCCACCGTCTACTGCGCCGTCCCGCCGATCTACGAACGCACCGCGATGGCCGCGAAGGAAAAGGGCATCTCGCTGCGGTCCTGCAAATACTGCATTTCCGGCGCCATGAACCTGCCCGACCACGTCGTAGAGCTGTGGGAATCCGTATCCGGCGGGTTGCTCGTGGAGGGCTACGGGATGACCGAGTCCTCGCCGGTGGCCATGGGCAACCCGTTCTTCCCCACCCGGCGCACCGGAACCATCGGCGTACCTTTCCCGTCCACGCTCATGAAGGTGGTGGACATCGACGACCCGGCCGTTGAGGTCCCTCAGGGCCAGCCGGGGGAGCTGCTGATCAAGGGCCCGCAGGTCTTCCAGGGCTACTGGAACAACCCCGAGGAAACCGCGAAAGCCCTCACGCCCGACGGCTGGCTGCGCACCGGCGACGTCGTCACCGTGGACGCGGACGGCTTCACCAAGATCGTGGACCGGGCCAAGGAACTCATCATCACCGGCGGCTTCAACGTCTCGCCCACCGAAGTGGAGGCCGCGCTGCGGCTGCACCCCGATGTTGCCGACGCCGCCGTGATTGGCAAGCCGCTGGAGCGCGGCGGTGAGATGGTGGTCGCCGCCGTCGAACTCGCCCCGGGTGCCGACCTCGACGAGGAGGCCCTGCGCACGTACTGCCGCGAGCACCTCGCCGGTTACAAGGTCCCCAAACGGATCGTGGCGATCGGCGACATGCCCCGTTCGATGCTGGGGAAGATCCTCCGCAAGCAGGTGCGCGAGCAAGTTCTGCCGGAGCTGTGAGGAAGCCGAATGCACACTGAAATCGACTTCACCGCAGGCGTCCCGCGCCCCGGCGATCTGGAGGTGGCCTGGATCCACGGATCCGAGTCCGCGAAGCACAACACGGACCCGGACATCCAGGTCCACGCCTACGACGACCACACGTTCATCCTGCGTCAGAACATGGCGGTCAATTACGAGGCGCCGTTCATGTTCCTGCTTTTCGGCAACGCCCGTGCCGTGCTCATCGATACCGGCGCCACCGCGTCCCCGGACTTCTTCCCCCTGCGCCGCGTTGTCGACGGCCTTATGGACGGGTGGCTTGCCGGGCATCCCCGCGACGGTTACCAGCTACTTGTCCTCCACACCCATCCGCACGGCGACCATGTTGCCGGAGATGCCCAGTTCGCAGGACGCCCCGACACCGTTCTAGTGGACGCGGCCCGGGACAGCGCGTGGGAATTCTTCGGGTTCACTGACTACCCTGACGACGACGGCAACGACTCAGACGACGAGGGCGACTCGGACGGCGGCGGCGACGGCTCAGACGACGAGAGCGACTCGGACGGCGGCGGCTCCGTGGAGCCGGCGCAGGTGGATCTGGGCGGACGCGTCTTGGAATGCTGGCCGAGCCCGGGGCACCACAACGCCGCAGTCACGTTCTACGATCCATACACCGGCTTCCTGCTCACCGGCGACACGGTATATCCCGGCCGGCTGTATATCCAGGACTGGCCCGCGTTTGTCCGCACCATCGAACGGCTGATCAGGTTCTGCGGTACCCGTCCCGTCACGCACGTCCTGGGCTGCCACATCGAGATGTCGCGGGAACCCGGCGTCGACTACCCCATCTACACCACGTACCAGCCGGACGAACCGCCGCTGCAGATGAAAGTCGACGACCTCCGGGAGATCCGCCGGGCCATCGACGAGGCCGGCGGGGGCCCCGGCCGACACGTGTCTCCCGGTTTCATCCTCTGCGTCGAGGGGGAGTGAGGCGGTAGCCGCCTCGGCCCTCAACGGCGAATACGCCGACGCAAGCGGGCACTTCGCGGCGATGATCGTGAAGAACATTGCCTCGAAATGCCCACTTGAGGCGCGGTTAGACGGGGACGGCTCTTAGAGAGCGCCCTGGCCCGGGGTTCCGGCGGGGATTGGCTCGTGGCGCATCACGGCGACCGGCCCCTGCAGGAGGCCTTCCAAGGAGGCGTTCAGCCGTTGAACCGGGCCGCCTGCGCCGTGGGCATCGAGCAGTTCAGCGGACTCCCACTTCTCGATCATGAGGATCTGGCCGTTGGGAGATTCGTGTATGGCGTAGAGGAGGCAGCCGGGTTCCTCGTGGACCTCTGCAATGGCCGGGGACAGGGCCTCGACCACCTGGTCAAAGGATCCTTCTTTGGGTGTAAACGTTGCGGTGACGACGACGGGCATGGTTTTTCCTTTGCGATGTGGTTCTTAGCGGGTAGCGGTCTGGGCGAGCGGGGCACAGCTGTTGCGCGGCAGGAAGTCGGCCTTGACCTCGATTAGCCGGGGCCCTTCCGGCAGCTTGCCCTGCATGCGTCCAAGCACGAGTTCGAGCGCATGGACGGCGAGCATGTCCAGCGGCTGGCGGATCACGCTCAGCGGCGGGGTCATTAGTTCTGTCCACGGATTGTCATCGAAGACGATCACCGAGAGGTCCTCGGGAATGCGGACCCCCTTCTGGACAAGCCGCCGCACCGAGCTCTGCACCTGGGCCGTGTTGGCGACGATGAGGGCCGTGGGCGGCTGCGGCATGGCAAGAAGGGAACCGACGGCATCGCCGCCGGCATCCCCGCGGAAGGGGACGTCGCGGATGAGCAGGGGGTCAACCGGCAGCGAAGCGGTCTCGTGCGCCGCCCGGTAACCGCTGATCCTGGCCCGGCCCGTTGACGTGCTCAGTGGCCCCGTAACGAGGGCGATCCGGGTATGGCCGAGGCCGATCAGGTACTCGGTGGAGCGCCGGGCGGAGTCAAAGTTTTCAATGCTGACGACGTCGACATTGCCGAGTTCCTCGATGGTGCGGTCAACGAACACCACATTCACGCCAAGGTCCTGCAACCGCGCCCATTTCTCAATGTTGCCGCCCGTGGGAGTGGCAATGACGCCGCTGACGGACCGGTCCAGCAGGGTATCCAGCGATTCCGCCTCCAGATGCGGATCCTCCTGGGTGGTCATCAAGACAACCTGCACGCCGTGGCTGCGGGCCTCCCAGACGATGCGGTCGGCCAGGCGGGCGAAGAACGGGTTGGAAAGGTCGGTGACAACGAGCCCGATCGTGAGGGCATGGCCCCCGCTGAGCTCGCGGGCCGCTGCCCGGGGGCGGTAGCCCAGCTCATCGATGACCCGGACGACTTCCTGTCGCTTTGCTGGTGCAACGGGCCCGGAATCCGGGTTCAGCACCCGGGACACGACCGAGACCGAGACTCCCGCAGCCGCCGCGACATCGCGAATGGTTGGGGCCTTCTTCACCGCTCCTCCTTGAGGGAAATCCTAGGCAGTAGTTCGTACACAGCGTCTCCGGTCGAACGCCATGAGCTGGCGGAAGACGTTTCGTTTGGATCCGTTGACACAGCTTAGCACCGGGTGGTACAAAAGTGGAACCGGTTCCACTTCGGGTAAATTTCAAGCCAAACCGCGACAAGGAAGTTGTGCCATCCGCTACGGCGGAAGGGTGTCTCTTCGCTTCGCACCCCTACCAGAGAGACTCCAGTGAATCTTCACAAACTCCTCACCGACCGTGAACAGGAAGGCCGCCCCATCCGGGTCGGCCTGATCGGCGCCGGCCGCTACGGCACCATGTACCTTGCCCAGGCCAACAACATCCCCGGCATCCACGTCGTCGCCATCGCGGACATCAACGTCAAACGCGCCGAAGGCGCCTTCGCGCTGGTCGACTGGCCCGCAGGGCAGATCGCCCCCGACATCGCCACGGCGCTCACAAACCGCACGACGGCGATTGTTGCCAACGCGGACGAGCTGTTCGACGTCGACATCGACGTGATCGTCGAGGCTACCGGCAACCCGATCGTGGGGATCAAGCACGCGCTCCGCGCCATTGAAACCAGGAAGCACATCATCATGGTGACGGTCGAGGCCGATGCCCTGGCAGGCCCCGCCCTGGCCAAACGGGCCGAAGCCGCCGGTGTCGTCTATTCGATGGCCTACGGCGACCAGCCCGCCCTCATCATGGAGCTGGTGGACTGGGCCCGCACCAGCGGGTTTGACGTGGTCTGTGCAGGCAAGGGCGCCAAGTACCTTGAGCACTATCACGAAATGAACCCCGACAACGTCTGGGAAAACTGGGAATTCTCGAAGGAGCTCACCGACTCCGGGCAGCTGAACCCTTACATGCACACGTCCTTCCGGGACGGGACCAAGGCGGCAATCGAAATGGCCGCCGTGGCCAACGGCGCCGGGCTCGAACCGTCCGATGCCGGGCTGAGCTTTACGCCGGGCAACGTCGAGGAAATCGCCACAATCTGCCGTCCCAGCGATGTCGGCGGGGCACTGGCCCACGAGGGAAGCGTCGATGTCATGTCCAGCGTCAACCGCGACGGCAGCTGGATCAGCCACAACACCCAGGAGGGTGTCTTCGTCGTCGTGAAAGCCACGAACGGCTACGTTTCCGGCTGCTTCAACGAGTACCCCTGGCACCCGGACCCCACCGGCCAGTACGCGGCCCTGTACCGCCCGTACCACTACGTCGGCCTCGAACTCAACGTCTCCATCGCCAATGCCGCCCTCCGGGGGATCGCCACGGGTTCGCCCATCGGATTCTTCGGTGACGTCGTCGCGACGGCGAAGAAGGACCTCAAAGCCGGCGAATTCCTCGACGGCGAAGGCGGCTTCACAGTCTGGGGCAAGCTCGTTTCGGCCAAGCACTCGGTGGCCACCGGCGCCCTCCCGGTTGCGCTGGCCCACCACGTCGAACTGCGTAACGACGTCGCCAAGGGCGACATTGTCCGCTGGGACGATGTCATCATTGACGACTCCCTGTCCCAGGCTCTTGAGCTGCGCCGCGAAACAGAGGTGTTCATCGCCGAAACCGCTGCCGTAGGGGCCTGACTCACTCCCTGATTGCTTCCGTACGCCGGATCACATCCTTCCAATGAAGAAAGGCATCGCATGAATACGAAGACCCGCGCCATCACCGGAGTCCTGGCCTGCAGCCTGGCAGCCTCCGTCCTTGCCGGCTGTGCCGCCGGAGCATCCGGCGGAGGGCAGGCCGGACCGGTCGCCAAGATCCAGTTGTCGATTCCGGACCCGCTCACATCCTCTGTCGGAGTCTCGGCCCAGCACTTCGCCGACCAGGTGAAGAAGACGTCCAACGGTTCCGTCGCCGTCACGGTGGTTCCCAACGGCACAAGCTTCAGCGGGGACCAGAACGCCGCCGTGACCAGGCTGCAGGGCGGCTCCCTGGATGCCCTGATCCTGTCCACCTCGGTGTATGCCTCGGTGGTGCCGGAAATGAATGCCATCAGCATCCCGTACCTGTTCAAGGACACCAAGCAGGAAGCGGCCTTCCTTGACGGCAAGCCGGGCCAGGCTCTGAAGGACAAGCTGGCCAAGAAGGACACCGTCGCCCTGAGCTTCCTGACCCGGACCGGCCGCGAGATCACCAACTCGGTCCGTCCCATCGAGAAGCCCGCGGACCTGAAGGGCTTGAAAATCCGGGTTCCGGGCAACACTCTCTGGACCGACTTCTTCGGCAAGCTGGGCGCCAGCCCCACCACCATGGCGTTCTCCGAGGTCTTCACCGGTCTCCAGACCGGAACGATCGACGGGCAGGAAAACCCGATCGAAGTGCCCTGGACCAACAAGTTCTCCGAAGTGCAGAAGTACGTCTCGCTGACCAACCACATCAACGACGCCTGGGTCCTGGCCCTGTCGTCGAAGAAGTGGGAGTCGCTCAGCGCCGACCAGCAGAAGGCCCTCACCGACGCGTCGGCGGAAACCTCAACGTTCAAGACCGGTTACGACGCCGAACAGTCCAAGAAGCAGCTGGACGAACTCGCTGCCAAGGGCATGAAGACCAACGAGATCACTGCCACCGGCCTCGAGGAGTTCAAGGCCGCCTCAAAGAGTCTGTATCCGGAGTTTTCCCAGCTCATCGGCAAGGAATTCTTCGATCAGGCGATCGCCTTCACCACCTCTAGCTAGTCCCGCAGGGGTGGGAGCGTCTTCCCGGCCTCCCGCCCCTGCCCGCCCTCCCGCTCTCAATGTCGACAGTCTGGAAGAACATGAAACACGCCCTCGCTCCCGAGGAACTCGAGGAGGTCATTCCGTCTGACGCGGAAGAGATCCTGCACCACGGTCACGTCGCTTCGCGCTGGAGCGGGGGACTCTGGTTCGACAGAACACTGGAGTGGATCGTGGGCGCGGCGATCCTCGCCGAGCTCCTGGTCATCCTGCTGAACATCATGGTCAGGCTCATCACCGGCGACTCCGTGCTCTGGACCCAGGAAGTATCCGAGATAGCACTCCTGACGATTGCCTTCATCGGCGGAGCGATCGCCTATCCCAAGGGCGCGCACATGTCGGTGCAGGCACTCATCATGCGCCTGCCCGCGGGGTGGAAGCCCTATCTGGCGGCCCTGGTCGACTGGCTCGTCTTCGTCATGAGCGCCGGCGCATTCGCCCTCTTCGTGCCGACCCTAGCCCAGCAGATCGACGAAAAGACGCCGATCCTGCAGCTGCCCGTGTTCTGGGTTTCGATGCCTTTCTCTGCCGGCATGGTGCTCATCGCATGGTTCGCGCTCGTCAAGCTCTGGCGGCAGGAACGCCGTCCCGTTCTGGTTGCCGCCGGGATCGCCGCGGCGATGGTCGCCGTCGTTCTCCTGGCCCCGCCCCTTTTCTACTACGCATCGCCGAACGTCCTCCTCGGCGTGGTGCTCGCAGTGCTGTTCCTGCTGCTCTTCCTGGGTCTCCCGATCGCCTTTGTCCTGGCCCTGGCGTCCGGAATCTACCTCTACCTCGGCGGCATTTCCGATGTCAGCGCCATCCCGATCGGAATGGCCTCAGGCGCCAAGGGGTTCGTGCTGCTGGCCATCCCGTTCTTCATCCTCGCCGGCACGGTCATGAACTCCGCCGGCCTCACCCTGCCGCTGGCCAAGCTCGTTGACGCCCTCATCGGCCATCTGCGCGGCGGCCTGCTGCAGGTGGTCGTCGTCACCATGTACATCTTCTCCGGCATCTCCGGATCCAAAGTCGCCGACGTCGCCGCCGTGGGCACCACGATGCGCGGCATGCTGGAGGAACGCAAATACCCGCGCGGCGAGGTGGTCGCTGTCCTATCAGCGTCGGCCATCATGGGCGAAACCATCCCGCCCAGCATCGTGCTGCTCGTTCTCGGTTCCATCACGACCATCTCCACCACCACCCTGTTCCTGGCCGGGTTCATTCCCGCGGCGTTCCTGGCGCTCGTCGTCATGGGCCTCGTGTTCCTGCGGGCCCGCAAGCAGGGCGGCGTCGCCAGCCCCAAGGCCACCTGGCGCGCACGCGGCTCGGCGACATTCTTCGCGCTGCCAACCCTCCTCCTGCCGGTCGGCATGGTGGCGGGCATCCTCACCGGTTTCGCGACCCCGACGGAGGTCTCCTCTGTCGCGGTGGCCTACGCGTTCGTCCTGGCCGCCACCTACCGCCGCGGCAGCAAGAAACTCCTCGGTGACACCTTGCGTGAAACGACGACGACGGCGGGCATGGTGCTCTTCATCATCGCCGCGGCCTCGCCCCTGGCCCAGACCCTCGCACTCGCCGGCGTCTCGCAGCAGATCCACGACCTCATGTCCGGACTCGGCGACTCCCCGGTCCTGTTCATGCTGTTCACGGTGATCCTGCTCATCATCATGGGCCAGCTGCTCGAGGGGCTGCCGGCAGTACTCATCTTTGCCCCGCTGCTGCTGCCGATCGCCACGGACTTCGGCGTCAACCCGGTCCAGTACGCCATGGTCCTCATCATCTCCATGGGCATCGGCTCGTTCGCTCCTCCGGCGGGCGTCGGCTTCTACGTCGCCTGCGCCACCGCCCGCGAAACCGTGGAAAACAGCCTCACGCACTTCTGGCCCTACCTGGCGGCCCTGTTCATCGGGCTCCTCGTGCTGGCCGCGGTTCCCTGGTTCAGCACCTTCCTCCCCGCCCTCGCCGGGCTCATCCCCTTCTAAGCCAGGAGACCGCAAACAATGAACGTTACTTCCACCGGATTGCCCACGTCAGTGGCCCTGCTGGGAACAGGTCCCATGGGCGCCCCGATCGCCCGGAACATCATCGCCGCGGCCGTCCCCCTGACGCTTTGGAACCGCACGGCGCACAAGGCCGAGGCCATCGCCGGCGGCCGCGTTGCCGCCTCCCCGGCGGATGCGGCCAGCGACGTGGTGCTGACCGTGCTGCCCGACCTCCCGAATGTTCAGCGGCTCCTGGAAGGACAGGACGGGCTCCTGGCCGCGTGGAAGGCTGCCGGGATCGTCAACCCCGTACTGGTCATCCATGGCACGGTCTCGCCTGTAGCCGTCGCGGCCTTCGCCGCCGAATGCCAGCGCGAACACGGGGTGACGGTCATTGATGCACCGCTCAGCGGCGGCACCATCGGCGCCGAAGAGGGCCGGCTAAGCACCATGATTGGCGGACCCCGCCACGTTGTGGAGCAGCTCACGCCGCTCTTCCGGCTATACAGCTCCACGGTCGCCTGGTTCGGCGACACCGGTGCCGGATCGACCGTCAAGGCCTGCAACCAGATCGTCGTTGCCGCCACCGTCACCGCGCTGGCAGAAGCCATGGCGCTCGCCGAAGCCTCCGGGCTGGATCTTGAACGGGTCCAGTCAATCCTGGCCGGAGGACTCGCGAACTCCGAGGTGCTCCGGCAAAAAGGGCAGCGGTGGATTGACACCGACTTCGCAGGCGGCGGATCGGCCAAGAACCAGCTCAAAGACCTCGGATTCATCGCTGAGGTCGCCGCGGGGGCGGGCCTGAACTTGCCCCTCGCCGGAAGCCTCCTGACGGCGTTTCAGGCGATGGTCTCCGCGGGCCACGGCGACCTGGACCACACGGGCATCTACCTCGGCCTCCGTGGCTGACCCGGTGGCGGCGTCGGCGACCTACCTCGGAGGGCCCGCGATCCTCAGCGGCCCCGGAGCGACGCCGCGGCCGGAACACCCGGCGGGAATTCGGGCAGCGCCCCTGCGGGAGTGTGGAAGATCCACAACGAGAGCGCACGGTAGGCGGCCCAGTCGTCGTCGGCCGCCCGCAGGGACGCGGTCTGGGATCCGTCCTGCTGCTCGGTGGTCCGGATGACCTGCAGCTGGACCGGCGCGGCTTCGGGGAGCCGGAGTGTGACCAGGCCCGAGGCCGGCAGCGTTCCGTGCGGGAACCGTACGGCCGCGCCGCCGACGGAGATGTCCAGCAGTTCGCCGCAGACGCCCTCGGCTTCCACGGGCGCCGTCACCTCGATCCGGTGCGCGTTGCGGCGGGACGTGGCGAATTCAGCGGCCCGGATCCGCCGGGTGCCGAGGACCAGGACCGCGCCGGCGAGCACCAGCCAGGCGCCAGAGGCCACCGTGGAACCGGGCGTCGTGCGCCAGGGAACCAGGCCGGCCAGCCCGGCGGCGGCGTACAGAATGACCGCGGTGATGAGAACCACCATCACGATCAGAATCCGCGGCGTCCGGCCGCGGAGCCGCGAATCCGCGGCGCCCTTGGGCGTGACCTGGAACTCCAGGACGTTCCGGGACATGAGCCACCAGAGGCACGCCAAGCCAACCGGGACGCGGAAGATCCGCAGGGCGAAGGCCGTGGGCCAATGGATTTCGTTGCGCATGAGCTGCTTGGAGCCCCACAGCCGCACGGTGAACATGACCAGGAAGACCCCGGTGAACAGCAGCGGACCGGCGGTGGAGGTCTGGGCCCCGGACAGCATGATCAGCACCGGAATCAGGAAGGCCACCAGTGTGGCGATGCCCTCCAGCCACCACAGCGTGCCGTTGAGGTACTCGTGGTAGTTCCGCCACGACATCCAACCCTTGGCCGCCCACAGTTTCTCGTGGACCAGGATCTGCATCGCGCCCATGCCCCAGCGCCGCCGCTGCAACAGGTACTGGTCCGGCGTCGCCGGCGCCAGCCCGACGGCGAGGGTCTGGTGGTGGTACACGGTCCGCCAGCCGCGCCGGATGAGTTTGAGTGTGGTGTGCATGTCCTCGGTGATGGTTTCGGTGGCCACGCCGCCCACCTCTTCCAGGGCGCTCATCCGCAACAACGACGTCGACCCGCACCAGAAGGGCCCGGCGCCGGGAACGTTGCGGGAGGCCATGAGGACGTTGAAGAAGGTGCCCTGCTCGCCGGTGATGCCGTCGTCGTCGAACGCGCCGCCGTTGTAGAAGGACTGCGGACCCTGGATCAGCGCGATCTCCGGGTCCTCGAACCAGCCCAGCGTGGCGGTGAGGAAGGTGGGCAGCGGGACGTGGTCGCAGTCCAGCACCGCGATGATGTCGATGCCCGGGCCGCCTGCGGCCTTTTCCGCGGCCATCAGGCCCAGCGCGTGGTTCATGTTGCCGGCCTTGGCGTGGTCGTGGACGTCTCGGCGGACGTAGCGGGCGCCGTAGGCGGCGCACATTTCCTCAACCCAGGGCCGGTCGCCGTCGTCGAGGACCCAGGTCTCATGGTCCGGGGCGAGCTCGCAGGCCGCGGCCACCGTGGGCGTCAGCACCTCGATGGGCTCGTTGTACGTGGGGATCAGGACTGCGACCCGCATGCCGTTGGGTGCCTCGGTCACCGGCGCCGGCGGATGGCTGTCGATGTTCCACACGGACCACGCCTTCAGGATAAGGCCGGCCAGCGGGAGGGCCTCGAAGGTCACCAGGATCCAGGCGATGGTCAGGTTCCATTCGCCGGACGGCATCGTGAACAGCACACGCCATGTCAGGTACAGGACCAGGGCCGCGATCGCGGCAAGGCCGCCAAGATGGGCCAGCCGCCGGGACCGGGGCGCTTCCGGCCCGGGAGGTCCCAGACGGGCAGCCCAGCCGGCAATGCCCGCGCGGGTCAGCGCCGTGGCATCAAGTTGTGCGGGCCGCGGCGCCGCAGAAGTCTTGTCGGCCGACAGTCCCTCAGCCGATGCGCTTTCGGCGCGCTGCCGTAGATCCTCACGAGACACGTGATCTCCCTCAGCTAGATCCGGTGCTCAAGTCCGATCATCGTAGCCGCGGAGTGCCCCGCGTCGCCGGGGCTGGCGTAATACTTGCACAAAACTGCGCCCGGGGTGCTGTTTGGGTGGCGCCAGGAGCCATCACCGCATGTTAATGCGCCGGAACCCGCTGCACAGGCGCCCAGTGCGCTGCGGTTTGGTGCGCTGGCTTAGTGCACTGGTTTAGTGCACGGCGATGTTGTCCGCGTCCCCAGGGCCGACGAACTTGCACGAGCCCGGATGCCGCACGGGCAACGTGCAGGTGCGCCCGGTGGGCAAGTGGACATTGGCGCACCGTCCTGCCAGGGCCACATCTTCCCGGACATGCGTGACGTGCGTGCTGCTCAGATCCCGGGTTCCTTCCTCACTGCTGGCGGGCTGGGGGCTTCCGGACGGACGGCGCTCTTGGCTGTTCACGGCTGCAACTCCTCGGGATCTGTTCTGCAGGAAAGATGGGAAGGATGCTTAGTTTCCGAAGTCCCCAGCCTTGCACGGTTGGGTTAACACCGGGTTACGGGGGCGTTAGGGTCCCGTCTCGGCTGTGGACTGCGGGCGGGCCCGGGGCGCAGGGAGTTTGGCAGTCCAATCGCCTGCCAACCCTTTCGCCGCCGCCTTGCTGTTCCTCATACTGGAAAGGCAGATCCGCGATTCCGGCAGGCGAGGACGGTGGTGGCTGATGAGCAGCGGGGTGAGCGGTTCAAGCAGCGCGTTCCGGCGCCGGGTGGAGCGCGCGGCGGAACTTCGCGGCGTGCGGGCCTCGGGCAGCACTGCGCAGGAGAACGATGCGTTGAACGCCGCGGAGGAGGAACTCCGGCAGAAGCGGGCCAAGATTGACGACGCCGCCAAGGCCGAGTACCTGATCCGCGACGCCATGGCGCAGGGCAAGTTCGACAACCTCAAGTACGCCGGCAAACCCATCCCGGGCCTGGGGGAGGTGTACGACCCCGACTGGTGGGTTAAGGGCCTGATCCAGCGGGAGAATATCTCCGGCCTGGGCCCGAAGGCGATCCTGCTCCGCACCGAGGACGCCGAACTCGATGCCCGGCTCGATGCCCAGTTCGGCGAGAAGCAGGTGCGCGAGATGGTGGAGGACTTCAACGCTCGGGTCATCGATGCCCGGCGGCAGCTTCAGGGCGGCCCGCCGGTGATCACCAAGACGCGCGACGTCGACGTCGAACTGGACCGCTGGCGGGGGCGCCGGGCTGCCACGGCCGCCGCTGCTCCCACCGAGCCGGAACCGGCCCAGTCCTGGTGGCGGCGGCTCTGGAACGGCTCCGCTTAGGCGCTGCCTAGGCGCTGTCCGGGGGATGCCCGGTGGAACCCCGCACCACCAGCTGCGTCGGAACGAGATGCAGCCGCTGCGGAAGATCCCGGGTTTCCCGCCGTTCAAGGATGTACCTGCCTGCCTGCAGGCCCACGGCGAAGTTGCCGTTGTCCACCGAGGTTAGGGACAGGTGGCGGATGCGGGCGAGGTACGTGTTGTCGTAGCCGACCAGGGAGAGGTCGCCCGGCACCGTGAGGCCCTGGTCGGCGGCGGCCGAGAGCGCGCCTATGCAGGCGAGGTCGTTGAACGCAAAAATCGCGGTGGGCCGCTGCGGTCCGGCCAGCAGTCGGCGCGCGGCCTCGTACCCGCTTTCCTCGCTCATGCCGCCGGCCACCACCCAGGGATCAAGCCCGGAATCCCGCATCGCGGCCTCGTAGCCTGCCCGCCTCAGCCGGCCGATCTCGCCGGGGCCCTGCAGGTGGGCGATGCGCCGGTGGCCCAGGGCAATGAGGTGCTCGGCCGCCTGACGGGCCCCGGATTCATCGTCGTCGACCACGATGTCCGCCCCGGGCAGCGCCGGCTCCCGGGTGCCGGCGAGGACCACCGGCACGGTCGCGATGGCCGTCTCCAGGGCAGCTTCCTCTGACGTGGTGCCGACCACCACAAGGCCGTCGATGCGCTGCTCCAGCAGAGTCTCCACGGATCGTCGGCCCACCCTGTTGTCGGTGTAGGAATCAACCAGCACGGGGGAGACCCCGGCTGCGTGCAGCGTCGCGCTCAGGCCCTCGAGGAGCTCGACAAACCAGGGATTTCGGAGGTCGTTGAGCAGGACACCGATAGTGCCGCTGTGCGGGCTGGAGAGCCCGCGGGCCAGCTGGTTGGGCCTGTAGCCGAGTTCGGCCATCGCGTCCAGGACGGCCCGACGGCGGTCTGAACTCACGTTGGACGATCCGCCCAGCACCAGGGACACGAGGGATTTGGACACTCCGGCGCGCTCGGCGACGTCGCGGATGGTGGGCCGGCGGGGCGGATGGCCGGGGGCCGGCGGCTGGTTCATGGCGCTCCTCCTCTGGATGCCGTCCCAGCATAGGGGTTGACGGGTGATCCCGACAAAGTCCATTATGGACCGGTCCAAGTAATTGTCCAAGTAGTTCGTCAATGGGGTTTGCCGAGCAGTGAGGAATTGTTATGAGTGCACCACAGTCGCCGAAGCCCGCCCGCCACGAGACAGGACACTGACGTGCTGCGCTTTGCTCTCTTAGGCGCCGGTTTCATCGGATCCGTCCACGCCGCCAACCTCGCTTCCCACCCCGGCGTCGAATTTTCCCGCATCTATGACATCGACCGGAGCCGGGCGCAGGCCCTGGCCGAGACGCACGGGGCCAGCGCCGCCGCGGACTTGGACGAGGTGTTCGATCCGGAAAACATTGACGCCGTTTTCATCGCTTCCTCCACCGACACCCACGCCCGGCATCTGGTCCGCGCCGCCGACGCCGGCCTGGCCGTACTGTGCGAAAAGCCGATCGACTTGGACCTTGACCGGGCCCGGGAAGCCGCCGCCCACGCGGCGGGGCGCGCCGTCCCGGTCATGATCGACTTCAACCGCCGCTTCGACCGCGACTACGCGGAACTCAAGCGGACCATCGACGCCGGTGAGATCGGCGACGTCGAACTCCTCCAGCTCACCACACGGGGCCCGGCCCTCCCGCCGCTGTCCTACATCGCCACGTCGGGCGGCCAGATGCGGGACCAGACCGTGCACTTTTTCGACCTCGCCCGCTGGCTCACCGGGCTGGACCCGGTGGAAGTTTTCGCCGCCGGCTCCGCCCTTTCAGATCCCCGCCTGGCCGAGTACGACGACGTCGACACCTCCGCGGTCACCCTCCGGCTGCCGACCGGTGCGCTGGTGCAGATCGACAGCGTCCGGCGGACGGGCTACGGCTACGACGAGCGGATCGAGGTCATGGGCTCCGCCGGTTTGGTCGAGGCCGGACGCCGCCGCACCGGAGCCGTGTCGCGGTACCGCGCCGGCCAGGTGGTGGACGACGGGCTGCACCCCGGGTGGTTCGAACGCGTCCAGCCCACCTATGCCGCCGCCCTGGCCCACTTCGTGGCCGCGGTGGAGAGCGGGACGCCCCTGACGCCCTCGCTCGATGACGGGTTGAAGGCCCAGGCCATCGCGGAGGCCGCCACCCGCTCCCTGCACACGGGGAAGTCGGAGCGGATCGAATACTAAGTCTCCCCAAGGCGCGGGGTGCCGTCGGGGCCGACCTGCGGGCTTAATCATGGCCGGAGGAAGCCGTCAGGTCCGACGGATGGGGCCGGTTGCGCGCTGCCTTTGGGTGGCCGGCGCTGTTAGGTGGAGGTGGCTTGAGCGGTGCTGTTGCGAACGACGAGTCGGGGTGTCAGCACCTCGGTACGTGGCGGCAGGGAGTGGTCGGCGATGCGGGCGAGGAGAAACTCTGCGGCTCGGATACCCACTTCCCGGCTGACGGGGTCGACGGTAGTGAGGGAGACGTGCCGGATCCCGGCGAGATAGGTGTTGTCGTATCCGACCAGTGAGAGTTGTGAAGGGACGCTGATGCCGTGGTCGTCGGCGGCCGAGAGCGCACCGACGGCGAGGATGTCGTTGGCGGCGAAGACCGCTGTGGGCGTCCGGCCGCTTTCGATAAGGCGGCTCATCGCCGAAAAGCCGGAGTGTTCGCTCATGTCCGTAGGCACCACCCGGATGTAGTCCTGCAAGCCGTGCCGGGTCATCGTCTCCCGGTAGGCGTCGGCCCGCAACCTGGCGGCTCCGGTGGGAGCGGTGAGGAAGGCAATGTCGTTGTGGCTGAGACCAATCAGATGCTCCACGCCCATGCGGGCACCGGCAGCGTCGTCGTTGGTGACACGGTCCGCTGCCGGGAGGTCGAACGCGCGGGTGCCGACGACGACGGCCGGCGTGTGCAGTGTGGCGCGCGTGAGGTCTTCATCGGCGTTGAAGTCTCCTGCGATGACCAGACCGTCGACGCGAAGTTCCATGAACGCGGACACCGGGCTTTCCCCCGGGCGGGCCAGATAGCGCGGGTCGCCGAGGACCATCCTCAGGTTCTGCTCCCGGAAGATGCTCTGCAGGCCGTCGAGCAGCTCCACGAACCAAGGATTGGCGAGGTCGTCCAGGAGCACTCCCACTGTTCGCGTCCGTCCGCTGGCAAGCGAGCGGGCCGCGTTGTTGGGCCGGTAGTCGAGAGTGGCAATGGCGCTGGCAACGGCGTCTCTTTTTTGTTCGCTCACCTTTGGTGAACCCCGCAGCACCAGGGAAACGAGGGCACGCGATACGCCGGCCAAGCGCGCCACATCCTCAATGGTGGCGCGCTTGGCTACTCCGTGCTGCTTCGGTTCACTCCCGGACAAATGGCCTCCTGCCGGCAAGCGTATCGCGGGATCGACGGCGGTTCCCGCCATCGCCATTCATGGGCACGGGGCCCGGTGCGGCGGCTGCCGGGGTTACAGGACTGCGGCCGCTTTGTCAGCTGCCATCGCGGACGCGATGACGGGTATGGCCCCGGTGCGGAAGTGTACCTCCAGCTCCTCCAGCGATTGCCCCTTGGTCTCCGGGACAAATTTCGCCGCGAAGATCAGGGAAACAATGTTCACCAGGACGAACACGGTGAAGGTGCCGGTTGAGCCCAGGGCGACGACCAGGATCGGGAACAGGAAGGAGATCGCCGCGTTCACGGTCCAGAGGGAAAACACCGCAATGCCCATCGCGAAGCCGCGGATGGCCAGCGGGAAGATTTCAGAGAGCAGCAGCCACACGCAGGTGCCGATGAAGCACTGCACGAAGGCCACGAACAGCATCATCGCGGCCAGGATGGTGTAGCTGACGACTTCCGACTGGGGAAGCGTGAAGACGACGGCGAGCAGTGCCTGCGAAGCCACGACCCCGGAGAAACCAATGACCAGCATGCGGCGGCGCCCGATGAAGCCCAGCAGCCAGATGCCCAGGACGGTCATCAGCACCGAAGTCACACCCACGGCGATGGTAGCCACTAGGGAAGCGCTCACGCCGAGGCCGCTGCGCTCGAGGATCGTGGGTGCGTAGTAGTTCACGGTATTGATGCCGGTTGCCTGCTGGGCCGCGGCGAGTCCGATACCGACCCAGAGGAGCCGGCGCATCCAGGGATTGTTCTTCAGATCGCGCCAGGCGCTGGAGCGCTCATTCCGGGCCGCATTCGCGGACTCGACGATTTCCTTGTACTCGAAAGCGGCTTCCTCCGGACTGCGGCTGAGGTCGAGGACGCGGCGGCTGTCCTCGAACCTGTCACGGATGGCGAACCAGCGCGGCGATTCGGGCAGGACGTACATTCCGATCAAGAGTGCGATGGCGGGGATGGACGCAACGCCAAGCATGATGCGCCAGACTTCCGAGTCGTGGATGACGGCGTCGAGGAGTGCGTTGATGGCAAAAGCGAGCATCTGGCCGGTAACGATCATCAGTTCGTTGATCGTGACCATGCGTCCGCGCAGGTGGGCCGGCGCCATCTCTGCAAGGTAGAGGGGGCACGTCACGGCGGCGGCGCCGACGCCAAGGCCAAGGATGACGCGGGCCACGACCATGAAACCAACAGTTGGCGCGATGGCGCAGCCTATCGCTCCGAGGAGGAACAGAAGTGCACAGACAAGCAGTGTGCCGCGCCGCCCGAGCTTATCGGCGAGCCGTCCGCCGCTCAGCGCACCGACCGCGGCACCGGGAAACAGTAGCGCGCTGACGACAGTGGCCTCTTCGACGGGGCTCATGCTCAGGGAGTCTTGCATGTAGAGCAGCGCACCGGAGATGACACCCGTGTCGTAGCCGAACAGGAGTCCGCCAAGTGTGGAGATGACAGTGAGGCGGGCGAGATATCCGCGATGTTTTGAGCCCGATGCGGGCGAGCTTGCTATGGACAACGGCATTGTTGACTTCCTTGATCCGGCCGGCCGGAATGGCGGGCCTTGAATTGGGAGAGTTCCCGGGAGTGTGCTGGATCACGTGGATGCAACGTTAGAGCGCTCTAACGCAATCGTCAAGAATTTGTACTGACATTCGGTCAAAGTTCTGATCGGTGCCACAGTTTGGCAGCCCCATGCGAGCCCGTATGGGCGCGCCAGTCTGGCGTAGCGCGGGGAGGCAGGCTTGAGGTGCAAGGGAAATCTTGGCAATCGCGGCAGTGACCGAGGACCCTTGTCCAGCGCTGTTCGGCTTGTTAGCATGTCAGGACAATCACCTAGAAGAAGCTGGTGCCCCTCTTGCGTATCAACGTCAACACCACAGCGGTCCGTTCGTGACGGGGAACCGCTCGCTCCCCGTGTCCAGGGTCCCGGACTCCCGCGACGCACCTCCGCTCCGGTGGGGGATCATGGGGCCCGGCTGGATTGCGGAACGCTTCACGGAATCCGTCCAGGCGCACACCTCGCAGCTGATTGCAGCGATCGGATCCCGCTCGCTGGACCGTTCCGAAGCGTTTGCCGGACGCCACGGCATCTCCCATTCCTTCGGCAGCTATGAAGAGCTGGCGGCCTCCGACGTCGACATCATCTACGTGGCCACGCCGCACAACTTCCACTACGAGGCCGCTCTGCTGGCGCTCGACGCCGGCAAGCACGTCCTGATCGAGAAGCCGATCGGCATCAACCGCGAACAGGCGGCCGGCATCGCCGACCGGGCCGCCGGGGCTGGCCTGTTTGCCGCCGAAGCCATGTGGACATTCTTCCTGCCCAAGTTCGACGTCATCCGGCAGGTGCTCGACTCCGGAATGCTCGGGGACCTTACGACAGTCCTCGCCGAATACGGCGAGCACTTTGATCGCAGCCACCGGATCTTCGACCCGGCCCTGGCAGGCGGCCCGTTGCTGGACCTCGGGACCTATCCGCTCTCGCTCATCACGTCCGTCCTGGGCGAACCGGACCGTCTCCTGGCGCTCGGTGAACCGCACGAATCCGGAGTCAACGCCCAGCTTTCCGCCGTCATATCCTTCGCCGGCGGACGCCAGGCCATGATGAACACCCAATTGCACAATTTCACGCCGACGTCGGCCACTATCGTGGGTACGGAGGCGTCACTGACGATCGATGGGCCCTTCAACATGCCCGGCGGCTTCGCCATCCGCTTCCCGGACGGCACCCGGCTGGCCTATGAGGAGCCGGCCGGAGCACACTTTGAGGGCCTGCACTACGAGGCTGCCGCCGTCGCCCGTGCCATTGCGGCGGGGAAACTCGAGGTTCCGCAGCGGCCGCTCGCCGAATCCATCCGGACCATGGCCGTCGCCGACGCCATCAGGAACCAGCTCGGAATCGTGTTCCCCGGCGAAAGCCCCGCGACGGTGCGCCGTGACTGACATTCGTGCCTCGCAGGGTGCCATGCTGGGGCCGTCCCGCCGGGGCTGCCGGCCGTCGTCGGGCGTTGGACAGCTGGGCGTTGCCGGCGCTATTCGGCGGACGGGCGCCTGCGCTGCTGTTTCGTCGCGGCCCGCTGTTCCTTGGCGGCCAGACGCCGGCGGTTCGAGCCCCGCGTGGGTTTGGTCGCCCGGCGTCGAGCAGCATCGGGGGCAAGGCCCTCTGCCACGAGTGCTGCGAGCTTGGCCGATGCAATCTCGCGATTGCGCAGCTGGGAGCGCCGCTCGGAGGCGGTCACGGTGATCACCCCGGCGATGCGCCGCGGTCCGAGACGCGTGACCAGCCGCAGCCGTTGGCCCTCCGACAGCGCCGCCGAGGCGGCGACGTTCCATGAGAGTTCGACGCGGCTGTCCGAGGTATTGACGTGTTGACCGCCAGGCCCGGACGAACGCGAGAATCTCCAGCCGAGTTCCGACGCGGGAATCGTGAGCGCGGGCGACACCTCCAGATCCATGCACCTAGCGTTGCACGATCTGTGTGTAATCTGCCGCCGCCCCCGCGGGGGCTCAAGCGCAACTTTCCCAGGCGGGTGCCCGTCCGTACGCTGACCTCGCGGAGAACGATGCCGTCATTCGATGTGGTCCGAGCATATGCCATATGGGCCATGCAATTTATGGTCGGCCTTCGAAATTCGATCCGGACGCGATTCGCAGGGTTCAGGCACGGATGGAACACGTTAAGAGACATTCCGGCGAGGCGAAACGCCGGAGGAAGTGGAGCAATTGTGAAGCCTTCATGGGCCCATGGCGGTGCATTTTGTTAGTATCTCTAGGTGCTAGATGATGCGTGCGGCCGTCGTCCCGACGGGGCGGTCAGTGCCGCGCGTCGCGCACTGTACGGACGGGCAGCCCGTTCAGATTTTCCACGGACTTTTGGCGACTGGCAGCCCCGCGCAGTGGTTTTCGACTGCGATGGGCTACTGATGGATACCGAATCCCTGTGGATTCAAACCCAGCGTCTTGTCAGCGAAAGCCATGGCGTCCTCTTCGACGCCGACTTGCAGCACCGTCTCGTTGGCCTCCCCGCCAGCCGAATAGGGCCGTTGATTGCCTCTCGTGCGGGACAGGACCCGGGATTACTTGTTGAACAATTACTCCAGGTCAATATGGCCATGGTGGCTCAATCTGCCGTGCCGATGCCGGGTGCGCGATCCTTCGTCGCGGCGGTCTCCTCGCGAGTCCCGGTGGCAGTGGCCAGTAATTCCGCCCGGCGCATCTTGGATCAGACGCTGCTTCGTGGCGCGTTCGACGGGGGGTTCAGCGTCACGATTTCCGCAGACGAAGTCGCCAATCCGAAACCGGAACCGGACGTGTATCTGGCCGCCGTGGACGCCCTGAACTTATGTCCGGAGGATTGCCTGGCTTTCGAAGACTCCGAGGCCGGGGCCTCCGCCGCGCGCTCCGCGGGGATGAAAGTCATCGCAATACCCGCTTCGCCGGACCAGAAACCAATGGCTGACCTGACGCGCGAATCTCTGGAAGCAACCGACCTTCTGAACTGGGTGGAGGGCTGGGCCTGAGAGAAGGTCCTGCCGGCTCTTCAAGATCCGGCCTGGTGCCGGCACCGCTCCCGAGTCGCGAGACGCCGGCACTGCATGAGTGCAGATTCCCGTCTGCGATCCATTTCCGTCGTCCGAGGCGTCCAAAGGAACTAATGTGGAGATATCGGGGGGCTGCTTCGTGATTGGCGAATTGCGCCTTGGTACGTCTGCCTGAGGTGTTCGACGGTGGCATCATAATGCCGGCTCGCGTAGGCGGCGTACAGAATATCGATTACCAGCAGCTGGCCCCATTTGCTCGTTACGGATTCTCCGTAGAGTTCCCCGCCGCTGGGAACAGTGGCGGTGTATAAGAGAACATCCGCGTATTCGTGCAGCGGGGAACCCTCGGTGCCGGTGATGGCAATAGTCGCCGCCCCGCGTTTTTGGGCCAAGTGCATCGCGTCGATGATGGGGGTACTTTGGCCGGAGTCGCTGATTCCGATCAGCAAATCTCCGGGCTCGATGATGGCCGCCAACATGACCTGGATCGTCGTGTCCCGGTACAACATACACTTCTTGCCGGCCCGGGTGAAGCGCATGACAGCTTCCTCAGCCGCGATGCTGGATGATCCCATGCAGCAGAAGATCACGGTGTTGGAGGCGTCGATGATGTCGACCGCGCGCTCGATGGACTTAATATCTTGTCGGTTCGCGGTCCGTCTGAGGGACTGTATGCTGCTTCGTTCGACCTTCCCGGCGATATCTTCTGTTGAGTCTCCGCGGTTGACGCCTTCGTAAACGACCTCCGAATTCGTTGACTGTGCGCCGCTTGCAGCTTTGGAGATGAAGGTAGCTTCGGCCAGGCCGAGCATCATGGATTTGTAACCATCGATGCCCAGTTCTTTCACGAACCTGGACACAGTCGATTCTCCGACGCCGGCAGCGAGGGCGAGTTCGGTGATGGTCATGGACTGGGCCTGCTCGGGGGACTTCAGCACTGCCTCGGCTACCAGACGAAGCGAGGGTGGCAGGTACGGCAACCGCCCCGATATTCGGTGCAGCAGTCCGCCTCCTGTAGAGGTCTCCGTCATTGTGCAATCTCCGGTCTAGGGCGATGTGGCCAGCGCGTTCAGCAGGTTTTCCACCGCGGCTTCGGTGGCTCGATCCACGCTTTCCCTAGTGTATCCACCGATGTGCGGGGTGGTGATGACCCTCGGATGCGAAATCAATTTGCTCGGTGCAGGCGGTTCCGCGCTAAATACGTCGGTGGCGAGAGTGTCCACCCGTCCGGAGTCCAGACCTTGCAGCATTGCTGCGTCGTCTATGAGCGACGCCCTGGCAGTATTGATAACGATGGCGCCGTCCCGGAGCAGCCCTATCGCCTCGGCGCCAAGGACAGGGAGGCCTGCCGGCGGCATATGAAGCGATATGATCTGGCTTGCTGACAGGACAGTCTCCAATGGCGCCCAGGAGAAATCGGGAGACGGATTGAAGGATGCCAAGGGGTATTCATCGAACGCCAGCACTTTCATCCCCAGCCCCAAAGCCAGGGAGGCCACCCGGCGGCCTATCTGTCCGCACCCGATGACACCCAGAACCTGGCCGGAGATTTCGCGGCCCTGCCGGCGCTTCCAATCCCCTGATTTCAGTTGCGTGTCATGCCAAGGGATACTGCGGCAGCTGGCCAGCATGAGCGCGATCGTTAGTTCCGCGACTCCCTGGGAATTTGTTCCCGGCGCCGTGACGACACTTATGCCAAGACGAGCAGCTGCCTCCTGGTCGATGGAGTCAACGCCCACGCCGTTCCGGGAGATGGCCCGAAGGTTCGGAAGTTCTTCCAGCAACGCGCCGGAAAGGACTTCGGTCCCGGCTAGATAGCCGACACAGTCACTTAGGGAGGACCGGATTTGTTCCTCACTGGGTACGGCGCCGGGGGCCGGAAACACGAGATCGTATCCGGCGTCTTCCAGCAGCCTGAGGGCCGGGTGTCCCCCGCCCGAAAGTGAGCGGGGGGTCACTGCGATGCGGCCCTTACGGCCGGTGGTTGTCGTTCCAGTTGGCGGCATGGAGCTCAGGCCTGCCAACGGGGATTGTCAATGAACTCCGGCTTGCCGTCGCTTTCGACGCACAGCTTGCGGAATCCCTTGGTTTCGATGGTCCCGTAGTCGTGGCCGGCGTGTCCGGGGAAGGCGAAGAAAGTTACGAGCGGCTCGGTATCGGACACATTGATGCTGCGGTGGGCGTAGCGGCGCGGGACGTAGACCGCCTGGCCCGGGGTGAATTCGGCCGCCTGCCAGTCGCCTTCAGGGTTTTCCATAAGCATGTAACCGCGTCCGCTCAGGCAGTAGTAGATTTCCGCCGTGTCCAGGACTTCATGGAAGTGTCCCTTGGTCATGTGGTACTCATCGCCCACCTTTCCCGGATACGTGATGCTTGTTCCGTATGCCACGTCGCCGCTGGTGGATGGGACCCCCATGTCGAAGAACTCGTACACGAGCACGTCCTCCTTGGTGAGCTGAGCGGTGGCGGCCTCCTGGTCGGCGTACATCTCGGCCATGGCGGAGAGGCGGCGCTGCAGGGGGGCTTTGCTTTTTGACAGTCCGGTGACCACGTTGAAGTCGGTGACGACTGCTTCGACAGTCGTTGCGGGGGTGGTGTTCATGAGAGGTTCTCCTTCTGGGATACGGTGTGGGCAATATCGGAGAGGCGGTCAAAGTCCGCTCCCCGGGTGGGAATGTCGATGTTGAATACGTCGGCGATCACGCGGGTCCAGCCGTGGATGAAGTAGACCCAGCCGTCCTCCACCCGGACCTGTTGCTCCGGTTGTTGCGCCCGGGCCTGGTCCAGGAAGACCAGATCGCCGCGGTAGTTGAAATCCCAGGCGATGGCTCCCTGGGGGAAGGTGACGCTGTCGGTCAGCGGCGAACCAGGACGGTCTTTGCCCAGTCCGGTGGCGTTGATGATCAGGGATCCGGGAGACGCGTTGGCAACGACGTCGTCGTTGGTCGATTCGTCCGTTGCCTGGACGTACGTGATCGGCAGCGTGCTGCTGATCCTGACGTGCATTTCCCGCATTTCCTCGAGCCGCAGACTCCGGCGGTTGGTGACAATGATTTTCTTGGGACCGGGGAGGCCAGCGGCGGCGCGCTGGTGCAGGTACAGGGTGAGTGCCAGGGAGGACCCGCCGGCGCCGAGCAATACCAGGTCTGCCGGCGAGTCTTTCCAGTAGTTTTCGGGAAGGATGGCTTCCAGAGACAGGCCGCTGGTGACGGCGTCCATGGCGTTGCCCCAGAGGTGCGGGGACCGTTTGCTGATGCTGCTGATCTCGTGCAAGAGCTGCGCATCGGGGCCAAAGTCGTCGAAGAGGTCGCGGGCAGCGCTGACAATGTCCAATTTGTGGGTCGTTACCAGTGCCCCGAGCGACATCGGGTCGGATTTCAGGAAACCGACGACGTCCCGGTAGGCCTCCCGTGGCGCGCCCAACGGCAGATCAATGCCTTTGAGGGTCGCATTCAGGCCGAGCTCTTTGGCCCAGGCCGGGAAGACTTTCATGATGGAGGATTTGTTCGTCGTGACACCGATGAAGTACATCGTCGGTTCGACGGCGGGCAGTAGCGTCACAGGGCGCTCCTAGAGTGTGGTGGTCGGTGGGGTGGTGGATTCGTGTTCTTCCCAGTCGCAGGCGCGGGCGACGGCCTTCTGCCAGCCGGCGTACAGGGCCGAGCGCTTTTCTTCTGACATGTCCGGAACAAAGGCCCGGTCGAGCGCAAACGTGTCCCGCAGTTCGTCCTGGCTGTTCCAGAATCCGCAGGCCAGGCCCGCGAGAAGCGCAGCACCTCGCGCGGTCGATTCCACCTGGCGTGGACGAAGGACCGGGACGTTCACCATGTCGGCCTGGAACTGCATGAGGAAGTTGTTGCGCACAGCCCCACCGTCGACCCGGATTTCCGAGACGGGGAGACCGGCGTCGGCTTCCATGCAATTAATCACGTCCTTGATCTGGAACGCGATGGATTCCAGGGTGGCCCGGATAATGTGGTTCCGGCTCGATCCCCTCGTCAGTCCGAGGATCGCCCCGCGGGCATACGGATCCCAGTAGGGTGCAGCCAGGCCGGTGAACGCGGGTACAACATACACCCCGCCGGAATCCTCGACCCGCATCGCAGCGTATTCGCTGTCGGCCGCGTCGTAGATGACCCGCAACTCATCCCGCAGCCATTGGATTGACGCCGCTGCCACGAAGATCAGTCCTTCGAGCGCATACTCGACCTTGCCGCCGATACCCCAGGCAATCGTGGTCAGCATGCCATTTGCCGAGCTGACGGGCTTGTCTCCGGTGTTCATGACCAGGCTGGCACCCGTGCCGTAGGTGGCCTTGACCATTCCGCGGTCGAAACACGCCTGGCCGAACAACGCTGCCTGTTGGTCGCCGATGGCCGCGGCGACCGGGATGTGGGCACCGGCGAAGATTCCGTCGCAGGTGTATCCGTAGATCTCGCTGCTGGGACGCACTTCGGGAAGGATGAGCCGGGGTACGCCGATCTCGGTGAGCAGTTTGTCGTCCCAGTCCAGCGTGTTGATGTTGAACAGCATCGTCCGGGCAGCGTTGGAGTAGTCCGTGACGTGCGCTGCCCCGGCGGTCAGGTTCCAGATGAGCCAGCTATCGATGGTGCCGAAGCACAGTTCGCCGGCCTCTGCCCGGACTCGTGCACCAGGTACATGGTCCAGCATCCACGCAATCTTGGTACCGGAGAAGTAGGCGTCTATGACCAGGCCCGTTGTGGAGCGGACATGATCCTCCAGGCCCTTCTCCTTTAGACCGTCACACGCGCCTGCTGTTCGCCGGTCCTGCCAGACGATGGCGTTCATGATGGGTTTGCCGGTGCCCCGGTCCCAGATGACTGTTGTTTCGCGTTGGTTAGTCACGCCGATGGCACCGATGTCGTGCGGGTCGATGTTGGCCCCCAGTAGCGCGCGGCGGGCCACGGCGAGTTGGGTGTTCCAGATTTCCATGGGGTCGTGTTCCACCCACCCCGGCTTGGGGTATATCTGGGTGAATTCCTGGCTGGCTTCGCCTACGATCTCCACGTCTGAGTTGTAAATTATTGCCCGGATGCCGGTTGTCCCGGCATCCAGCGCCATGATGTACTTCGTCGTCATCGCCGATCCATTTCTGTGCGCGTTGCGGGTTGGTGCAACGCGTTAATTCGATTCGAAAAGGATCATGGCTTTCATCCCTTGGCCCGATCCTGCGTAGGCCATGGCCTTCTCGATGTCATCCAGTGTGAATGTCTGGCTGACCAGTGGCGAGAGGTCCAGGCGGCGCTCTCCGACGAGCCGAAGGGATTCGGCATAATCGGAGTTGCTTGACCCTGTCGTCCCCGTGAGTGTCAGGCCCTGGTAGTGGACCCTGTTGGTGTCCAGCGGCACGGTCTGTGCCTTACCGAGTCCTGCAAAGAAGTTCACGCGTCCGTGGGTGGCCAGCAGCTGGACCGCCTGCGCCTGCACTTCGGGTTTGGACACGCACGTCAGGGCAACGTCTATGCCACGGCCTCCGGTCTCTTCATCCACCACGGTGGCAAGGTCGCGTTCGGTGAGGTTGACCAGTACGTCGGCCCCGACGGATGCAGCGAAGTCCAGACGCGGCTGCCTGTTGTTTGAGACGATGATTTTCCCGGCACCGTAGAGTTTGCTCAGCATGACGTGGCAGGCGCCGATGGGTCCGGCGCCCATGATCAACACCGTGGTGCTGGGCCCCACGCCTAGCTTGCTGACAGCGTTGTAGCAGCACGAAAGTGGTTCCACTAGGGCCGCTTCTGCGTACGTCACGCTCCCGGGCAAGTGGAACACGTTGCCCCGGTTGATGGCGAAGCCGGGTATGCGCACGTATTCCTGGAAGCCGCCGTCCATGGTGATGCCGAAGGCTTCGTAGGAGGGACACATGTTATTCAAGCCCACGAGGCAGTTCGCGCATCGCCCGCAGCCGACGTTCGGCGTGACGCTGACCCGGTCACCCACGGCGTAGCCCACGACTTCACTGCCTGCCTCGGTGATTTCCCCGGCAAATTCGTGGCCGAGCACGCGTGGGGTGCCGTCCTGCAGTTTGAAGTGCCCGTTGGCGGCGATCCGCCGGTCAGTTCCGCAAATTGACGCTGCCTGGACTTTGATGACGATGTCGCTAACTCCCGCAATTGGGGTCGGAATTTCGTCGACTGTGATCTTGCCCGGGGAATGGAGGCGTGCTGCTTTCACTGGGTCCGCACCTCCGCCTGCGCCTCGTCCGAAACAGCGAAGAGCACTTTGTTGTACCAGATTGCCCGGTCGGTGAGCTTCCTGAATGTTGCGGGCGCCGCCTCGAGGGGCAGGACATGGCTGATCAGTTCGTCCACGTGGAGATCGCGGCCCAGATGGGCGATGACCATGTCCCATTCGCTGCGGCCCTTGGGCACAACTTTGGCGTTCCACGTCCCGTAGAGCCGCAATTCCCGCCGCAGGAGCGAGGAGACGGCGGCCTTGGCCAGATGCAGGTCCCCGCTCAGGTCCCCGAGAAGGACCACCTGCCCCTGGACTGACGCTGCGTCGATCGCCTGGACCAGCGCGTTCGGATTTCCAGTCGCCTCGACGGCGATCTGCGGACCCCACCCGCCGGTGGCTGTCTTGGCAAGTTCGGCCGTGTCACCCGTTTTGGCATCGAGAGTCTCGAAGCCGAGGCCGGTCATGATCTCCAGCTTACGGTCGTCGATATCGGCCACCAGGACACGGGAACAGCCCAGAATCCGCAGCCACTGCGCGGCGAGGGCGCCGATGGGGCCGGCTCCAATCACCAGGGCCGTGGCATGGGTGGGGATCTCCACCTTCAGCATGGCGTGCAGGGCAACTCCGGCAGGTTCCACCATGGCCGCGTGGGTGAGGGGCATGTCGTTTGGAACGCGGAAGATGCTGCGCTCTGGCACCCACATCCTCTCGGACATGGCACCGTGCCTGCGGGAGCCGAAGTAGTCGTATCCGGTGCCCAGCGCATATTCGCCGATCTCGGACATCGGGTCATCGTGCCTGTGCAGCAGCGGAAAGACCGCCGCGCGGTCCCCCGGCGTAAGGCCGGGGCTGTGCGGGGCTTCCTCGACGATGGCCGAAAACTCATGTCCGAGCACCAGGGGGTAGTGATACGCCTTGCCGTGCCCGTAACGGAGCACATCGGATCCGCAGACTCCGACGGCGCCGACACGCACCAGCACGGGGTTGTCCCCGACCGGGTCTGGATCCGGGATGTCCGCGTATTCCAGATCGTTGAGTCCGTTAAGGATGGCAGCTTTCATGGTGTCTTAGACCTCCATGCCGTAGCGGTGGGCCTTATGCGTCGGGTAGAGCGCGATCTGCGGGATGGTGACGTCGGGGGTCCGCGTTGCCACGAACAGGGTGATTTCGGCGACGTTGTCCACCTCGATGCAGCTGGCGTGGATGCCTTCGTTGAGTTCCTTCTCGTCAAGCCAGCCGTCGATGTAGGCGGGGACGTCGCCGTCGTAGAGGCCCTTGTCGATGATTTCGGTCATCGGGGTCTTGACGTGGGACGGGTTGATGACGGTGACGCCGATCTTCTTGTCCTTGCCTTCGAGCAAGATGTTCTTGCTAAAGCCCATCAGGCCGTGCTTGGAGGCGCGGTACGGGCTGTGCCCGGGTCCCGACGCGACGCGCGCAGAGGACGAACCCATGTTGATGATGCGTCCGCCGTTTTCCTGCTTTTCCATGATCCTGAAGGCCTCCCGGCACATCAGGAACACGGCCGTCAGGTTCGGGGTCATCGTCTTGTTCCACTCGTCAAGGGTGACGTCCACTACCGGTGGGGCCAGGGAGTCGCGTCCGGCGCTGTTGACGATGAGGTCAACGCTGCCCCACGTGTTCTTGGCCCAGGCAAAGAGGTCGATGACGGACTGTTCGTCGGTGACGTCGGCGAGGATGGAGTGCACTTCTCCCCGGCCGTAGCCGCGGATGCTGGCGGTAACCTTTTCCAGTCGTTCTTCGTCGATGTCCACGAGCAGGACCTTGCTTTCGTTGGCGGCGAAGATCCGGGCAACGGCCTCGCCGATTCCGGACGCTGCTCCGCTGATGACGGCGACTTTGCCGGCCAAGGCAACTCCGGGCTGGGGGATGTATGTTTCGCTCATTTTGTTTTCTCCTCTTGGATGATGGAACTTGCAGAAAAGTGTTGGGGTAGGGCCGTGACCCGGCGGGACGCGGCGGCCGTTACGATGATGCCGCGTGGGATCGGATCGCGTCGGCGGCGAGTTCGGCAGCCTGCGCGGCGTTGGTGCGTATTTCTTCCCAGCGACGGCCCGCGACGGCGTCGCGGGTCGCGATCCAGGAGCCGCCACACGCGACGACGGAAGGCTGTCCCAGCCAGGCTGTGACCGTCTCGGGCGTGATTCCTCCGGTCGGCATGAAGGACACGTCCGGGTACGGTGCGCTGAGCGCCCGGACCAGCCGGATGCCTCCTATGGCCTCGGCCGGGAAGAGTTTCAGCAGTCGCAGCCCAAGGGACCTGGCTGCCTCAATTTCCGTCGGCGATGTGACGCCGGGAATGATCGGCACGAAACGTTCCCGGGCGCGCCGGACGACGGCGGCGTTGAGGCCGGGAGAGACGATGAAGTGCGCGCCGGCGTCTGCGGCGGCGTCCACGTCCTCTTCGGACAGTACGGTGCCGGCTCCCACCAGAAGCCCGGGGACGTTCTCGACCATGCGGGCAATTGCTTCGGCGGCCGCATCCGTTCTGAAGGTGACTTCCGCGATGGGAAGACCGGCTTCGACCAGCGTCCGGCCGAGCGGGATAGCGTCGTCGGCATATTCGATCTCAATGACGGGAACAATGGCGAGCCGGCGAAGCGTATCTTCCAGATCCTCAGCGTTCATGACTGATGCTCTCTTCCTGCAGGACAGCGTCTGTCCTGGGTACGGTGACGCTGTAGGGTCGTCCGACGGTCGGGACCGTCCACTGAAGATCTCCCGCAGTGCGGGCAAATTCGGCGGCGGCATCGTCGGGGTTGATGGTGTTGAAGTCGAAGAGTCCGAAGTGGTGCCCCACCATGGCGGGTATGCGCGCTGCCAAACACAGCCCGATGGCTTCTTCAACCGTGAAGTTTCCGGGTACGCCGTTTGTCAGCCGGTGGCTGTCGCGGCCGTTGATGGGCAGCAATGCCAGATCCACGCCGTGCTGACGGAGCAGTTGGGACTGGCCTTCGTAGGGGACGCAGTCGCCTGAGTGGTAGATCCGGAATCCGGCGATGTCGATGACGTAGCCCAGGAACACCGAATCCCCGTGCTCGTCGGTTTCGAGTGTTTCGTGTGCGGCGGGAACTGCGGTGACCGTGATGTCCGGGGCCAGTTCGACCCGGTCACCGGCCGTGACCGGTGTGAATGAGCTGGCCGGGACGTGGCGGTCCAGGGCGATCTGGGCACGCGCCCTCGGGGCAATGAACCGGGGGCTGTTCCGCGTCTGGAGCGCCTGAACGGTAGCCGGGTCCAGGTGGTCGGTGTGGGCGTGGCTGTGAAGTACTGCGCTGACCCCTTGGATTTCTGAGGGGTCCACGGGCACTGGGTGGAGACGGGTGTGGGGGAATATGGTGCCGGCGTACTTGGTGGCGAGGCTGTCCGAGAGGTAGGGGTCCAGAAGTACCCTGCGTCCGACATGTTCGAGTGCAAATCCCGCCTGGCCCAGCCACCAGAATTTGATGTCCTCGGATGGTGTGGCTGCCTTGGTAAGGTAGCCCAGACCGGGTCCGTCTGCCAGGGTGCGAATGATGGGCTGGGAATTCATTGCCTCACCAGCCGCTCGGGGATGGTTTCGGGATCATGGTCTTCCGGGGGTGTCTGGGCTCCGGTCATGAGGGAGACGGCGTCGTTCATCGTGATCTCGGTCTTCTGCACGCAAGCGATCCGCCGGCCGAGCCTCTGAATGTGGATTCTGTCGGCTACTTCGAAGACGTGCGGCATGTCGTGGCTGATGAGGATGACTGGAATTCCCCGGTCTCTGATCTCGGCGATGAGGTTGAGGACTTTGGCTGATTCCTTCACGCCCAGCGCGGCTGTGGGTTCATCCATGATGATGACGCGGCTTCCGAACGCTGCTGCGCGAGCGACGGCGACGCCCTGGCGTTGACCGCCCGATAGTGTTTCCACGGCCTGGCCGATGTTCTGGAGCGTCAACAGACCGAGGTCGCCGAGGATCTTCGCCGTTTCCTGGCGCATGGTCTTGCGGTCCAGCATCCGCAGTCCCCATCCAAGGGGTCCCGGCTTGCGGAGCTCCCGGCCCAGGAAGACATTGGCCGCTATGTCCCGGGCTGGGGCCAAAGCAAGGTGCTGGTAGACGGTTTCGATTCCTGCTGACCTGGCATCAAGCGGGGTGCGGAACCGTTCGGGTTTTCCTTTGACCCTGATTTCTCCTTCGTCGGGCACCACTGCGCCGGACAGGCATTTGATGAGGGATGATTTCCCGGCGCCGTTGTCTCCGATCACGGCGAGGACTTCTCCGGGGTACAGGGTCAGGTCCGCTCCGGCAAGTGCGGTGACGTGCCCGTAGCGTTTGACCAGGTTCCGGGCGGAGAGGATTGGCGTGATCTGCCGGGTCCGTGCGGGGTTGCTTGTCGTTGTCATCCTGCGACCTTTCGTGTCCACTGGTCAAGGCCGACGGCCACGATGACCAGGACGCCTGTGGTGAAGACCTGCCAGAGCACGTCCACGCCTGTGAGTGTCAGACCGTTGCTGAACACCCCGATGATCAGGGCGCCTAGCAGTGTGCCGAGCACGTGTCCGCGGCCGCCGAAGAGACTGGTGCCTCCGATGACGACGGCTGTGATGCTGGCAAGGTTTACGCCTTCTCCGGAGAACGGGCTGACGGAGCCGACGCGCCCGATGAGAAGCCATCCGGCAATGGCGCAGACGACGCCGGCGACGATGTAGACGCTTATGAGCACCCTGCTGGTGCGGATACCGCTCAGGCGTGCGCCTTCGGCGTTGTCTCCGACGGCGTAGATGTGTTCGCCCCAGGCGGTGCGCCGGAGGATGTAGCTGACGACGATGAAGGCTGCCAGGACGAGGACCGAGCCAAACGTTACCGGCGCCCCCAGAACATGAAACGTCTGGCCGGGCCACAGGAGCAGGTCAGGCAGTGCATTTGCCTTGATCGTCTGGCTGCCGGAGACATAGAGGTTAAGGGCGGTAAAGATGCTGAGGGTGCCGAGGGTCGCAATGAAGGGCGGTACCCGGAACCGGGTGACCAGGGCGCCGTTGAGGGATCCGCACACTGCACCGGTCAACAGAGCCAGGAGCAGCGCCAGCAGCGGGGGAGTGCCTGCTTCGGCGGCCAGCTTGCCAGCGATCACGGTGCTGAAGACCATGGCTGCCGCCACGGACAGGTCAATGCCTCCGGTCAGGATGATCAGGGTCTGTGCGATGCCGACCATGCCGATGATCTGGACCTGTTGCAGGATCAGGGAGATGTTCAGGGGCTCGATGAAACGGGGTCCGACCGCGATGGTGAAGAAGATGCAGGCGAGGATCAGCACGGCAGTCGGCCCCAGCAATGGGTGGGCGTGCATGGCCCGCTGGATGCGGCCCAAGAGCGGGACTTGCGGCTGGTCGACGAGGCGTTCCCCGACCCGGCGCGGGGGTGCCGGCGCAGTTGGCGGTGGTGATACGGACTTCATTGTGTGTACCTTCGCTGTTCAAAGAGGTGGTGTCCTGGGGGAATGGGGCTCATCCCCAGCAGTTCGCCAGACCCCAGGCCGTGTCCTTGGAGTCGACTCCGGCGGCGGGCTTGTCGCTGATGAGCGTCACGCCCGTGTTGGTGAAGTCCAAGCCCTGGCTGGTTGCAGGCCTGGTGCCATCCTTGATGTAGGCGCTGATGGCCTGAAGCGCGTCACCGGCCATCTTCAGGGGAAACTGCATTGACGTGGCTCCGATGGCTCCGGCTTTGACGTCCTTGACTCCGGGGCAGCCGCCGTCGATGGAGACCACTGTCACTTTGTTCTCAAGGCCCGCGGCCTTGATGGATTCGAACGCGCCAGCAGCGGCCGGCTCGTTGATGGTGTACACGAGGTTGATGCTCCGGTCACGCTGGAGGAGCTTCTCCATGGCGGTCCGGCCGCCAGCTTCGTTGGCGTTGGTGACTTCGTGGCCGACGATGCGGGAGTCTGACTCGTCGCCGATCTTGGACTTGTCGGCGACGTCGATGCCGAACCCCTGGAGGAATCCTTGGTCTCTTTGGACGTCGACGGCGACCTGGGCGGGGCTCAGATCCAGCATGGCGATGCGGGCCTGCTTGCCGCTGAACTGGGTGGCGGCCCACTTCCCGATGAGTACTCCGGCCTGGAAATTGTCCGTGGCGTAGGTTGCGTCTGCGGCCGAGGCCGGATTGGTGGGGGAATCCAGCACGGCGACAAAGACTCCGGCATCGCGTGCCTTCTTGATGGCGGGAAGGATGGCTTCGGAGTCGGAAGGGGCGATCATGATGCCCTTCGCTCCCCGGGCGATCAGATTTTCTATCGCTTTGACCTGGGAGTCATTGTCACTCTGGCCCTGGCCGGACAGCGCCTGCAGCTCGAAGCCGAGTTCCGCTGCCTTCTGCTGGGCACCTTCGCGCATCTTGACGTAATACGGGTTGTCGTCGGTTTTGGTGATGAGCCCGACGAGAGGTTTGGAACTGCCTGAGGCTCCGGAACATCCTGAAGCTCCGATGGCGAGTCCGGCCGCGATCAGGATGGCCACCGCGGTTTTGATCTTCGGTGCACGCCTTTGTGTACGGGACAACATTCTTCAAGAGCCTTTCTCGCGTCCACGAGCGTCGCCACTCTGAACTTCGGGGTGCTGTTGGTCACTACAGTAGCAGAAATTTTCAACCGTGCAATAACTTTTGGAAGAAAGTTCCAACCTCACGTAGGGTCGTTCTTATGTGTGGAATTGTGGGATATGCAGGCAGGGTGGGATCGGCTGAGGCCGGGGTGACGAGCTTGGCGGTAAGTGTGGTCCTCGAGGGCCTTCGACGCCTGGAATACAGGGGGTACGACTCCGCAGGAGTCGCGGTCCTGGCCGGGGGGAGCGTTCATGTGCGCAAGAAGGCCGGAAAGCTGGCGAACCTCGCGGCACTCGTGAAAGCGGAGCCCCTGCCGGCAGCAGCGGTAGGCATTGGGCACACCCGGTGGGCGACGCACGGGGCGCCGACCGATGTAAACGCCCACCCGCATCAGGCTGACGATGGCCGGCTCGCCGTCATACATAACGGGATCATCGAGAACGATTCACTTTTGCGGAGCCGGCTGGCAGCCCGGGGCCACGTGTTCCGTTCGGAGACCGATTCCGAGGTTGCGGCGGCCCTTCTGGCGGATAACTACCGCAGCCTGGATGGGGATCGGGCCGGCGACGGCCCTCTTGCCGCTGCGATGCGCCGGACATGCCAGGAGCTGGAGGGGTCCTTCACTATCCTTGCGGTGCATGCCGACCACCCAGGCCTTATCGTGGCTGCCCGCAGGGATTCCCCTCTCGTGGTGGGCCTTGGTGACGGTGAGAATTTCCTGGGATCGGACGTCTCTGGATTCATCGATTTCACGCGCCGCGCCGTCGAACTCGGACAGGACCAGGTTGTCACCCTCACGGCGGATGCGGTAGTCATCACCGACTTCAGCGGCCGACCCGCTGTGGGGAACGAATTCACCGTCGAATGGGAGGCCGCGGCAGCCACCAAAGATGGCCACTCTTCGTTCATGGCCAAGGAGATCCACGAGCAACCCGAAGCCGTCCGCCGCACCCTCAGTGGCCGGCTTGGCTCTGACGGAGCAGTTTCGCTGGGGGAGCTTGGAATCAGCGACAAAGCACTGGCGAGGATTCAAAAGATCGTCATCGTGGCCTGCGGCACGGCCTCCTACGGGGGCCAAATTGCCAAATACGCGCTCGAACGCTGGTGCCGCATACCCGTTGAAGTCGATCTAGCGCACGAGTTCCGCTACCGGAGCCCACTGGTTGACGACCGCACGCTCGTGATTGCCATCTCGCAATCCGGCGAAACGATGGACACCCTGATGGCCGTTCGATACGCGCGGGAACAGGGTGCGACGGTCCTCGCGATCTGCAACACCGTCGGCGCCACTATTCCCCGTGAAGCCGACGGGGTGCTCTACACGCACGCAGGACCCGAGGTGGCTGTAGCCTCGACAAAGGCGTTCCTGACCCAAGTGACAGCCACACTGCTGCTCGCTTTATATCTCGCCCAGATGCGGGGCTCCGGCGATCCGACGGAAATCTCAGCCGCAGCACGGGAACTGGCCGGCATACCAGGAAGGGTACAGAGTGTGCTGGCGGGCGCAGGCCAAATCGAAGCTCTCGCCGCATCAATGGCCGACGTGACATCAGTGCTCTTCATTGGTAGGCATGTCGGGCACCCGGTTGCCATGGAAGGGGCCCTAAAGCTCAAGGAGCTCGCCTACATCCACGCCGAAGGCTTCGCCGCCGGCGAGCTCAAGCATGGCCCGATTGCCCTCATCGAGCCGGGCCAGGCTGTCGTGGTCATCATGCCTTCGCCGGCCGCGAGCCCGGTCCTGCACGCGAAGATGATGTCCACAATCCAAGAAATCAAGGCGCGCGGGGGGCGGGTCATCGCCGTCGGGGAGGAGGGTGATGCCGCGACCACGGCGGATGCGTTGCTGACCGTGCCGGCGTCCAGCCCCCTGCTGGCGCCCCTGCTGACCGCCATCCCGCTGCAGCTCTTTGCAGCAAGCCTGGCCGGCGCCAAGGGGCTGGACATTGATCAGCCCCGAAATCTCGCGAAGTCCGTCACTGTGGAATGACACGCTCGGCCAAGGTGTAGAAATTCCTACCAAATATCTAGTTATGGTGGGAAATTCCTGCTACCTTGATGCTATTGCCAATGAGGGCAAGACCCATTGCGTCCCCAACTGGTCCCGGCCACCGAAATACTGCCGCCAGCCACTGCAATGGCATTCAGAGAGGCCCAACATGTTTCAACGGAGAAACCACAAACGGGGGAGCGCGGCCGTGGCCTTGCTTGCCTGTCTCATGCTGCTGACCACCGCCTGCGGGTCCGCGCAATCCAGTCAGACATCACAGACGAATTCCGCCGCTTCGGCAGCGTTTACAACCAAGGTCACCGCTGATGTCGCGGCAGCAACCGCGCCGCAGACCCCAACGACCAACCCCGTCCCGGCCAGCGCATCGCTCTCCACCGGGGCCAAGAAGATCGTGATCATCCCCTGTTCCATGGCCGTGGAAGGGTGCGCCCGACCGGCCCGTTCAACGCAGGAAGCCTCACGGCTCCTTGGCTGGGATGCGACCATTGACGACCCCGCAAGCGACAGCACCAAGATCTCTGCCGCTATTCAGCGGGCAGTTTCGCGGAAAGTCGATGCCATCGCACTGACGTCCATCGACGCCGCTGCAGTCCAAGGAGATATCAAGTCCGCGCGAGACGCAGGCATCGCAGTCACCTGCAACATGTGCGGTAACAAGGATGATCTGTACGAGTCATTGATTCCCGCCCTGGACGCTAACAACAAGGCGGGCTATCTGCTCGGTGAGTTCGCTTTCCTCGAAGCCCGTAAGCGCTTCAACTCGGCCCCCAAATTCATCGTCCTGACGGATCCGGAGTTCGACACCGTCAAGGCCCGGGTGAGTGGGCTTAAGCAGTTCATCGATGACTGCAAAGCCGCCGGAGCCGGCTGCGAGCAGGTCGCGGAAAGTTCCTTCCTGGCAGGTGAAATCAGCACCGTGGCCCCCGGACGGGTGGCCCAGCTCGCGCGCAGCAACCCCCGATACAACGTGCTGTTTGCAGGATTCGACGCGGCCATGCTGTTCTTCTCCCAGGGTCTGCAGCAGGCCGGACTGGCTGACTCCAAGAAGGCTTTCGGGATTTCCGTGGACGCGGACGTCGCCAACACAGAGATGATCCGCAAGGGCGGGTTCCAGGCGGCCTCCATCGGATTTGCCTTCGGCCGTGCCGGCTATGGCCAGGTGGACAATCTGAACAGGATCTTCAGCGGCCAGAAGCCCCAGGACCAGGGCGTCACTGGCAAACTCGTCACCGCCGAGAATGCCCCGGCCTCCGGCGGCTGGGATGGAGACTTCGACGCGGTGGGCCTTTACAAGGGACTGTGGAAGGTCAGCTGACATGACGACTTCCGATTCGCCCCGCACTGTGCTCACGGTGCGGGGGCTGTCCAAGACGTTCGTGGGGCAAAAGGCCCTCGACGCCGTGAACCTCGAGCTGCGCTCGGGTGAAGTACACGCACTCCTCGGCCAGAACGGCTGCGGAAAGTCCACGCTCATCAAGTGCCTTGCCGGTTTCCATCACCCGGACGAAGGCGCCGAAATGACTCTGGACGGTGTGCCTGTCACCCTTCCGTTCGAACCCGCCCAGGCCGCGGCCATGGGTTTGGTGTTCGTTCACCAGGACCTGGGTCTTATTCCGAATCTTTCCATCACCGAGAATTTCGAAGCCTCAAGACGATACGGGACTGGGCTCTTCTCAAGGATCCCGTGGTCCCGGATGCGAGAAAACACCATCGCAGAGCTGGTGCTTCTCGGGCACCCGGATCTTGACCCCGACACGCCGGTCGGCCGTCTCCCGATCGCCCAACAGACCATTGTCGCCATAGCGCGCGCGCTGAGCTCGGCCGGCGAAGGGGCCAAGATCCTCGTCCTAGACGAACCTACGGCTGCTCTGCCCGACTCGGAAGCCGAGCTGCTGTTCAAAGCAGTCCGACGAGTCATGGACAGGGGCGTGGCCGTCCTATACGTCACCCACAAACTCGAAGAGTTGTCCGCATTTGCCGACAGGGCGACCATCCTGCGCGATGGCCGGAACGTGGAAACGGTCGACATAGCCGATACCGACCGGGACAGCCTCGTTCGGCTGATCGTTGGACGAGAGGTGGAGGCCGTCACCCGCGCACATGGGCCACAGTCCACCGGACGAGAGCTCATGGACGTCCGCGGCATATCCGGAAAACGGCTCCGGGACGTCTCGTTCAAAGTCGGGGCGGGAGAAATCATCGGGATCGCAGGAATGCTGGGATCAGGCCGGAGCGAACTGGCCCGGATTCTCTTTGGTGCGCAGGAACCCGTGAGCGGCACTATCAGTGTCCAGGGCAAAGAGTGTCGGTTCAGGACGCCCCGGGATGCGGTGGCGCGGAAGATTGCCCTAATCCCGGAGAACCGGCGTCGGGACGGCGGGGTGCTCGACATGAGCGTCGGAGAGAACCTCACAATGCCATCAATCGGCCGGTTCTGGCACGGCGTCAGGCTGTCCAAAGCCGCGGAACGGCAATGGGTATCGCAACAGATCCGCGACTACGACGTCAGGCCGGCTTCGTCCGGCAGGCTGTTCCGGGTGCTCTCCGGGGGAAACCAGCAAAAAGTCGTCATCGCCAAATGGTTAGAGACCAATCCCGACATTGTCATCTTTGACGAACCTGTCCAAGGAGTGGACATTGGTGCGCGGGCGGAAATATTCGACCTCATTAGCAGTGCGGCGGAACGGGGGGCCGCGGTCCTGTTGATCTCCTCCGAGATCGAGCAGATGATTGCCCTCAGTCATCGGATCCTCACTCTCCGGCGCGGACGGATCGTCGCCGACGAATCAACCACAGGCCTGACCGCCGGCAAGGTCACACAGTCGATGTACTTCGACGGTGAAAGAACTAAGGAAACAACACAATGACTTCGACCCTAGACCCGACGTCCGCAACACCGCCGACCAGCGACCCCCGGAAAACCGGGAAGCGTTTGATGAACAGACGGCCCAACGAACCTCTGTCGTTGTTCTTTGCCCGGATAGCACTGCCGCTGCTCCTGGTGCTGTTGATTGTCGTTTTCTCCGTTGCGGCCCCCGAGACATTTGCGACTGTTGACAATCTCAAGACGGTGCTGAATCTTCAGGCGGTTCTGACGATTCTGGCAATTGGACTCCTCCTGCCGCTCATCGTCGGTGAACTTGATCTCTCCGTCGCCGCCAACCTGGGCCTTGGACTGATTCTCGTCACCGGCCTGACATCCCAGCAGGGCGTGCCGGCGGTCCCTGCCATCATCATCGCCGTTGCGGCTTGCACCGCCGTCGGCCTCATCAATGGACTGCTGGTCAGCAAGGCCGGGATCAATTCATTCATCGTGACCATTGGCATGAGTACAATCCTCACGGGGCTGATTGGCGCCTACACGCTCGGCAACGTCTTCTATGAGAACATCCCCAAGGAGCTCACAGAGCTGGGACAAGGCAACCTTCTTGGCATTCCGTTGCCCGTGCTCGCCGCGGCGGCCATTGGACTGATCCTCTGGTACATACTGTCGCAGACACCTGCAGGGCGGTTTCTTTACGCCATTGGGGGGTCACGGGACGCCGCACGGCTCTCGGGGATCGCGGTACCCCGGCTCACAATCGGCGCCTTCGCCGGCGCAGGCGCCCTGGCCGGCATCGCCGGCGTCATCCAGGCAGGAATCCTCGGGAGCGGCAGCCCTACAGTGGGGCCACCGATGTTGCTGCCGGCCTATGCCGCAGTCTTCCTCGGCGCCACCGCATTCATCCCCGGAACGTTTAATGTCTGGGGGACCATTGTTGCCGTTATCACTCTCCAGGTGGGCACCACGGGACTGGCCCTCATTGGCGCGCCGTTCTGGATTGAACCGTTGTTCACCGGTACTGCCCTCATCGCCGCCGTCGCCGCCACCCGGCTCCTGCGCGGCGAGGCCACCTAAGCCGGGCATGAAAGCCCAAGAAACCACCACATCAACGAGAAGGCGAATCACATGAACATCAATCTTGCGGGCAAGAAAGCCCTGGTAACAGGGTCCAGCCAGGGGATAGGCCTGGCCATCGCCAAGGGTCTCGCTGCAGCGGGAGCCACCGTGACAATCACGGGTCGCAATCAGGAGCGGGTGGAGAAGGCTGCCCAGGCCGTAAACAACCTCAACCTGCCGGGACGACTCACACCGCTTGCGGTTGACCTCTGCACAAAGGAGGGAACTGCCAAACTCTTCAGTGCGCTCCCTGCCGTGGACATCCTGATCAACAATCTGGGCATCTTTGAGCCGAAGTCGTTCTTCGACATCGATGACGACGAATGGATCCGGTATTTCGAAGTCAACGTCCTCACCGGAATTCGGACGGCCCGTCAGTATCTCCCCGGGATGATGAAGGACGGCTGGGGCCGCGTTGTATTCATCTCGAGCGAATCAGCGTTGCAGATTCCGCCCGAGATGATGCACTACGGCGCAACAAAAACGATGCAGCTGGGCATTTCCCGCGGGCTGGCGGAACTGACTGCCGGGACCGGCGTCACCGTCAACTCTGTCCTGCCCGGACCGACATTCTCAGAAGGCGTCTCCGATTTTGTCGTGAAGATGGGGGGAGATTCCCAGCTCTCCGCCCAGGCGCAGACAGATGATTTCGTACGGGAACACAGGCCCACATCGTTGCTGCGACGCGCGGCCACGACAGACGAAGTCGCCAACTTGGTCGTTTATCTCAGCTCACCCCAGGCCTCCGCGACTGTGGGTGCCGCTGTGTCCGTTGATGGCGGCACCCGGCGCGCGATCTTCTAAGCCGCAGTGAACGCCCAACGCAACTGTGGAGGGCGACAGGTACAGAGGCGTGGAGAGGGAACCCATGGCACAGCGCCGGCCCTCTCCACGCCCGGTCCTGGCGTGACTTGCGGGCCGTATGATCTATGTTCCAAGAGGGCCATTTCACCAACTAATCGCGTGCAGGCAAGACCGTGAAGCGGGCATTGTGTTTGCTGGACGGGAAGGAATGGGACGCCCAGGATTTCGCGGCCAAACCTAAGGACTGGAGGATGCGCCACAGAAGCCACCTCGTATGCCTTGGCTGCGGCTCGCGCGCCTTCTTTCGAGACACCTCCAGGCACGGGAGCCGGGCATTTTTCGGCGCGAAACCTCACGGGTGGGCCTGTCCCGTCGTCTCGTATAGTTACGGCGTCTTCAGGTACCTGCAGTAACGAACCCGCATTGAGTCGGCCTGCCCAATGGTTCAATGCTTCGGTTGGAGGCTTAGACGGTCGACGCCGTGCATGGCGTCTGCGGCCCGCACCAGGGTCAGGTGGGAGAAGGCTTGGGGAAAGTTTCCCGCCATCCGATTGTCCTTCATTGAGTATTCTTCGCTGAGCAGGCCGAGGTCGTTGGAGAGTCCCACCAGCATGTCCATCAGGTTCCCGGCGTCGGTCCGGCGGCCCGAGCGAGCGTACTGTTCCACCAGCCAGAAGGAACACGCGAGGAATGGATGCTCACCCGGTTCCAATCCGTCAACGCCCGTCTCAGTGCGGTAGCGCAGCAGCAGTCCCTCCGCGGTGAGCAGCTCCCTTTCGAGCTGGGCGACGGTGCTGAGCATGCGCTCATCGTCATAGGCCAGGAAGCCAACCTGCGGCAAGGCCAGCAGGGCGGCGTCGGTCTGCTGGCCGCCGTAGGTTTGCGTGAACGAGTTGAGGTCCCGGTTGAATCCGAGATCGACGACTTCCGCGGCCAAGTTCTCACGGAGTCTCTCCCACTGCTCCACAGGACCCGGCAGTCCGTGGTCCCGAACGGCCCTCACCCCGCTGTCAAAGGCAGCCCACATCATGACTCTGGAGTGGGTGAAATATTGGGCATCGCCACGCACTTCCCACAGGCCGAAGTCTTTATCCGCGAGGTGATTTTCCACGGATCCAAGCAGCGCCCGCTGAAGTGCCCAGGAGAAATGATCCTCTTTGCCCCCGGCGAGACGAAGTCTTTCAAGAGCCACCATCACTTCGCCGACCACATCGGCCTGGTACTGGGATACGGCAGCGTTACCGATTCGCACCGGTCTGGCATTCCGGTATCCGGGAAGGTGGGGCAGCTCCTTTTCCGTCAGGTCCCGTTCGCCCCCCACACCGTACATTATTTGCAGGTCCTCGGGATCGCCGGCGAGGGCCCGCAAAAGCCAGTTACGCCACTTGAGGGCCTCGGTCTCATAGCCATGCGTCAACATGGCCTCCAACGTCAAGGACGCGTCGCGCAGCCAACAGTAGCGGTAGTCCCAATTGCGCGTACCCCCAAAATCTTCAGGCAGGGAAGTGGTGGGCGCCGCGACAATGCCGCCGGTCTCATAGTGGGTGAGCGCACGCAGCACCAGCAGTGACCGCTTCACTGCCCCGCCGTATTTGCCGTCATCGCGGCAATTGCCGGCCCAGGTGGTCCAGTAGTCCACTGCGAGTTCGAGGGCAGCATCGACATCGATGGCCGCCGGCACATCCTCGTGTGAGGGGAACCATGTCAGTTCGAAGTCCACGGTCTGCCCCTGTGCAACCGTAAACTCCCCGGCATGCCGGTGACCTTCGGCCATCGGAAGGTAGTCTCCCCGTAAGGCGAGCGCGTCCGGACCCGACATGGCCAGCAGTATCTCCGCACCCCGAACCGCCGCGCTATCAAGGACCCGGCTTACCCAGGGCAACACGGTGGCGTATTGGGGTCGGATTCTTATCTCCTGGCGCATGAGGACGGTCCCGCTCAGTCCTGTCACGCGACGGACAAGACGCGAACGTCGGTCACCAACGGGCATGAATTCCGTCACCAACACCCGTCCGGTGTCGGTCTGCCACGTTGTCTGGAGTACGAACGTCGAGTCCACATAGTGACGATCAATCACGACGGCCTCTGGCGGGCTCGGCGCCAACAGCCATCGGCCGTGTTCCTCGCTCCCGAGTAGGGCGGCAAACACCGACGGCGAGTCGAAACGAGGGAAACACAGCCAATCCACGCTGCCTTGCAGGGAAACAAGAGGTCCGGTGTGAAGATCGGATAGCAGCGCATAATCTTCTATCGGTGCGGCCATGCTTCACTCAATCACGACGGGACGGAATCCAGATAGGCCCTGTCGTTGCCCGCCTCTCGAATTCCACCGGGTTTGTTCCGTCTGTGCCGAGCATCGGGCCGTAGGGGCAGTAGGTCACGCAGTAGTTTGCTTCATTCCCGGGAGCATCTCAGGCGCGGGTGAGTCGAAGTCCTGGAGTGCAGTCGAAGAAGGCTGGCTGTACGACGCGCGCAAACGGAATGATGAGCCATTGGTTCCCGTAGAACTCCACATAGGAGTCAGAGGGGCAATGTGCGAAGGCTTCTTCGCGAGTCATGTCGTCGTTCCCTTCCATGGTGTTCGAGCGGGTAGGCTTTGCCCGGGCCGCATCATCCTGACGCCTTCAGCCCTGAGACTTCCTGACCGCCGAGCGTGATGTCGGTGTGGTGCTACTCATCATCATAGCAGGAATTTTCCACCCCTTTATCTTTTTGGGAAGAAATTTCCCGTTGAAGACCTGCTCGGCAGGAAACCGGGCAGGTCTTCAACGACTTGGTCCTTCCCGTGAGACCGTGCTTCCCGGAGTCAGCGCCCGCGGTTGTGCATCACGTGTTTGGTGCGGGAGTAGTCATCGAGGGCGTAGATCGAGAGATCACGCCTCGGGGTTCCTTGGATACTGCAGGCGATGACTCCCTGTGGCGGTATAAACAGGGCTTGATCACGGCTGCGCGAGGCAACGACGCCGGCGCGGCCGCTTCCATCAACGAGGCATCACTTCTCGATGCCTCGGAGCGGATCAAAGTACGGCTTGCCGCGCAGAACGTTGGCTAGCCGCGCCCCGCGGAGGACGGCGGCGGGCCGCCCCGCCGTCGCCGGATTCGATCCGCACGGAATGGACGTGGGAGCCTTCGACTCCTGCAACGGGGACCGCAAGATCGATGAAGAGCCCTGGACACCGGTGCCCGGTTGTGCCGTAGGGTAGCGGTCATGGAACTCCGCCTCGAGGTCGTCCAGATACCCGTCTCAGACGTGGACCGGGCCAAGGCCTTTTACACTGAGAAGCTCGGCTTCGTGCTGGATCACGACGTCGAACACATACCCGGAATGCGCGTCGTCCAGCTCACCCCGCCCGGCTCGGCAGCCTCCATTGTCATCGGAACCGGGATGACCAGCATGGTTCCCGGTAGCTTGGAAGGTCTCCAACTGGTCGTGACGGACATGGCTGCCACGCGGAGCGAGCTGCTCCAACGAGGCGCGCCCGTCAGTGAGGCCCAAGACATGGGCGGGTTTGCCTTCGCGTATTTCAGTGACCCCGACGGCAACCGCTGGGTGATTCAGGAAATCCCGCTGAAGGACACCCCCAGCCGTTAACAGGCCGGGCTTATCGAGTTTGCGAGTGCCAGAGTAACGACGGTGAGAAGTTCCGGGCCTGCGCTGGCAAAGTGCGCGGCAGCAACGAGCCGTGGCATCGCGGGCGTGACCGGCGTAGCCTGCGCTTAGGCGAATACAGCGCGCACCTGCGCGTCGGCACGAAGCGGGCGGTGCCCATGAAGAAGTTCGGAACAGAAGACAGCCACAGCCCTCCGGCGGCTCCGGCCGAACCGGGGCGCCTGTCACCGCACCGTGGCTCATTGCGCCTCGCCGCCACCTTGGCGTTTGCCGGTTTCGTGGTATCCGTGGTTGCCGGGCTGTTCCACGCCGATTCGGCCAGCGCGAACGACCACCCTGCGACGTTCGCGGAGTACGCCCGCAGCGGCATCTGGACGGCCGTCCATCTCGGCCAGTTCGTCGGCATGGCGCTTCTCATCTCGGGGCTGCTGGTCCTGCTGGTGGTCCTGAAAACGCCGGACGGGGCCATGGCCTGGACGGCCCGGTTCGGCGCGGTGGCGGCGGTCGCGGCACTGGCACTGTATGCCGCGCTCCAAGCCGTCGACGGGGTCGCCCTCAAGCATGCCGTGGACGCGTGGGCTGCCGCGGCGGAACCGGAGAAGGCTGCCCGGTTCGCGACCGCCGAGGGTATCCGGTGGCTGGAGTGGGGCATGCGCAGCTACCAGAGCTTCATGCTGGGCACGGCCCTGTTCCTGACCGGCGCCGTGGTTGTCAGAGCACGCCGCGTCTCCCGGCTGATCGGCTACCTCATGGCGCTCTCCGGCATCGCGTACCTCGCCCAGGGCTGGATCATCGGGGCCGAAGGCTTCTCCCCGGCCAACACCATTCCCACGCTGGCAGGCATTGTCCTGATGCTGGTGTGGACCGTGTGGTTGCTGCTCAGCGCGTGGTTTGGCAACGATGTGCCGTCGGGGGACATATGACGCGGGTAACGGGCCACTCACGGCCGAAGTCGCCGGAAAGCTGCCCGTTCGCCGGAAAGTTCCGGCGAATTCGCAAGTTTCCGGCGAATTCGCGCGTGGGAGCCGGAAGCGCAGCCGACATCGGCTCCCTGGATCAGGGCTGCCGGTAGCGGATACCCCAGCTGAGGTCCCAGGTCTCGCCGGGGGCCAGCCAGCGCAACCCCTCGCCGCTGTTGAAGGCGTCGGCCGGAGCCGTCATCGGTTCCACGGCCACCGCAGTGACCGGGCCGTCTTCGCCGGGGAAGACGCCGGTGGTGAATGCCTGGATGTAGCCGAAGGACGCATCCATGAACAATTGCACCTGGCTGCCGTCGGGGGTCTCCAGATAGTGCAGCGAGCTGCCGTCGGGTTCCCTGCGGACGTTGCCCCACGCATCGTCGAGGGCGACGGCGCCCACTAGTTGCCCCGCCCGGAAGTCGTGGCGGGTTCCGTGGACAGCCGTGGTGGCGCCGGTCGGATTTAGCCGGTGGTCGACTTCGATGTGGGTGTCGGCATTGATGACGAGCGTCAGGTCCTCGGTCGGCACGGCACCCAGCCGGAGGAAGGGATGTGCCCCGACGGCGACCGGGGCGGCCCGGCTGCCGGTATTGGTCAGGCTGTGGGTGACAAGGAGTCCGTCCTCGGTGAGGCGGTAGCAGACCGCCGTCGAGAGTTCAAAGGGGTAGCCCTGTTCGGCCGCGACGTCGACGGTCAGGGTGATGCTGTCCGGCGTCCGGTGCGCGACCCTGTACGCGGCGGCGGATAGCAGGCCGTGCAGGGCGTTGCCGTTGCCCGGTTCCGTGATCTCCAGTTGCTGCGGGACGCCGTCGTAGGTCCACTTGCCGTCGGCTACCCGGTTGGGCCACGGCACCAGGACCCAGCCGGCGCACGACGGCGGAGCGGACTGGGCGGGATAGTCCTGCACAAGGGCGACGCCGTCGATTTCCAGGGCACGCAGGCTGGCGGCGATTTCCGTCACGACGGCTTTTTGGCTGCGGCCTCCCAGCGTGGCCTGCAGCTCGAAGTGCGCGCCCATCGGTGAACGTGTGTGGTGCGGCCCCGGCTGGTTCTGCGCGCACTGGTGTTGCACTGCCTGATTCTGCACTGCCTGATTCTGCACGGTCAGCCTGTCTGTGACGTGGGTGAGGGCACGGTGCCGGCGGGTGTGCCGAGGCCGGCGGGATCTGCCAGGAATGGGGTGAAAGCCAGTTCCGCGGCTCCGATCATCATCAGATCGGAGCCGAGGGCTGCGCGGTAGATTTTTGCCTGTCCAGCGGGGCCGTCCATTGCCTGGGACAGCAGCATTGCCTGCAGCGACCCCGGGGCCAGCGCGTGCAGGGTTCCCAGGAAGCCGTCAAGGACGATTGCGTCGGGGTTGAAAATGTTCACGGCGTTGCGCAGGGCTACGCCCAGATAGGTCAGCTGGCGTGCGACTTCGTCGCTGAGCTCGGCGCTGTTGCTGTTCCCGAGGGCTTCTTCGAGGTCGGCGGTGTCGCCGCTGCTCAAGCCGGCCAGTTCGAGGAGGCGGCCTTGGGAGACCTCGGTTTCCAGGCAGCCCGTGGCACCGCAGTGGCAGCTGGTGCCGCCCGAGCGGACAAAGGTGTGGCCGAGTTCCCCGGCATAGCCGGAGGCCCCCCGGAGCAGTTGTCCGTCCGCGATGATCCCGCCGCCGACGCCGCTGGCACCACCGTTGAGGTAGATCAGATTGCCCGGCCGGGCACCAACACCAACTCCAACACCGGCGCCGGCGCCGAAAATCAGCTCGGCTTCCGCGCCCAGGGAGGCGTCGTTGGCGGCCTGACACGGGTAGCCGGTGGCCTCGCTCAGCATCCGGGCGACCGGCTCATTGCGCCAGCCCAGGTGCGGCGCGTGCCGCACGATGCCGTCGTCGCGGTTAACCAGGCCGGGCACGGCCATGCCAATGCCGGTAATCCGGTAGGAGGCATCCAGCTCGGACCGCATCCCGGCGATGACGGCCGCTGCGATATTCACCGCTTCCCGGGCGCTTGGAATCCGTTCCGTTTCGAAGCGGATCTTCTTTTGGACCTTCCCGCCGAGGCTGACCAGGCCGATGGTGACGGCGTCGACTTCCGGATTGACGGCCAACGCAGCAATCGACGGACTGGGATGGACCTCGGGACTGGGCCTGCCCACCTGACCCTCGCCGGCGGGCGCCGTTTCAAAGACGAGCCCCAGCGAGGTGAGCTGTCCGATCAATGTGCCGACCGTGGAACGGTTCAGCCCCGTGTGCCGGGTCAGCTGGGCGCGGCTGAGGACGCCGTGGTGATGGACGAGGGAGGTCAACAACGACAAGTTGTTGCGGCGCGACGGATCCGGCTCGCCTGCCGGGGCCGAGGGATGGGTACGTGGAGGCATCATCGTGACACTATCAGCGCCCGAACACCGTGCGGTCCAGGAAGGCGTTGCGGAATTTTCCGGCCGGATCCAGCCGTCCGGCCAGCGCGGTGAAGTCGGCAAAGCGGGGATACAGCGGGGCGATGGCGGCGGCGTCGCCATGGAACAGTTTGCCCCAGTGGGGGCGGGCGCCGAACGGGGCCAGCTCCGCTTCAAGAAGGGGCAGGATTGCCGTGACCGCGGGCTCGTCCTGGCGCCAGGTGAAGTGCAGGCCGATCCCGTCTCGGCCGTAGTTGGGGCTGAGCCACAGCTGGTCGGCCGCGATCGTGCGGATTTCCCCGACCAGGAGCAAGGGAGTGACGATGTCCGAGAGGTTCCGCATCGTGCGGAGGGCGTCGACGGCGTGCTCCCGCGGGATCAGGTACTCGCTTTGGAGCTCGTCGCCCTGGCTGGGGGTGAATTCCATCCGGAAGTGCGCGAGCCTGTCGGACCACGGCCCGGGAACGCCGAGCTGCTGCGTGCAGTTGCTGCCGGACACGCCGGGCAGCGGGTGCCGGGCCTGCGTGGCCGGCGTGCCGGCGAAGAATTCCTGCAATCCGGCGGGCAACGCCGTGTGGTCCGTGCGGTCCTTGAGCCAGGCCTGGCCCACCGTGGGCCCGCTCCAGTCGGTGAACAGGCTCACGCTGTAGGCCGCTGACGTCACGTCGTCGAAGCTCTCCAGGACTTGTTCCCAGTCAAGGCCCTCAAAGACACTCTGGGCAATCTCGAAGCTCGGTTCGATATCCAGGGTCAGGCGGCTGACGATGCCCAGTGCCCCCAGGCCCACCACCATGCCGTCAAAGTCGGCGTCGCCGCGCCGGGCCGTGACGACTGTGCCGTCGGCGGTGACCAGCTCAAGCTCCGCAACGGCCGTGGCAAGGTTGCCGTTGCCGTCACCGGAGCCATGCGTGGCGGTGGCGACGGCGCCCGCCACCGAGATGTGCGGCAGCGAGGCGAGGTTGTGAAGGGCAAAGCCCTGGCGATGGAGCTCAGCCGCGAGCGTCCCGTAGCGCGTGCCGCCGCTGACGGTGACGGTCATGTTCTGCGGATCGACGCTGATGCCGGCGTCGAGCCGGTCCAGCACCACCAGGGTCCCGGCCGTGTCCGCAATGTCGTTGAAGGAATGGCGGGACCCCAGCGCGCGGACCTTCCCGGTGCCGGCCACCAAGTCCTGCAGTTCCGCCATGCTCGCCGGATGGGCGATCCGCGGTGCCTGGTAGCCGTAGTTCCCCGCCCAGTTGCGTTCGGTCACCATCTGATCAATCACGGTTGAATCCTTCATTCGGGAGCCTCGCTGCCCTGGTTCCTGTCTCGCCTGGCACTTATTTGCTGTTTTTCACAACATAACAGCCGAGCGGGCAATTCGCCAGAGTGCGGCACAAATACGGCGGCCATGCCTCGGTCAAGTGGTTGACATCACTAAAATCCATAATATGTTTGTCTCTAGAACAATTTCGTTTGAACCACCCCTTCTCAGTAACCGCACACACCTCTGGAGCATTCAATGGCGATTCAGCCCACCCGTGAAGACAAGTTTTCCTTCGGCCTCTGGACGGTCGGCTGGGAGGCCCAGGACCAGTTCGGCTCCGCCACCCGCCCGCCGCTGGACACGGTCGAAGCCGTCAACAGGCTCAGCGACCTCGGCGCCTACGGCATCACCTTCCACGACAACGACCTCTTTCCCTTCGGCTGCTCGGCCGCCGACCGCCAGCGCGAAATCGACCGGCTGACCGGCGCGCTGAAGGCCACCGGGATGATCGTCCCGATGGTCACCACCAACCTCTTCAGCCACCCCGTCTTCAAGGACGGCGGGTTCACGAGCAACGACCGCGGCGTCCGGCGCTTCGCCCTGCGCAAGGTCCTGGACAACATTGACCTCGCTGCTGAGCTCGGTGCCGAAACCTTCGTCATGTGGGGCGGCCGCGAAGGCAGTGAATACGACGCCGCGAAGGACATCCGCGGCGCTCTGGAACGCTACCGCGAAGCCGTGAACCTGCTCGGCGACTACGTCACGGACAAGGGCTACAACATCCGCTTCGCCATCGAACCCAAGCCGAATGAACCCCGCGGCGACATCCTCCTGCCCACCCTGGGCCACGCCCTGGCCTTTATCGAAACGCTCGAGCGCCCCGAACTCGTGGGCATCAACCCCGAAACCGGGCACGAGCAGATGGCCGGCCTGAACTTCACCCACGGCATCGCCCAGGCGCTCTACCAGGGCAAGCTCTTCCACATCGACCTCAACGGCCAGCGCAGCATCAAGTTCGACCAGGACCTGGTGTTCGGCCACGGCGACTTGCAGAACGCGTTCTCCCTGGTGGACCTGCTCGAAAACGGCGGCCCCGACGGCGGCCCCGCCTACGACGGCCCGCGCCACTTCGACTACAAGCCCAGCCGCACCGAGGACATCGACGGCGTGTGGGACTCCGCCGCCGCCAACATGCAGACTTACCTGCTGCTCAAGGAACGCGCCAAGGCCTTCCGCGCCGACCCCGAGGTCCAGGCCGCACTGCAGGCCTCCCGCGTTGCCGAGATCAACGAACCCACGCTCAACCCGGGCGAAGGCTACGAGCAGCTCCGCGCGGACCGCGCTTCCTACGAGGACTTCGACGCCGACGCCTACTTCGGCGGCAAGGGCTTCGGCTTCGTCAAGCTGCAGCAGCTCTTCATCGAGCACCTGCTCGGCGCCCGCTAATACCGTGACGGCTGCTCCCATGACCCTTGTTGCCGGCGTCGACTCGTCCACCCAAAGCTGCAAGGTGGTGGTCCTGGACGCGGAAACCGGAAAGCTGGTCCGCGAGGGCCGGGCCGGCCACCCGGACGGAACGGAAGTCCACCCGGACCACTGGTGGCAGGCTTTGTCCGAAGCGTTCGACGACGCCGGCGGGCTGGCGGACGTCAGCGCGCTGTCGGTGGGGGGCCAGCAGCACGGCATGGTGCTGCTGGATCACGCCGGCAATGTGGTGCGGCCGGCGTTGCTGTGGAATGACACCCGTTCCGCCGCCGCAGCGGCCGCACTCACCGACGAAGTGGGGGCGGACGACTTTGCCCGCAGGACCGGCCTGGTCCCGGTGGCCTCCTTCACCATCACGAAGATCCGCTGGGTCCGGGACCACGAACCGGACCTGGCGGATCGGGTGGCGGCTGTTGCGCTGCCTCATGACTGGCTGACGTGGCGGCTCCGCGGCTACGGCCCGGCAGCATCCAGCCCGCTGGGCCCGGACCTGGACCAGCTCACGACGGACCGTTCGGATGCCAGCGGAACGGGCTATTGGAGCCCCTCTGCCGGCGACTACGATCTCGAGCTGTTCAAGCTGGCCTTCGGCCGGGATGCCCGGGAAGCTACCGGGAATGCCGGGCCGGGGGACTCCGGGACCGTGATTCTGCCCCGCGTTCTGGGTCCCGGCGAAGCTGCCGGGGAGATCCACCCCGTCTGCTTCGGATCCCCGGCTGAGCTGCCCGGCGCTGCTGGATCCGGCACATTGGCGTCAGGGCCCCGGATCCTGTTGGGTGCCGGTGCCGGGGACAACGCGGCCGCCGCACTGGGCCTGGGTGCCAAAGCCGGGGACGTGGTGGTGTCCGTGGGCACCAGCGGCACGGTGTTCTCCGTGGCGTCGCAGGCCGTTGCCGACCCCAGCGGCACGGTGGCAGGCTTCGCCGATGCCAGCGGAGAATACCTGCCCATCGCCGTCACACTGAATGCCGCGCGGGTGCTCAGCTCCGTGGCCGGCATCCTGGGTGTGGACTTCGATGAATTGTCGCGCCTTGCCCTTGAGGCCGAGCCCGGCGCTGGCGGCGTGGTGCTGGTGCCGTACTTCGAAGGCGAGCGCACGCCCAACCTGCCGCACTCCAAGGCCAGCTTCCATGGGCTCAGCATTGCCTCCAGCACCCGGAGCAACCTTGCCCGGGCCGCCATCGAAGGCATGCTCTGCGGGCTGTCCGGCGGCCTGGATTCCCTCCGCGCCCAGGGCAGCCCGGCAACCCGCCTGCTCCTGATCGGCGGTGCCGTGCAAAACCCCGCGGTGCAGGCTATCGCGGCCCAGGTCTTCGACCTGCCGGTGGTGGTCCCGAGCCCGGGGGAGTACGTGGCCCGGGGGGCGGCCGTGCAGGCAGCCTGGGCGCACGGCGGCAACCGCCCGGCATGGCCCGTTGCGGTGGACGCTGCTCCGGCCCCGGACTTCCACCCGGAAATCCAGCAGAATTACCTGAGGGCGAGCCGCCACATTGACCCCGGCGGCTGAGCCGCCGCGGCGGCTACGGCCGCGGCGCGTCCGGCGTCGGGATCCCGGCGGCGGGAGGGGCCGTCGACTCCCGGACCACCAGGTGGGTGGCGAGTTCGACCCGTCGCGAGTCGAGCTCCTCGTTGTTGGCCAGCCGGAGGACGGCCCGCAGTGCGGCGCGGCCCATCTCCTGCAGGGGCTGCGTCACGGTAGTCAGGGCGGGGATGGACTGCTCCGCCTGGTACGTGCCGTCGAAGCCCACCACGCTCAGGTCTTCGGGGATCCGCAGCCCGTGCCGCCGGGCTTCGGCCAGGACGCCGAGGCCAATGCTGTCACTCCCCGCGAAGATGGCGGTCGGGGGCTCTGGGAGGGCCATGAGCGCCTTGAGCGAGCGGATTCCGTGTTCGGGGCGGAATTTGTCCAGCATGACGTAATCGGGCCGGACCTGCACTCCTGCGGCCATGAGTGCCGCCATGTAGCCGTGCAGGCGGGCCTGGTTGCATTCCGCCGATTCCGGTCCGCCAACATAGGCGATCCGCCGGTGGCCGAGGCCGAGCAGGTGCTCCGTGGCTTCCTTGCCGCCCGCCCAGTTGGTGGCCCCCACGCTGACAACCTCCGACGGCGGTGGGTTCAGCGGATCGATCACCACCACCGGGATGTGCCGCCGGCGGAAGGCGCTCAGCTGGGCCGTACTGAAGCCGGACGTCACCACAATCAAACCGAGCCGGCCGTCATCCAGGATGCGCTGGGCCCGACGCTCCGGGCTGAGCGTCATGGCGGCTGGGTGTCCGGTCACATCGATCAGTACCTGGACGTCCACCGAGGCGGCCTGCTCCAGTACGCCGTTGAGGACCTCGACGGAGTACGCGGAGTACAGCGAGTCGAAAACCACTTCCACGATCCCGGTCCGGCCCTCGGCATGTTTGCGCTGATGCGTGGACTGGTAGCCCAGCTGCTCAAGTGCCGCCAGAACCTTGGTGCGCGTGCTCTCTGCAACGTCCTCCCGCCCGTTGATGACCTTGGAGACCGTGGGGGAGGAAACGCCGGCCTCCCGGGCGACGGCGGCAAGCGTTGGTCTGCCGGAACCCTGGACTATTGACACGATGACTCCTGTACTTTCGAAATATTTCGACAGAAAGAAGTCTCGCCTTGTTTGTCGGGTGCGTCAAGCCTATCTGGTGCAGATGAACCAAGGTTTCCGAATCCGCCCTTGACTGTGATTGCAGTCACCATTAGTTTAGTTTCACAAGTCGCAGACTTTTACGAAACTTTTCGAAATTTAGCTTTACCCCATCAGCAGCGGCAGTGCAGCCTTCTTCGCGGAGGGTTGGGCTGCCGCCACTCACACCCGGGCCATCAGCGCAGACCCCGGAAGACGAATGGAATCCCAGATGAAAAATCGTACGTTTCGCAGTGCCGCGATGGCCGTCTCCGCCGCCGCAATCTCGATCAGTCTGGCCGCCTGCGGCTCCAGCGGCCCGGCAGGCACTGCCGCCGGAGCGGACTCGGCCACCATGTGGGGGCTGACAGGCGGCAACCAGCCAGTGCTGCAGAAGTCCGTCACGGACTGGAACTCCGCCCACCCGGATTCGTCCATCAAACTGGATTTCTTCGCGAACGACGCCTACAAGACAAAGGTGCGCACCGCCGTCGGCGCCGGTCAGGGCCCGACCTTCATCTACGGCTGGGGCGGCGGCGTGCTGAAATCCTACGTGGATGCCGGGCAGGTGGATGATCTCTCCGGGTTCCTCAAGGACAACCCCGACGTTCAGGACCGCTACCTTCCCGCGGTTCTCAAGAATGGCGTCATCGACGGCAAAACCTACGCCCTGCCGAACAACAACGTGCAGCCTGTGGTGCTGTACTTCAACAAGGACGTCTTCGCCAAGGTGGGTGCCGAGGCTCCCAAGACCTGGGACGAGCTCATGGCGCTGGTGCCGAAGTTCAAGGCCGCGGGTATTGCCCCGTTTTCGCTCGGCGGCCAGTCCCGGTGGCCGGACCTGATGTGGCTCGAGTACCTCGTGGAACGCATCGGCGGCCCGGAGGTCTTCGCCAACATCGCTGCCAACAAGCCCAACGCGTGGTCCGACCCCGCGGTCACCGAGGCACTGACCAAAATCCAGCAGCTCGTCGACGCCGGCGGCTTCGTCAACGGGTTCTCATCCATCGCGGCGGACAGCAACGCCGACCAAGCACTGCTGTACACCGGCAAGTCGGCCATGATCCTGCAAGGCGGCTGGATCTACCAGAGCATGAAGAAGGACGCCGCCGACTTCGTCAAGAGCGGCAAGCTCGGCTACACCACTTTCCCGGCGGTCTCCGGCGGCAAGGGAGATCCGGCCAATGTCGTGGGCAACCCCTCGAACTTCTGGTCCGTCTCCTCGAAGGCCACCGACGGCCAGAAGAAAGCCGCCCTTGAGTACGTGAAGAGCGGGATGTTCTCGGACAGCAACATCCAGGGCCTCATCGACTCCGGAGCCGTGCCGGTGGTCAAGGGCATCGAAAGCAAGCTCGCCGCGTCCCCGGACAAGGACTTCCTGACCTACGTGTATGGCATGGCCAAGAACGCTCCGAGTTTCACCCTCTCCTGGGACCAGGCACTCAGCCCGGCCCAGGGGGACGCCATGCTGGCCAACCTCGACCAGATCTTCCTTAAGAAGATCACCCCGGAGCAGTTCACCGCCACGATGAACGCGACGATCGGAAAGTAATCCAGTGTCCACCACATCCGGTTCCTCCCGGCGGGCCCTCCAGCAGGGCCCGTCGGGGTGGCTGGCCGCACCGGCCCTTGCCTTCTTCCTGCTGTTCGCCATCATTCCGCTGATCGGCGTCCTGTTCCTGAGCTTCACCTCTTGGGACGGCCTGGGCGAGATCAAGCTGGACGGTCTGTCCAGCTGGACCACCGTCCTGACCGACCCCGTCACCGGGAACGCACTGCTGGTGACGGCGAAGATCATGTTCTTCTCGTTCATCGTCCAGGCGCCAATCAGTCTTCTGCTGGGCGTCTTCACCGCCGGGGGCCAGAAGTACCGCGCCGCCCTGGCCGTCCTCTACTTCGTGCCGCTGCTGCTGTCCTCGGCCGCGGTGGCCATCGCGTTCAAAGCCCTCCTGGACCCCAACTTCGGGCTGGGCGCCGGGCTCGGCCTGCCGTTCCTGGCCCAGGACTGGCTCGGCAATTCGGACCTGGTGCTGTTCGTCGTGGTCTTCGTGATCGCCTGGCAGTTTGTCCCGTTCCACACGCTCATCTACCAGGGCGGCGTGCGCCAGATCCCCGGGTCGCTGTACGAGGCCGCGCAAATCGACGGTGCCGGACGGATCCAGCAGTTCTTCAACATCACCCTGCCCCAGCTGAAGTACACCATCATCACGTCCTCCACGCTCATGGTGGTCGGCTCGCTCGCGTACTTTGACCTCGTCTTCGTCCTCACCGGCGGCGGCCCCGGCTACGCCACACGGCTGCTCCCGCTGCACATGTACCTCACCGGGTTCAAAGCCAATGACATGGGCGCTGCGAGTGCCCTCGGGGTCATCCTCGTGGTGATCGGCGTGGCACTCGCCCTGCTGCTGCAAAGACTGGGCGGAAAGAACCGCAATGCAAGCCAATTGGAAGGTGCCTGATGGCGTCCCTGACCCAGATTCCCGTCCCGTCCCCAACACCCGTCCGCCCCGCCGCCAGCCCCCGTCCGCGGACCAAGGCATCCGGACGGTCCCGCCCGAACGTCCTTGGCGGCCTCGGCGGCTGGCTCTGGCTGGCCATCATCATCGTCCCCGTTTACTACGTGGTGGTGACGAGCCTGAAGAACCAGGCAGGCTTCTTCACGTCCAACCCGATGATGCCGCCCGCCGAACCCACCCTGGACAACTACAAGCTGGTCCTGGAGAACGACTTCGCCAGATACTTTGCCAACAGCCTCATCGTCACAGTGGGCAGCGTCGTGCCGGCCCTCCTGGTGTCCTTTATGGCTGCGTACGCGATCGTCCGCGGCAAAAGCAGGTTCCTGGGCTGGACAAATAACCTCTTCCTGCTGGGCCTGGCCATCCCGTTGCACGCCACGATCATCCCCATCTACTGGATGATCACCCGTGCCCATCTGTACGACACCCTGCTGGCCCTGATCCTGCCTTCGGTCGCCTTCGCCATCCCGATCTCAGTGCTGATCCTGTCCAACTTCATGCGGGACGTCCCCAACGAGCTCTTCGAATCCATGCGGCTGGACGGCTGCTCGGACTGGGCCATGATGTGGCGCCTGGCGCTGCCGATGACCCGGCCCGCCGTGGTGACGGTCGGCATCTACAACGCGCTCGGGGTGTGGAACGGCTTCCTGTTCCCGCTGATCCTGACGCAGAGCCCGGACACCCGGGTGCTGCCGCTGTCGCTGTGGACGTTCCAGGGCGAGTTCAGCGTCAACATCCCGGCCGTGCTGGCCGCCGTCGTCCTCGCCACGCTGCCGCTGCTGGTGGTCTACGTCATGGCCCGGCGCCAGCTGCTCAGCGGCCTCACCGCAGGCTTCAGCAAATAGAGAGGACTTGTTGTGACTGAACTGAAACCCCTGCGTGTGGGGATGGTGGGCTACGCGTTCATGGGGGCCGCGCATTCCCAGGCCTGGCGGAGCGCGCCGCGGTTCTTCGACCTGCCCCTGCGCCCCGAACTGACCGCGATCGCGGGCCGGAACCCCTCCGGGGTGCGTGCCGCCGCGGACAAGATGGGCTGGGCGTCCGCCGAGACGGACTGGCGGGCGCTGATCGAACGGGACGACATCGACCTGATCGACATCTGCACCCCGGGCAACACCCATGCCGAGATCGCGATCGCCGCGCTCGAAGCCGGCAAGCATGTCCTGTGCGAGAAGCCGCTGGCGAACTCCGTCGCGGAAGCCGAACGGATGGCCAAGGCGGCCGACGCCGCGGCCGCCCGGGGCGTGTACTCGATGTGCGGCTTCAGCTACCGCCGCACCCCGGCCCTGGCCCTGGCCCGGCGGATGGTGCAGGAGGGCCGGCTGGGCCGGATCCGGCACGTCCGGGCGCAGTACCTGCAGGACTGGCTCTCCGACGCCGATGCTCCCCTGACCTGGCGGCTGGACAAGGCCAAGTCCGGCTCCGGCTCCCTCGGGGACATCGGAGCCCACAGCATCGACACCGCCCAGTGGATCACCGGACAAAGCATCACCGGGGTCTCGGCCCTGCTGCAGACCTTTGTCACCGAACGCCCCGTCGCCGGGGACCTCGTGGGCCTGGGCGGGCACGGCGCCACCGGTGCCGACACCGTCCGCGGGCCCGTGACCGTCGACGACGCCGCCATCTTCACCGCCCGCTTCGCCGGCGACGGCGACGGTACCGCCTCCAACAACGGAACCGGAACCGGGCCGATCGGCGTGTTCGAAGCCACCCGGTTCGCCCTCGGCCGGAAAAACGCGATGCGCATCGAACTCAACGGCACCCTGGGCTCGCTGGCCTTCGACTTCGAGGACATGAACGCCCTGTCCTTCTACGACGCCGCAGACGGCCCGGACGCGGGCTTCCGCAAGATCCTCGTCACCGAACCCGAACACCCCTACACCGGGAACTGGTGGCCCACCGGCCACGGCCTGGGCTACGAGCACCTCTTCACCCACCAGGCGGTCGACCTCATCCACGCCATCGCCGGCAACCGGCCCCCCGCACCGTCCTTCGCTGACGCCCTCCAAGTCCAAAAAGTCCTCGCCGCCGTCGAAGCCAGCGCCGGCGCCAACAGCCACTGGCACAACGTCTGAGAGGAAAGACCATGACACGACCCATCACTCTCTTCACCGGCCAGTGGGCCGACCTGCCCTTCGAAGAAGTGGCGCGGCTCGCCGGCGAGTGGGGCTTCGACGGCCTGGAGATCGCCTGCTGGGGCGACCACCTGGACCCGCAGCGCGTAGTCGAGGACGACGCCTACCTCCAGAACCGGCTCGACATCCTGGACAAGCACCGCCTCACAGTCCATGCGATCGCCAACCACCTCACCGGTCAGGCCGTCTGCGACGACCCGATCGATGAACGCCACGAGGGCATTCTTCCCGCCCCGGTGTGGGGCGACGGCGACCCCGAAGGGGTCCGCACCCGCGCCGCCGAGGCCATGAAGACCACGGCTCGAGCGGCCGCCAGGCTTGGCGTGAAGACCGTCACCGGGTTCACCGGGTCCTCGATCTGGAAATGCGTCGCCATGTTCCCCCCGGCGTCGGCGGCCATGATTGAACGCGGGTACCAGGACTTCGCCGACCGCTGGAATCCAATCCTCGACGTCTTCGACGAGGAAGGGGTCCGCTTCGCCCTTGAGGTCCACCCGTCCGAAATCGCCTACGACTACTGGACCGCCAGGCGCACCCTCGAGGCCATCGGGCACCGGGAGAACTTCGGCCTGAATTTCGACCCCTCGCACTTCCTGTGGCAGGACCTGGACCCGGTGATGTTCCTTCAGGACTTCGCCGAGAAGATCTTCCACGTTCACGTGAAGGAATCTGTCCGACAGCTCAACGGCCGCAACGGCCGGCTCGGTTCCCATCTTCCGTGGGCCGACCCGCGCCGCGGATGGGATTTCGTCACCGCCGGTCATGGCGACGTCAATTGGGAACCGATATTCCGGACCCTCAACGCCATCGGCTATCAGGGGCCCACCAGCATCGAGTGGGAGGACGCCGGCATGGACCGCCTGGTCGGTGCGCCGCAGGCCCTCGCACTGGTCAAGGACCTCGCCACGATCACACCGCCCGCGGCCGCGTTCGATGCGGCCTTCGCCGCCCGCTGAGCCGGCCACGACACACCAACAACAGAGGAACCCATGACAAACGACCACAAAACCGCTCTCGTGGTGCGCGGCGGCTGGGACGGGCACCAGCCCGTTGCCGCGACGGAGGAATTCATCCCGTACCTGAAAGCTAACGGCTACGAGGTCCGGGTGGAGGAATCGCCCAAGATCTATGCCGACGCCGACTACATGGCCGGCGTCGACCTCATCCTGCAGTGCGTGACCATGTCCACCATCGAGAAGGACGAGTTCGAGGGCCTGCGTGCCGCCGTCGAAAACGGCACGGGTCTGGCCGGCTGGCACGGCGGCATCGCGGATTCCTACCGTGACACCTCGGACTACCTGCACCTGATCGGCGGCCAGTTTGCCTGCCACCCGGGCAAGCACCCGGATGAGCGGACCGGCGGGCAGCCCGACAACTACGTCCCGTATACGGTCAATATGCTCCCCGCGGCCGCGGACCATCCGATCACGGCAGGCGTCGGCGACTTCGACCTCGTCACCGAACAGTACTGGGTCCTCGCCGACGACTACATCGACGTTCTGGCCACCACCACCCAGAAAGTCCGGGAATGGGACCCGTGGCACCGGGAAGTCACGTCGCCGGCCATCTGGACGCGGCAATGGGGACAGGGCAGGATCTTCGTCTGCACCCCGGGACACCGCGTCGAAATCCTCCAGGACAGCAACGTCCGCACCATCATCGAAAGGGGCCTGCTGTGGGCAAGCCGTTAGACCCAAACCAGTCAATTGACCCAGACCAGTCAATTGACACAGACCAGCCAATAAACGTTGGAATCATCGGCTGCGGAGCCATCATCGCCCAGTATCTGGCGAACTTCCGCCGACTTGAGGACATCAATCTCGTCGCCGTCGCGGACCTGGACCCCGCGCGGGCGCAGGCCGTGGCCGACTCGTACGACGGCGTCCGGGCGCTCAGCGTCGATGCGCTCCTGGCGGACGACGACGTCGAACTTGTCCTGAACCTGACCATCCCCGCCGCCCACGCCGAGGTCGCCCTGCGCGCGATTGCCGCCGGCAAGTCCGTCTACGGTGAGAAGCCGCTCGCGGCAACGACGGCGGAGGCCCGGCAAGTGCTGGACGCCGCGCGGACAGCCGGCGTCGTGGTCGGCTGCGCCCCTGACACCGTGCTCGGCACCGGGATCCAGACCGCCCGGAAGGCGATCGACGACGGGCTCATCGGCAAGCCCATCTCCGCGACGGCCACCATGGTCACCCCCGGTCACGAGCGCTGGCACCCGAACCCGGACTTCTACTACCAGCCCGGCGGCGGACCGCTCCTGGACATGGGACCGTACTACGTCTCAGCCCTCGTGACTTTGCTGGGGCCGGTGGTCTCGGTGATCGGCGCAGCCAGCCACACCCGCGACGAGCGGACCATCGGCTCGGGCCCGCGCGAGGGCCAGACGGTGCCGGTAGCGATCGACACCCACGTCACCGGCGTCCTGGTCCACGCCTCGGGGGCCCTGTCCACACTGGTGATGAGCTTCGACGCCGTGAAGACCAAGAGCCCCAACATTGAGGTCCACGGCGAGCGCGGTTCCCTGGTGGTTCCGGATCCCAACCACTTCGACGGCGACGTGCAGCTCTTCGCCCTCGGTGCGGACCACTGGGAGACCCTGCCCGTCTCCGCCGGCTACACGGACTCGGGGCGGGGCTTCGGCATCGCAGACCTCATCCGCACTCCGGCCGGCCAGGAGCCCCGGGCGGGAGGTGCCTTGGCCTTCCACGCCCTGGAGGTAATGGAGTCCGTCCTGGCGTCCGCGCACACAGGTGCACCGGTCCGGATCGGCAGCACGGTCGCGCGCCCCGCACCGGTCCAGCTCGCCACCCTCGCCGCGACAGCCCTGGCGGCTGCCCCCTAGAGCCCGCCCAGCCGCTCTCCCAGCCGTGCCCGGCCGAAGTCGCCGGAAAGCTGCCCGTTCGCCGGAAAGTTCCGGCGAACTCGCAGGCTTCCGGCGAATTCGCGCGCCGCGCCGGCGCCGGCGCCGGGGAGGTCAGATGGTGCGCGGCGCCCTGGCCAGGTTCTCGGTGAGCTCGGCGGCGTTCTGCCGGGCCACGTAGGCCGGGCGGTCCCGTTCCACGCGCCAGCTTTCGGCGAGCGGGCCGATGTTGACGGTGTCGAAGCCGAACTCGTCATAGAGCCTGGCCACGAGTTCGGCAGCGTCCGGGTAGTCGCTTGCCGTGGCCAGCGCCCGGCGGTCGGGCGTGCCGGCCGGGGTGCCGTCCGTGGTGATCTGGGAGAACAGGATGTGGTTGAAGGCCTTGGCGACCTTGGACTGCGGCAGATGCTCCTGCAGCAGGCCGGAGGTGGTGGCCTCGCCGGCATCCAGGGCGGGGAAGTGACCGTCGCGTTCCCAGTAGTAGTTATTGGTGTCGAGGACTATCTTGCCCGCCAGCGGTTCCACGGGCACGTCCGGGATCGCCTTTAGCGGCACGGTGACGATGGCGAAGTCGCCGGCCGCTGCCGCCTCGGCCGGGGTTGCGGCCCGGGCCTTCGGTCCCAGTTCCGCCGCAAGGTCCGCGAGGGTTTCGGGCCCGCGCGAGTTGCTGATCACGACGTCGTAGCCGAGCTCAACTGCTTTGCGGGCGAGCTGGCTGCCAATGTGTCCTGCACCGATGATTCCGATAGTTGTCATGTCCGGCCCAACACCAACGCGGGCGAAGATATTTCGCCGGATATCCGGCTAGGCGCCCGGTTCCTCGTCGATGTCCGGCCCTTCTGCCGCGTCCTGGGAATGGGCACGGTCGACAAAGGGTGCGGCTGTTGCGTCACCCTCGGCGGGGCTCTCGCTGTGGACGCGCTCCGCCGCTTGTGCATCCTTGGTCATGTCCGCTCCTCTGCTGCGAATCCTGTGGTGAACGGCCCGCTGCCGGCTACTTTTATCTAGCGCCCGGGCTTTCCGGGATGTCAAGATCCATCCCGGCCGGCATGTTAGGCAATGTTCGACGGCGGTCCGTTCAGTTTGCTGTCCGGCCGCCGGCACGACTGGAGTACCGTTTTGGTTCCTTGCGCGGGCGCAGGGCATAGTCCCGGGACCGCTTGCTGGACAGCGCCAGGAGCAGCAGGATGTCCAGGGCCAGGCCGGGAAGATTGGACTGCAGGGTGATGTCCGGACCGCCGTGGAAAACGTCGAACGCCTGCAGGCCAATGGCCGCCGTGCTAAGGGCCATGGCCACGGTCCGGGCCCAGTTCCGTCCGAGGAACACGAACCAGGCCAGCAGGACCTCGACCAAGGCAAAGAGCAGGACCATCACCGTCGCGATGGTGACTGCCGCTTCGGCCTGGGCCTCCGTGACCGCCGGCCCGGCTCCGGGCTGCAGCAGCGAGCTCACGTGCGCGTCCCGGAGGAGCACCAGGGAGAGGGCCAGCAGGACGGCTGCGGCTGCGCGGGCCCCGACCAAGACGGCACCGACGATCGTGGGCGCCGGGCGCTTGTTCCGGCTGTCGGTGGCGGATCTGTCGGATTCGGCCGGCACCCCGGCGGTGTTCCGCAGATCAACGATCGGGAGATCGCCGTCGGTAATGATGGTGTCGCCTCCGCCGTTTCGGGCATGGTACCCGGTCGAGAAGTCGCGGATCACTCGGACCTCGGCCCCCGGGTCGGCCCCGGTGATGGCTGCGACGACGTGGTCGCGTTCGACGTCGGTGTGCTCGTCGATCTTGTGGGTGATCTGCAGGGTAAACAGGGAGAGCCCGACGCTGCGGTCATACGTTCCGGCGGCCAGCCAGTCGACGGCCAGTCCGCCGGGGAGCATCCAGCCGGGTGGACACCGCCAGAAGCGGACGTGGTGGCGCTTGCCCGGGGTGCCGTCGACTTCCTGCTGATAGGCAAAATCCTGCTGGCGGCCGAACAGGAACAGGGGACTCACCGGCGCCTCGAGGTAGCTGCGGCGCAGGAGCGTGGAGGTGACGATGCGACGGCTGCTGGCCAGCGTCACGTCGTCGGCCAGGGTCCAGCCTGCTGTCTGCATCACCCGATGCACCTGCGGTTCCGATCCCAGCAAAGCCACATTCACGGGGTCGCCCAGCAGCCCGTCGCTGGTGCGCGCCCGGCCGATGAAGTAATCGGGAACATACAGGCGGGTCAGGATGCGGTGGAGCCGGGGGAGCACCAGATAGGCGAGCAGGCCCCAGAAGATGAAGAGGAACCAGACCTGCGCCCAGCCCCATTGGAAGCTCAGTTGCACCAGCAGGGAGGTCAGCCAGACGGCCGAGACGCCGCCCACCACGAAGAACATGGTGTCCAGCCGCGAGTACGGCACCGTGCCGGCAGGGGCTGTGACCTCAACCGCTTCCTTGGTCATGGCCGCCATATTACGCGCACCGGCCCGCAGGCGTCGTCTGCGGGCGCCGGTTTCCGGGCTGAGGCCGGCCGCCCCGCGGCAGCCGGCCTCGGCCCAGTCTCACAGCCGGATAGTCAGAAGCTCACCGTCTCGGTCAGGTAGCCGAAGTACTTCCCGCTGATCGGGTGGACGGGATCGCCGCCGAAGCCGTAGTCGTGGTGGCGCTTCGTGTACGACGCCGTGAGGTGCAGATACTGCTCCATGACGTCCTTGCCTGAGCCGGTGCACTCCCTCTGGCTGATGCACAGGGCCACGGACCCGGCCACAGCCGGGCTGGCGAAGCTGGTGCCATGGTTCACGGCGTAACCCCCCGGGGCAGTGGAGAGGATGCACACTCCGGGGGCGGCGACGGTGTGGGCCTTGTCATCGCTCGTGGTGGCGAAGTTGGAGAAGAACGCCGGCTGGTCATCTTTTTGCCCGTACTTGGCAAAGTCCACTGCGCCGCAGTCAGGAGCGGCCAAGCCGCCGGCCTTTCCGTCGAAGTCGCCCATGGCCGTGGCGGTCAGCACCTGGTCGTAGGTGGCCGGCACGGTGTTGGCGAAGTCCTCCCCGGCGTTCCCGGCCGCGACGGCGTAGGTGACGCCGGCCCGGACCGAGCGGCAGATGGCGTAATGCATCGGGTCCGTGCCCTTCCCGCAGTTGGGCGTGTCGGCGCCGCCGCCGGCGATGCTGATGTTGGCCACGGCGATGTCATTGCTCGGGTCGTCGTCCTTGTGCGTCGAGGTCACCCAGTCAATCGCGCAAATCAGGCTTTCCTCGGAGATCAGGCCGGCGTCGTCAACCACTCGGACGGACCACAGCGGCGTGCCCGGAGCGGTTCCCACGACGCCGAAGCGGTTGTTCCGGGCGCCGATCACACCTGCGACAAACGTCCCGTGCCCCAAAACGTCAACGGGGGTCACGTCCACGGGCGAGCCGGACTGGCAGTCAACGCCGCCCTTGACGTTCAGGTCCGGGTGAGTGGCGTCGATGCCGCTGTCGATCACGGCGACGTTGACATTGATCCGGTCCGGCCCTTTGTCGAGGGCCTTCCGGACATCCGAGTCCGTCCCGGCGATCCGCTGCCGCCAAAACGGGGTCTGCTGGGTGCCCGCGGACGCCGGATCGCTCGGCTTGTGGAACGTTCGGCCCATCGTGACGAAGTCGACGCTTGGATCAGCCTGGACCCGTTGCGCCTGGGCCGCCGTCATGGTGGCCGAGTAGCCGTTCACGGCGCTACGGTAGACCTTTGACGCCGTAAATCCGTAGGTGCTTTGCTGGGCGGCCGCCGCGGCTCCGGCGTCCACGACGCCGTCCTTGAGCACCACAATATAGTTTTGCCCGGTCTCGGCTGCGGCCGTGGGAACCGCCGCCACCAGGCCGCCGGCGGTGACCAGCGCAAAGGCGGCAATAGCGGCGAGGGCGCGCCGGAACCTGAGTGTGTCCGGTCTGGGAAGGGGGCCCCGGCGGTGTTTGCGCGGGACTCGCGCCACCGATGTTAGCTTCGATTTTGATGCCTTGCGGCCGGCTTGGCTGAACATCGTGGCCTCCCATTAAGCGAGTTCGCTAATTCGAGTGCCCCCCGCCCAACATCTTAGGCCTCAGACCCTGCGAGACACAGGGACCTTTGGAAAAACTTGTGCCGCCGTAGGCGCACTGGCGGCGGCCGCTTCAGACGAGGCTGTCTTCCTTTACAGGGGCAGGCCGGTCTTCCGTCGTGCGGGCGGTGGCGTGGGCGGCCGTCGCCGCGTGCACAGCGTGGGCGGCACGGACATGGTGGCCGAACGGGTTGAACCGGCTGAAACCGAGTTCGGCAAAGGCGTAGGCGGTCTCGGCGTGCTCGGACCGGTCGACTCCGGCGAGTTCGTCCTCGTGGCTGACCCGGAATCCAATCGTTTTGTGGATGGCGAGGCCGATTACCGCGGTCCCGAGTCCGGACACCGCCACTGTGATGAGGACCGCCACGATCTGCGCGATCACCTGGTGCAGGCCGCCGCCGTAGAACAGGCCGCCGCCCGCGCCGTTCACCGGGAGGGCGATGAAGCCCAGCGCGAGGGTGCCGATGAGGCCGCCGCCGAGGTGCACGCCGACGACGTCGAGCGAGTCATCGAAGCCGAACTTGACCTTCAGGTCCACGAACACCGCGCAGGCTGCACCGGCGACAAAGCCCAGGCCGAGCGCGGCGAGCGGGCTGATGTTGGCGCACGACGGCGTGATGGCCACCAGGCCGGCGACGGCGCCGGATGCGGAGCCCAGGGAGGTGGGGTGGCCGTGCCGGATCTTTTCCGTGACCAGCCAGCTGATCATGGCCGCGGCGGGGGCCGCGAGGGTGTTCACCCAGATCAGCCCGGCCTGCTGCACGGTGGTGGCGGCGCCGGCGTTGAAGCCGAACCAGCCGAACCAGAGGATGCCGGCGCCCAGCATGATGAAGGGGATGTTGTGGGGGCGGTGGCCGGGGTCCTTGCCGAAGCCGTGCCGGTTGCCCAGGATCAGGACCAGCACCAGTGCCGCGGTTCCGGACGCGATTTCCACCACGGTTCCGCCCGCGAAGTCGATGACCTGGCCGAAGACGGCGCTGACGGCACCGCCGGCACTCATGAGGCCGCCTCCCCAGACCATGAAGGCCAGCGGGCAGTAGACGAGGGTGATCCAGATGGGAACGAAGAGCGCCCAGGAGGTGAACTTGGTGCGGTCCGCGATGGCGCCGCTGATGAGGGCCACGGTGATGATGGCGAACGTGGCGCTGTATCCGGCCTTGATCAAGTCCGGCGAACCGATGATGTTGCTCAGGCCGAAGTTGGCGAACGGGTTGCCGAACACACCGAGGACGCCTTTGCCGGTGCTCATCGAGTAACCCCAGAGGACCCAGACGACGCCGACGATCCCGATGGAGATGAAGCTCATCATCATCATGTTGAGCGAGGCCTTGGCCCGGGTCATGCCGCCGTAGAAGAGGCCCAATGCCGGGGTCATCAGCAGAACGAGCGCTGCCGACACAATCATCCAGACGCTTCCAGCAGTGAGTTCCACCGGCGGGTCCCTCCTCGTAAGTCTGTCGTACCGGGACACGTTGCCGCCGGCCCCCCGATCCGGATTTAATCCTCGCGGAGGCATGTTTCCGGCAATGGGGCGAAAAGTTGCAGGCAGGTTACAGGAATGGCGGTGGCGTGAAGATCGCGTGACCGCCATGTTTCAGGAATGTAAACGCGGCCTCTTGCCCCGGCCGCTGCTGTCTGTTCCGCCGGCGCCGGCGGGGCGGAACAGCGGGGCTGTGGGGACATCCTGTGGCTGCGGGCTGTGAGATGCCGTCCGCGGCGGATTTTTGGCGGCGCCGGGCCTCAGCGGGAGGGCCTGGGAGACGCGCTGGGCGGCTTGGGCTTGGAGTCAGGCGGGGCAGGGAAAACGGCAGCCGGGTAGAGCCCGGCCGCGTCCATCATGTAGTTCGCCCACTGCGGACCGGCCAGCATGTAGCCGTCGATTGCCTTGTAGAACTTGCCGTTGATGGTGATGTTCCGGCCCGGCCGCTTCTGGCCTTCCAGCGTGTCGCCGAAGTAGGACGCGGTGGCGAGTCCGGTGGTGTAGCCGACAACCCAGGTTGAGCCGTTGGTGTTGGACGTGCCGGTTTTGGCCGCCACGGGGAACCGGCTCTGGACCTTGGGATTGATGTATACGCCGGAGCCGCGTTTCAGCACGTCCTGCAGCACGGCGTTGACACCCCGGGCGACCTCGGGCTTGATGGTGTTCCGGCAGTCGCTGGTCTGGGCCGGGAGCTTCTTTCCGGCGGCATCTCTCACCTCCAGGATGGCGATCGGCGCGCAGTATCTGCCGTCGTTGGCGAACGTGGCGAATCCGGTGATCAGGTTGAGGGGTGAAACGCCGATGGCGCCGAGCAGGTTGCCCAGTTGGTGCATGTTGATCGGGGCGTTGTCCAGCCCGCTGTGAAGTCCCGCCGCGTTGACCATCTTCTGGATTCCGCAGAAGTCCAACTGGGCGGCGGCGGCGAAGGTCGCTGTGTTGATGGAGTTGTATAGCCCGTAGTTGATGGGCATAGGGCGGTAGTAGCCGGGATCGTTGTTCTGGAGGTCGTCGTCCGCGCCGAGCCCGGCGATCCTCTGCGGCGTGCTGTAGCCGCCGAGAACCCTGCCGCAGCTGTCCCTCCACCGGAAACCCACCGGGTATGACCTCCGGGACGCGTCCACGACCGCGGTGGGGGACTTGCCCTCATTGAGCCACTCGGCGAAGGTGAACGGCTTCATCGTGGAACCCGGCTGGAAACCGCCGGCGCCGTTGAGGTCGTTGCCGTTGGCGTCCCTTGCATCGACGTTGAAGTTCAACTGGGTATCGAACTTCCCGTCCTCGGGAAGGAACACCGTATTTTGGGCCATGGCCAGGATCTTGCCGGTGCCGGGCTGGATGGAGACCAGCGAAGCGCCCCATTTGTCCGGATTGGCCCCGGCGGTCGCGTCCACTTGCGTCTGTGCGGCCGCCTGCAGCCGGCTGTCCAGTGTGGTCGTGATGGTCAGGCCGCCCCGGTAGAGCTTGGCCTGCCGGCTGGCGGCGTCCACGCCGTAGGCCGGATTGTTGAGGATCAGATGCGAAATATAGTCGCAGAAGTATGGGGCCATGTCCGCGGCCGCACAGCCCTGCTTCCCGGGGGTGACGGACAGTCCCACGCCGGTGGCGGCAGCGGCGTCGTGCTCCGCGGGGGTGATCTTTCCCAGGCGCAGCATGCTGTCGAGCACCTGGTTGCGCCGCCCGAGGGAGGCCTCGGGATGCGCAACGGGATCGTAGTAGCTGGGGCTGTTGACCAGCCCCGCGAGCAGCGCGGCCTGTGGCAGCGTCAGGTCCTTGGCCGAGGTGCTGTAAAAGTGCCGTGCCGCCGCTTCAATGCCGTAGGCGTCCCGGTTGAAGAAGACGATGTTGAGATAGCCCTCCAGGATCTGGTCCTTGGTGTATCTCTTCTCGAGCTCCACGGCGAGCTTCATTTCCCGCAGCTTGTCGCCCAGGTCCTTCTGTGCGCTCAGGAACATCGCATCGCCGTTGTCCTGGGACAACTTCGCTTCATTGAGCACGTTGGAGACGTACTGCTGGGTCAGGGTGGACGCACCCTGCCGGCCGTCGTTGCTGGTCAGGTTGTGTGCCAGCGCCCGCATGATCCCGCGGAGGTCCACCCCGGAGTGCTCGTAGAAGCGGTTGTCCTCGATGGAGACGATGGCGTCCCTGATGAACGGGGACATTTGATCGAGTGGGACCTTCACCCGGTTCTCCGTGTAGAACGTGGCGATGGGGCGCCCGTCCGAGGTCAGCACCTTGGTGGAGAGCGACGGCGTTTCAACCGCGAAGTCGGAAGGGAGGCTGTTGAAGAACGAGATCGAACCGCTGACGGAGGCTCCTGCTGCGGCAACGCCGGGAATCACCAGGCCGGCAGCCAGGACTCCGCAGAGTGCGCTCACCGCCAGGAAGCCGGCGAGCCAGCCCATGGTTGAGGCCAAACGGACGAGTAATCGGTTCTTCGGCGCCATTCTGGTCCAGCTATCAGGCTCAAGATTTTTGCCCAGAATACGCCGGATGGGGACCTTCAGCCAGAGCATAAGGGGGCGTACCTGAAGAGTTCGACGGCGCCTGCGCCCGCATGGTTGCCGGGCGGCGCCGGCAACGCCGCAGGCAGCCGGGGAGCCGGAATGAAATGAATTGATTGAACGTTCAATGAATATGGACTTTGGTATCTTCACTTTTGGCGAGCTTTCCCGAAACACCCGCACCGGCACCGCGCTGTCCCCGCAGCAGCGGCTGAAGGAGATCATCGAACTCGCCAAGCTGGCCGATCAGGCGGGCCTCGCCTTCCTGGGGCTGGGGGAGCACCACCGGCGCGACTTCGCCCTTTCGGCCCCGGAAATCGTGCTGGCCGCGATTGCCCGGGAAACATCCAATCTCCGGCTGGGCACGGCCGTCACCGTGCTCTCGACCCAAGACCCGGTGCGGCTCTTTGAACAGTTCGCCACCCTGGACCTGATCTCGGACGGCCGGGCCGAGATCATTGCAGGCCGTGGCGCGTTCGTGGAGTCCTATCCGCTCTTCGGCCACAAGCTCGAGGACTACGACGCCCTGTTCGACGAGAAGCTGCGCCTGCTGCTGGAACTGCGGGACAACGCCCGGGACAACACCACAGTGCAGTGGTCCGGAACACTGACGCAGAGCATCCCGGGTATGGACATCGCTCCGCGCCCGGTGCAGCAGAAGCTGCCTGTCTGGGTTGGCGTCGGCGGCACCCCGTCGAGCTTTTCCCGCGCTGGCCGGCTGGGGCTGCCCTTGTTCATTGCCCTCCTGTCCGGGCCCGCCCGCTTCCGCCACCTTGTTGAGCTGTACCGCGAGAGTGCTGCCGCCGCCGGGCACGACGCCGGCGCCCTGCCGGTGGGGGCCGGCGGCCACTTCTATACGGCTCCGACGTCACAGCAGGCGCGCGACACGTTTTACCCCTATTACCGGGCCTACTTCGAACAAAACATGCCACGCCCCGTGGACCACTTCCCCCGCTCCACTTTTGATGCGTGGACCGAGCCGGGCGGCGGACTGCTGGTCGGGAGTCCTCAGCAGGTCACCGAGAAGCTCCTGGAGATCCACCAGACGCTGGGAAACACCCGGTACTTGGCCCAGATTGGGCTGGGCGGACTGCCGTTTGCCGAGACGGCCCGGTCCATTGAGCTGCTCGCGACGGAGATCATGCCCGCCGTCAACCGGGAGGTCTCCGCCAGCCTGGCGGCCAGCCGACCCGGCGAAACGCTGGCCTGACGGCCGGCAGACGACGGCCGAACCCCGGCTTCGTCCGCTGCCGGCTCTGCTGATCTACAGCGTGTGGCCGGAATGGCCGCCGGTGCCGTTGCCGTTTCCGCTGTCAGGGTTTGCTGCGTCTCTCACGCGGTAGCGGACCAGCATCCCGGCGCTGATGTGATCGTTGACGTGGCAGTGGAACAGCCATGTGCCCGGGTTGTCGGGGACCATGTCGGCCGTCACCATGGTGGCCGGCAACAGGCTCACGACATCAGTGCGCATTCCCAGTGCCGTCGCGGTGTTGCCGTGCCAGTGCGGGGTGTGCAGGTCCACCTCCGTGCCCATACCCATCAGGTACCAGCGGACCCGATCCCCCTTAGCCATGGTCATGGCATCCAAGGGCAGGTTGCCGAAGACGTAGCCGTTGACTGAGTGCATCAGGTTGCTCTCGCCGAACTCTTCATTGTCCGGGTCCACTGACGCAGGGTCACCGGCGAAGCGGGCGATGTTGCGTTGCAGGTACGGGCTGGCGTTCTCGTCGCTGACCTTGAATTGGACAAAGAACTCGCGGTCCACATCGTTCGGCGTGCCGTCCGCGCGCGCGGTGCTGGCCTTCGTTATAACCATGGGGCCGACCAGGCCTGCGTAGTCATCGCCCACTTCATCCGTGTGCGAGTGGTACATCCACATCACAGAACTGCCGTCCATCGGGCCGGGGCCAGCACGGTCCGGGACCTTGTAGCTATATGTGTAGACAGTGCCCGGGGTGACTGCGTCGTCACCGTGATCTGCCGCGCTCGTTCCGTCGTTGTACGGGGCGCCCTCGCTGCCCTTGTCATAGAAGACGCCATGGGCATGGACAGCCGCGGGGCGGTCCAGATTGTTCTTGAATATCACCTTGATCGTGTCCCCGACGACCGCGCGGATGACAGGCCCCAGCATGCCCAAATGCTGGTCGGCCGCGATCCGGGGCTTGAGCGTCCTGAAGGAGGAGTCGGTGTACTCCCGGTACAGGGACTTGATGTAGGTGCTGCCGATCCGTTGCGGTCCCTGCTGAGTGAAGACGGCGGCAGCCGCGTCAAACGGCTCACCCGTGATCTGGTTGCTGCCGGTCGGCGCGTAGTTCCAGTCGACCTCATCCGCGCCGATGAAGTATGTGCGCGTTTGCGGAACATAGTGCCCCTTGGCCGGCGCCGTGGCGGTGGCCGACCCCGAGAGGATGAAGATCGGGGCCAAGGCCGCAACCAGCCCCAGCACCATCAACAGCAAAATCCACCGCGGCCAGAACAACGGTCCCGTCCGGGCTTGCTGGGGCGTCATGGCGTGATTCCCCATGATGCTTTCTCACTTTCGCATCCGTGGCCGGCCGGGTGACACGGCCTTAACAAGCGGACAGTAGCAAGAGGGGGTTAGAAAATTCTTGGGTTTGCACCCCGGGACCTGGACGGTTAGGGCCGGAGTTGCTGACTGAGCGGGATTTCAAGGCAGCGGGCGGACGCGTTCCAGGTGCTTCGCGTGCCCAGATGCTGGTTCAGCCGCTGCATCCGGGCGGCAATATCGGCCGCCGACCCCCGGGCCAGGCGGGCCTGAAATCCGGCGATGACGGTGGGGTACAGCCGCAGCGTACGGGGTTGGTTGTCCCCTGTGACGAGTACGAAGAGGAAGGACTGGTCATTGCGCTCGACGGGGTCCACGGCGTAATCGTCAACGAAATCCCCGGCGCTGTAGATGATCGGACGGTTCCGGTGGATCCCCACGCCGCGGAAGACATGCGGAGAGTGGCCGAACACGACGTCGGCGCCGGCATCTATGAGGTCGCGCGCGAGCTCCTGATGCCGCGCCGGGGCGTCCGATCCCCAATTGCCCCCCCAGTGGGCCGACACAATGAGGAGCTGGACGCGGGCCTTGGTCCGCTGGACCAGGTCCAGGAGCGCGGCTCCGCGCTCGCCGCCGTCGTCCACGGGAACGTAGTAGACCCCGGGAACCGAGGGACCCGCCTCCCAATCGGGCTGGTTGTCCGTGAAGGCGATGAAGCCGACGGCGGTGCCGCCCACCCGCCGCACGGCCGGGCGCCGGGCTGCGTCCAGGTCCGGGCCGGCCCCGGCGTGCAGGATTCCGGCGCCGTCAAGCGCCGGGAGCATTTCCCGGAACGCGTCCGCGCCGAAATCCAAGACGTGGTTGTTGGCGAGGGAGACGACGTCGATCCCGGCGGCGAGCAGGCTGTCCACGTTTTTCAGGTCGGAGCGGAAGTGGAAGATTTTCCCGGGCTCCGGCTCGCCGCCGGACGCCAGGACGCATTCGAGGTTGGCGACGCGGACGTCGGCCTCCCGGAGGAGCTCCAGCGTGTCACCCCAGGGATAGGCAGGATTGGCCGTGGCCAGGTGGCGGTTGACCAGCCGGCCCAGCATGACGTCTCCCAGCAGCGCGATCTGCATGGCTATCCGGCCCGTCAGCTCATGCCCCGAGGGCTAGCTTTGGTAGCCCTCGACCTCGCTGGCCGGCCGCACCTCCGCCTCGTCCGGGTTCTCGCCGTAGTCCTTTTTTGCCCGCCGCTGGCGCAGCAGGTCCCAGCACTGGTCAAGCTGTTCCTCCAGCTGCTGCAGCCGGAGGACGTCCGGAGCCCCGGGCGGTGCTGCGTCTTCGCGGAGGCTGTGTTCTTCCTCCACCAGTGCCTTGATCCGTTCCAGGATGTCTTGGTTGTCCACAGTGTCCTCTTCTCGTCCGGCGGCGGCAGGGCCCGGGACCTCCGCGGTCCCTGGCCAGATCCCTTTCCAGCCTACGGAGGCGGAGCGGCCGTGAACAGAGGCTCCCGCCGGCGCCGGCGCCGGCACCGCGCACCTGCGTCCGGTGCGCGCGCCAAGCCGGTGGCTTAGCCGAGGAGTTCGTCGGGGTAGCACCAACGCCAGTCCTCGTCCGGCTCAATGCTGCGCATCACGGGGTGGCCAGTGGCCTGGAAGTGCTTGTACGCATGGGTTCCAGGGGAGGAATCGCAGCAGGCCACGTTGCCGCAGTGCACGCACATCCGCAGGTGCACCGGCGTGGTGCCGTCCCGCTCGCATGCGGCGCAGGCGGGATCCGGCGGGACCACCGGGTCGGGGGCGGATTCCAGGTGGGAACAGACCCCGCCGGGCCGGGCAATCCCTTCGCCGCCGCCTCCTCCGGTGCTGTCCGGTTCCTCCAGTGAGGCGTCCAGCATGGACTCCTCGACATCCAGGCGGTCAAGGACGTCGGCCAGGACCTCGTGGGCGTAGGCGCCGCCGCGCCGCAGTTCCAGGACCTTGGCGCGCTCGGCATCGAGCATCGCAAGCCGCAGCTGGGCGTAGCGCTGGCTGGGGGTGGCGGATTCCGCGGAGGGACGGCCCAGCCGCTCCCACGCGGCCAGTCCGCGCTCCTGCGTGCGCCGTTTCAGCATCGCGACGACTTCCGGGGGATCGGAGTCCGAGCGCAGTTCCTGCAGCCGCTGCACGCCCGCCGCCGTGGCCAGCTGCATGAGCGAGGCCTGGTTGAGCGCGTCTTCGCGCGGATCCGGTCCCTTCACGCGCAGGACCCGGACCAGGGCCGGGAGTGTGAAGCCCTGCAGGGTGAGGGTGCCCCCCACCACTACGAGGGCCATCAGGATCAGGACGGACCGGTGGTCCAGCTGTGCCGGCAGGACCAGGACGGCGGCAAGCGTCACCACGCCGCGCATGCCGGCCCAGGAGACGATCGCGGCAAATTGCCAGGGCGGCGCGGGATCATTGCGCCGGACGGCAGGAATGAGCCGGGGCAGGTACGTTGCGGGAAAAACCCAGATCGGGCGCAGGACCAGTACGGCCAGCAGCACCACGGCGCAGCCGAGCCAGATCCGGTTCGGCCCCAGCGAGTCATCCTGGACGCCTTCGATAATGGTCCGGACCTGCAGCCCGATCAGGAGGAACACGGAATTCTCCAGCAGGAACTGGACCGTGTGCCAGTTGCTGCGTTGGCTCAGCCGGGCCGCCCCGTTCGGCATGGACGGGGCCTTCGTCCCCATGATCAGCCCCGTGACGACGACGGCCAGGACGCCGGAGGCGTGGATCGCTTCGGCCGGAAGATAGGCCACAAGCGGCGCGACCAGGGACGTGGAGGTGTTGATGGCCACGTTGCGGATCCGTTTGCGGAGCGCGGTGAGCACGAAGGCCGCGGCAATGCCCACCACCAGGCCCCCGCCGGCTGCAAGGAGGAAGCCCCCGGCGATGGCCGCGGCCGAGACCGTTCCGGCGATGGCGGCGATGGCGGCGCGCAGGCAGACCAGCGCCGTGGCGTCGTTGACCAGGGATTCGCCCTCCAGGATGGTCACAATCCTGCGGGGCATGCCCACCTTGCGGGCAATGGCCGTCGCTGCCACGGCGTCCGGCGGTGCGACGACGGCGCCCAGAGCCATCGCCGCCGCCAGCGGGATCTCGGGAAACAGCCAGAAGACCACAAAACCGATGCAGACGGTGCCGAAGATGACGTAGCCCACCGAGAGCAGGCCGATGGCGCGGCGGTTGGACCCGAAGTCGAACAGCGAGGTCTGCAGGGCTGCCGCATAGAGCAGCGGCGGCAGCAGCCCGACCAGCACGAGCTCCGGATTCAGCTCGATCGTGGGGACGAACGGGAGGAAGGAGCACACGACGCCGGCCAGCACCAGCAGCAGCGGAACGGAGACGTTGATCTTGCGTCCCAGCGCGCTGCCGGCGCAGACAATGGCGACCAGGGCCAGCAGCCCGTAAGCGACTTCCATTGGCCCATTCTGTCAGCTTGCCGCCGCCCGTCGGAGGGTTCCCCCGCATTGCATGATCAGCTTGCTTATTACTTTGCCGGTTCCTAGAGTTGAAACCGCAAGCCCAATGATTCCTGCGCGGGTGCCGGTCGCGGCCCAAGGCCGCCCGGACCCGCGCCCCGGTATGAGGAGGACACATGTCAGAGCACAACATTGCGGGCAAGAAGGTCGCGTTCCTGCTGACGGACGGGGTGGAGCAGGTGGAGCTGACCAGCCCGTGGAATGCCGTGAAGGAAGCCGGCGGAGTGCCCACCCTGGTCTCGCCCAAGACCGGAAAGCTGCAGGGCTATGACGGCACCGAGAAGGGCCAGACGTTTGCCGTGGACCTCGCCGCCGGGCAGGCCGATGCCGCCGACTTCGACGCCCTCGTGATCCCCGGCGGCGTGGTCAACGCGGATCACCTCCGCGTCGACAAGGACGCCCAGGCGTTCACCCGGGCGTTCTTCGAACAGCACAAGCCGGTGGCCTCCATCTGCCACGGCCCGTGGCTGCTGATCGATGCCGGCGTGGTCAGCGGCCGGAACGTGACCTCGTACCACACGCTGCAGACGGACCTGAAGAACGCCGGAGCGAACTGGAGCGACCAGGAAGTCGTGGTGGACCAGGGTCTCGTGACGAGCCGCAACCCGCACGACCTCCCGGCCTTCAACGC